>NZ_CP026378.1:4000706-4308453 GCF_002953215.1 Mixta calida
CTGAACAGAGTGACCGGCGCGCGCGAAGAAGGCGTCACGCGCCAGCATCAGCCCCATCAGGTTGCTCTGGGTGCCGCCGCTGGTAAAGACGCCCGCGTCGCCAGCCTGATAGCCGACCTGGGCGCGCAGCCATTCGATCAGCTTCATTTCAATAATGGTGGCCGACGGGCTTTGGTCCCAGGAGTCCATGCTCTGGTTGGTGGCGTTGATCAGTACCTCCGCCGCCTGGCTCACCACCAGGCTTGGGCAGTGCAGATGCGCCACGCACTGTGGATGATGCACCGCCAGGCTATCCTGCAGGAAGTACTCAACCGCCCGCTCGATGGCGGCCTGATTGCCTAACCCCTGCGGATTAAAGTCGAGCTGAATGCGATCGCGCAGCTCATCGACGGTTTTCCCGCGATACATTTCAGGCTGCTGCAACCACTGCACCACCGCCTGGCTGCTCTGGGCTATCGCCTGCTGGTAGGCTTCGATGCTCTGCGCCGAAGCCGCCAGGATAGGATTTTCACTGGTCATCGCTTTTTACTCCACCGCGACAGGCTTAACGCCTGCGGCTAACAGGGCGCTTTCGAATTTCTCCAGGAAGATCGCCAGCTCATCGTTGGTGATCAGCAGAGAAGGCAGCAGACGCAACACGCTGCCGTGACGTCCGCCGCGTTCGAGGATCAGCCCGGACTCAAAGCACTTCTTCTGCAACAGAGCGGAAAGCTCGCCGTCGGCCGGGTAGCAGCCCATGTGATCCTGCGCGGCGTCCGGCTTAACGATCTCAATGCCGATCATCATGCCCAGGCCACGCACATGGCCAATCACCGGATAGCGTTTTTGCAGCTCGACCAGCTTGCCTTTCAGCCACTCGCCCTGCTCCGCCACTTTGCCCGCGACGTTGTTCTCTTTCAGGATTTTCAGCGTGGTCAGGCCGGTCGCCATCGCCAGCTGGTTGCCGCGGAAGGTGCCAGTGTGGTGGCCCGGCGCCCAGGCGTCGAACTGTTTTTTAATACCGAGCACCGCCAGCGGCAAACCGCCGCCTACCGCTTTAGACATCACGATAATGTCCGGCTCAATACCCGCGTGTTCAAAGGCGAAGAATTTGCCGGTGCGCGCGAAGCCCGCCTGCACTTCGTCGAGGATCAGCAGAATGCCGTGCTCCTGCGTCACTTTGCGAATGCGTTGCAGCCACTCGGCTGGCGCCGGGTTAACGCCGCCTTCGCCCTGCACGGCTTCCAGGATCACCGCCGCCGGTTTGCGCACGCCGCTTTCCACATCGTTGATCAGGTTTTCAAAGTAGTAGCTCAGCGCTTTAACGCCCGCCTCGCCGCCGATGCCCAGCGGGCAACGGTAGAGATGGGGATAAGGCATAAACTGCACTTCAGGCATCATGCCGTCGACCGCTTCTTTCGGCGACAGGTTGCCGGTTACCGCCAGCGCGCCGTGCGTCATGCCGTGGTAGCCGCCCGAGAAGCTGATGACGCCGGAACGACCGGTCACTTTTTTCGCCAGCTTCAGCGCCGCTTCAACCGCGTCCGCACCGGACGGGCCGGTAAATTGCAGGCAGTATTCTTTGCCTTCGCCCGGCAGCAGAGAGAGCAGATATTCCGAAAAGGCGTCTTTTAACGGCGTCGTGAGATCAAGAGTATGTAACGGCAAGCCGCTGGTAATGACATTTTGGATGCTTTGCAGGATGTCAGGATGGTTATGTCCCAGCGCCAGCGTTCCAGCGCCCGCCAGGCAGTCAAGATATTGATTATTCTCAACGTCAATGATCCAGGCGCCTTGAGCTTTCGCAATGGCTAAAGGCAATTTGCGCGGATAGCTTCTGACGTTCGATTCGAACGCATCCTGTCTTTCTAAATAATCTTTATTATTTTTGTTCAATGAATTAGCACCTAAAGTATCAATACGGACTTTATCCGTCATCATATCTCTCCTACAACCAGGGCGATAAGTAGCGCAATGGTTGAAAAAATAAATTTAAGGGTTAACGCCTTGTTTAAGGCCGGCATAATATAGGTTTTTTCCGTCTGCGGCTCAATTGATTATTTTGTGTATATTTATTTATTAATTTACCATGATAAATCAAAAGGTTATTTAGCCCTTACGCTTGCCAGCTTTATACGTAACGGCCAAATATGTAACGAATAAATACCTAAAGACGAATGACGGAACGGCGTAAAAAAACGCCTGTTAAACCCCTAATCAAAAATTTCCCTTAAATAAACAGCAACCCCCGCCTGCAAGTCGTTAATAAAATAGCGGTTGTCAGACCGTTCGGAATGCGACGATTCTGCCGTTTGGTTCATCTCACTGTCATATCGTCCACGTATCACACCTGAACTGCCGTCTCAATTCTCTTACGAGGTCCGTCATGAGTGAAAACCAAACCTGGAACGCCGCGCCCGCGCCGGCACGCCCCGATCTGAACAGTAAACACAGCAAAAAAACCGCGACGGCAATCGTCCTGCTGATGCTGGGCGGAGTGGCGTTCGCCGCGGTGAACCTGTTTGCCGATGTGGAAGAGTCGGGCCAGGTGGTGACCAGCTATCTGCCTTTCGTACTGCTGGGGCTGGCGCTGCTGATCGCGCTGGGCTTTGAGTTCGTTAACGGCTTTCACGATACGGCGAACGCGGTGGCGACGGTAATTTACACCCATTCTCTGACGCCCGGCGCGGCGATCCTCTGGTCCGGGCTGTGCAACTTCACCGGCGTGCTGCTCTCCAGCGGCGCGGTGGCCTTCGGCATCATTTCGCTGTTGCCGATGGAGCTGATTCTACAAGCAAGCAGCGGCAACGGCTTCGCCATGATTTACGCGCTGCTGTTTTCCGCGATTATCTGGAATCTCGGCACCTGGTATCTCGGCCTGCCCTCCTCTTCTTCCCATACGCTGATCGGCTCGATTACCGGCGTCGGCGTCGCCAACGCGCTGATCCACGGTCGCAGCGGCATGGAAGGCGTGAACTGGGATCAGGCGGAGAATGTCGCCTGGGCGCTGCTGTTTTCACCGCTGGTGGGCTTTATCAGCGCCGCCCTGCTGCTGCTGGCGATGAAAAAGCTGGTGCGTAATCGTCAGCTTTATACCGCGCCGGAAGGCCGGCAGCCGCCGCCGGGCTGGATCCGCGCGCTGCTGATTTTAACCTGCACAGGCGTCTCCTTCGCCCACGGCTCCAATGACGGGCAGAAAGGCATGGGGCTGATTATGCTGATTCTGGTGGGAACGATGCCTATCGTTTATGCCCTTAACCGCTCAGTGCCGCCGGAGCAGATCCCGCGCGTAGCGGCGCTGGCGCAGGTCACCGGCCAACAGCTGATCGGCACGTCACAGACGCCGCTGCCCGACTCGCCGCGCAACCAGCTGCTGACGTTTATGCGCAGCGGCGACGTGACGCCGCAGGTGATGCCTGCGCTCGGCGCGCTGTTGCAGAAAATCGGCACGCAGATTAAGCAGTATGGTTCGATGGATAACATTCCGGCGCAGCTGGTGGCGAACACCCGCAACGATATGTACCTGGCCGCCGAAAGCATCAAGCAGCTGAAGGCGGCCAACGTCGCGCTGCCGCAGGAAACGCAGGATAACCTCAACGCAATGAAAAGCGAGCTGGATAATGCTACCCGTTTTATTCCGCTGTGGGTGAAGGTGGTGGTCGCGCTGGCGCTGGGGCTTGGCACCATGGTGGGCTGGCGACGCATCGTGATTACCGTCGGCGAACGTATCGGCAAGGCGCATCTCAGCTACGCGCAGGGCGCCAGCGCCGAACTGGTGACGGTCGCCACCATTGGCGCCGCCGACGCCTTCGGCCTGCCGGTCTCCACCACGCATGTGCTCTCTTCCGGCGTTGCGGGCACCATGGCCGCCAACCGCTCCGGCCTGCAAACCGCTACGTTGCGTAATTTGCTGATCGCCTGGCTGCTGACGCTGCCGGTTTCGATCCTGATCTCCGCCCTGCTGTTTATGCTGTTCAGCCGCTTTTAATCTCAGGGAAGCAGCTTTTGGTGCAGCGTGGCGGCGGTTCCATCGGGAAAGAAAAGCCGTCGCGCCTTCAGGCAGCGATAAATTACCTATACTTGGTTTTTGTATAACAGGAGGCACCAATGGCGGACTTAAAACTGATTGATACGCTGGAATTAGGCAATGACAATGAGCTGGCCCATAAATATGAAATCTATGGCGCTGATGAATCCACCCCGGAATATGCCCTTGTCTTTGCACGACAGAGCCAGAGCGGCGAATGGCAGCAGCAGGATGGCAAGCTGCAATTTGCAGCGGCGGATGAAAAACAGGAAGCGACCGACGGTACGATGGGTTACGGCTCTGGCAACAGCATGCCAGATTTGCGCGATCTGCGTCAGGAAGCCAAAGAGCGCTGCGAACAGCATCACCGCGAAAGCCATTGATCGTAGCAGCAGAATCAATACCGCAGGGCGGCCTTTAGCCGCCCTGCCGCATATTACAGGATAGAGGCAACTGATTTCGCCAGCTGCGCTTCCAGCACCGGTTTCGCCTCTTCAAACTTCAGGTTAACCTTGTTGGCGTTGGAAACGACGCGCGTCTGATACTTCATACGGTTGCCGTCGGCAGTGCTGGTTTGCAGCTTAACGCCAGAGGTGCCCTGACGCAGCGCCGCGATATTGTCGGTGGTCACTTTGTTTTTGCTGCGCTCGGAAATTTGCAGATCGGTGACCATGGTGTAGTTCACGTCTTCAACCAGCGCATCGGCCGCCAGGCCAGCCAGACCGGCCGCCAGGCCAATACCCAGCGCCGCGCCGCCGGAGTTGCTGTTGTAAGCGGTGATGCCGCCGCCCAGCGCTGCGCCTGCAACGGCGCCTTCATAGCCGCTGCCCAGAAGACCTTGCGCTTCCCGCAGATCCATTTTGTCCGCTTTCAGCACGTTGGCCTGAATCCAGTAGTAAGCGCTGTCCGGCGAAGAAACGACGTTGTAGCCTTTGGCGCGCAGATCCTGCGCCAGCAGGTCGGGCAGATCGCTCATATCCTTATCGGAGGTGTTTTTTACCTGGATGTAAACGGTCTTTTCAGATGAAGGCTCCAGCCAGATGGTCTGGCTCATCTGCGTTTTCACCTCAAGGTTGCGCTTTTTGATCGCCGTGCTCATGGCGCTACAGCCTGAAAGCAGAACGGCAGAAAGAGCGATTGCGACCACGGCGTGTTTTTTATATCCCATTTTCCTGTCCTTAATGGAAAGAGCGAGAGAGCTCCAGATTTGAGTAAAGTGTTTTCATCACCGGCTGGCTAAAATAAGCGCTGCCTTTAATGCCAGGTGGTATCGTCATGATTCACTGACATGATGATGGCGAAACAAAACATCAGCACATTGCTTTCGCAGCGTAACTATTTTTGTTTCTTTTTATCGTGAAGAAATAAGCTATTGCCATAAAACGGGCATGAAGCGTCACATGCTGCCCTAAGCAACTGTTTGCCTGTTCTATTTTCGGCGTAATCTACCATAAAAAATTGAATGTGACAGCTCTAATTTTCCTTTCAGAGAAGCAGTAAACACCTTTTCCTTTCTGTTATTGCCTCGCCTCAAGATACGCCATTTTATATATTTATTTGCGTTAAAAAAAAATAACAGAAAATATAAATCCATTAACGTAAATGAATGAAATATTCCTGCATTAATTTGCCTTAGAAAAAGAAAAAATCCGGAGAGTCCATTGTCGTGAGCCTTACGGCGCAGCTGCCGCTGCACAACGGTTCGCACGGCAAAGATGAGCGACGGTGAAGAGGAGCCAACTCGTTAGCTTTGTTGATTAACTGAGTCAGTAAGCAATTGGCTCAGTCTGGGCAAAGGGCGCGCGTCTATCCATCAGAAAACAGAGAAGGCGAGAATTATTTTGCGTAAAAGAATAGCCGGCAAGAGCAGGAATACCCTGGTGAAATAAGATGCGCTTTTAGCCATCCTGCTGTCAACTAATGCTGCTGATGATATTAAAAAAGGATATACAATTTTAAAGCTGGCAGAATATTCCAGCGAGAGAAAAACAGAAAAATGTATTTTCAGCTTATTATATTGATTGATACTGAACAGATGATTGATATTATTTTCAACAATGTTATTTATTAGGCTATTAATCATTCAGAGCAATAGCGTTTCGAAAGCACGCGTGAGAAATGAACTACCTTCACCCAAAGCGCGACAAAGGTAATAAAAAACCCCGCGCAGGCGGGGTTTTTTAATAGCATCGTTTTTCCATAGTGGAAAAATGAAATCAGAACGGGATGTCGTCGTCGAAATCCATCGGCGGCTCGTTGTTAGCCGGCGCGCTCTGCTGCTGCGGACGGGAAGGCGCCTGGCCGCCGCCGCTGAACTGGTTGCCGCCCTGCGGCTGCTGAGGCTGGCCCCAACCGTTGTTGTTGCCGCCGCCGCCCATGCCGCCACTGGCCTGCGCGCCCGCGCCGCCGTTCTGGCGGCCGCCCAGCATCTGCATGGTACCGCCGACGTTCACCACCACTTCCGTAGTGTAACGTTCCTGGCCGCTCTGATCCTGCCACTTGCGCGTTTGCAGAGAACCTTCGATATAAACCTGGGAACCTTTGCGCAGGTATTCGCCCGCCACTTCCGCCAGTTTGCCGAACAGCACGACACGGTGCCATTCCGTTTTCTCTTTGGTCTCTCCGGTCTGCTTGTCACGCCAGCTTTCGGATGTCGCCAGCGTAATATTCGCTACGGCTCCACCATTCGGCATATAACGCACTTCCGGATCCTGACCCAGATTCCCGACAAGAATCACTTTGTTAACGCCTCTGCTGGCCATGTTCGCGTCTCCCGATGAGTATTCACTAAAGTCTAAACGGTAAATTCTACCACGCTAGCCTGCCCGATCATACTTCCGAGCGAGCTTCCAATAATGAAGATCTTTTTGCAGGGTTGCAACAGACTACTGGATATACATTCAGTTATTTTTTGTGCCATAATGACCTGTTCAATCCTGCCGTATCGTTACGGGCATGGTGAGTCTGCGTTAATCCGGGAAATGTGAATGGATAAGATTGAAGTCCGGGGTGCCCGCACCCACAACCTGAAAAACATCAACCTGATCATCCCTCGCGACAAACTGATCGTTGTCACCGGCCTGTCAGGTTCCGGTAAGTCCTCGCTGGCGTTCGATACGCTCTACGCCGAGGGACAACGCCGCTATGTGGAATCCCTTTCCGCCTATGCGCGTCAGTTTCTTTCGCTGATGGAAAAACCGGATGTCGATCATATCGAAGGGCTATCGCCTGCGATTTCGATCGAGCAGAAATCAACGTCCCATAACCCGCGTTCAACGGTCGGGACCATTACTGAAATTCATGACTATCTGCGTCTGCTGTTCGCCCGCGTGGGCGAGCCGCGCTGTCCCGATCATGACGTGCCGCTGGCGGCGCAAACCGTGAGCCAAATGGTCGACAACGTGCTGGCGCAGCCGGAAGGCGCGCGCCTGATGCTGCTGGCGCCGGTGGTGAAAGATCGCAAAGGCGAACACACCAAGACGCTGGAGAACCTGGCGACGCAGGGCTATATCCGCGCCCGCATCGACGGCGAAGTGTGCGATCTTTCCGATCCGCCGAAGCTGGAGCTGCAAAAGAAACACACCATCGAAGTGGTTATCGATCGCTTTAAGGTGCGCGAGGATCTGGCGACGCGTCTGGCGGAATCGTTCGAGACCGCGCTGGAGCTTTCCGGCGGCACGGCGATCGTGGCGGATATGGATGATGCCAATGCGGAAGAACTGCTGTTCTCCGCCAACTTCGCCTGTCCGATCTGCGGTTACAGCATGAGCGAGCTGGAGCCGCGCCTCTTCTCGTTCAACAACCCGGCCGGCGCCTGCCCGACCTGCGACGGCCTGGGCGTGCAGCAATATTTTGATCCTGAGCGCGTGGTGCAGAACGCCGAGCTGTCGCTGGCGGGCGGCGCGATTCGCGGCTGGGATCGTCGCAACTTCTACTATTTCCAGATGCTGCGCTCGCTGGCGGATCATCTGAAATTCGATATCGAAGCGCCGTTCAACAGCCTGAGCGAAAAAGTGCGCCAGGTGATCCTGTATGGATCCGGCAAAGAGAGCATCGAATTTAAATATATCAACGATCGCGGCGACACCTCGGTGCGTCGACATCCGTTTGAGGGCGTGCTGCACAATATGGAGCGCCGCTATAAAGAGACGGAATCGAGCGCGGTGCGCGAAGATCTGGCGAAGTTCATCAGCAACCGCGCCTGCGCTACCTGCGAAGGGACGCGCCTGCGCCGCGAAGCGCGTCACGTTTATGTGGAAAACACCACGCTGCCGACCATCTCTGATATGAGCATCGGTCACGCGATGGACTTTTTCCGCAACCTGAAGCTGAGCGGCCAGCGCGCCAAAATCGCCGAGAAAGTGCTGAAAGAGATCGGCGATCGCCTGAGCTTCCTGGTCAACGTCGGTTTGAACTACCTTTCCATGTCGCGTTCGGCGGAAACGCTCTCCGGCGGCGAGGCGCAGCGCATCCGTCTGGCGAGCCAGATCGGGGCCGGTCTGGTAGGCGTGATGTACGTGCTGGATGAGCCCTCTATCGGCCTGCACCAGCGCGATAACGAGCGCCTGCTCGATACGCTGATTCACCTGCGCGACCTGGGCAACACGGTGATCGTGGTGGAACATGACGAGGATGCGATTCGCGCCGCCGATCATATTATCGATATCGGCCCTGGCGCGGGCGTGCACGGCGGTCAGGTCGTGGCGGAAGGCACCGCCGACGAGATTATGCAGGTAGAGGAATCGCTGACCGGCCAGTACCTGAGCGGCAAGCGAAAAATCGAAGTGCCGGAACAGCGCGTGCCCGCCGATCCGAACAAGGTGCTGAAGATTACCGGCGCGCGCGGCAACAACCTGAAGGATGTGACGCTGACGCTGCCGGTCGGCCTGTTTACCTGCGTGACCGGCGTCTCCGGCTCCGGTAAATCGACCCTGATCAACGACACGCTGTTCCCGATCGCGCAGCGCCAGCTGAACGGCGCGACCATCGCGGAAGCAGCGCCTTACCGCGACGTCAGCGGCATGGAGCATTTCGATAAAGTTATCGATATCGATCAGAGCCCGATTGGTCGTACGCCGCGCTCCAACCCGGCGACCTACACGGGCATTTTCACGCCGATCCGCGAACTGTTCGCCGGCGTGCCGGAATCCCGTTCGCGCGGCTATAACCCAGGCCGCTTCAGCTTTAACGTGCGCGGCGGACGCTGCGAAGCCTGTCAGGGCGACGGCGTGCTGCGCGTGGAGATGCACTTCCTGCCGGATATCTATGTGCCGTGCGACCAGTGCAAAGGCAAGCGCTATAACCGCGAAACGCTTGAGATTAAATACAAAGGCAAGAGCATCCACGAAGTGCTGGATATGACCATCGAAGAGGCGCGCGAGTTCTTCGACGCGGTGCCAGCGCTGGCGCGTAAGCTCCAGACGCTGATGGACGTGGGGCTTTCCTATATTCGTCTGGGTCAGTCCGCCACTACGCTGTCCGGCGGCGAGGCGCAGCGCGTGAAGCTGGCGCGCGAGCTGTCGAAGCGCGGCACCGGTCAGACGCTCTATATCCTTGATGAACCGACCACCGGTTTGCACTTCGCGGATATCCAGCTGCTGCTGACGGTGCTCCATCAGCTGCGCGATCAGGGCAATACCATCGTGGTGATTGAGCATAACCTCGACGTGGTGAAAACTGCCGACTGGATTGTCGATCTGGGGCCGGAAGGCGGCAGCGGCGGCGGTCAGATTCTGGTGGCAGGCACGCCGGAAACCGTGGCGAAGTGCAAAGAGTCGCATACCGCGCGTTTCCTGAAGCCGCTGCTGGAACAACGCTAAGATTGCTGTTTACACAGCCCCTGACGCGCACGCGCAGGGGCTTTTTTATCGCCGTTCGCCGGGCCTTTCGCTTCAGGCCGCCTTTAACCCTGGCGCGTCGGCGCGCGGCACATTGCCTCATTGACGGACAATCGTGCAGGATCAGGCAAGATTTTGGCATGATCGTGTCTGGCCGCTCTTCTCTCCTCTGCTTATCCTTAACGTTCACGCTGCTCTCATGCCGGGCGCAGCGTAGCTGGTTTCACCTGGGCGGCCTCTTTGCCCGCCCTTAACCGCTTCAATCACAGGAGACACCATGAATATTACGCACGCTTATGCAGCCCAGGATGCGAAATCCAGACTCGCGCCTTTTGACTACAAGCCGCGTGAACTGCGCGAGCATGATGTACAAATTGAAGTGTTATTTTGCGGCGTCTGTCACTCCGACCTGCATCAGGCCCGTAATGAATGGCAAAACACCATTTTTCCGGTGGTGCCGGGCCACGAAATCGTTGGCCGCGTTACCGCGGTAGGCAGCCACGGCCATAAATATCAGGTGGGCGATCTGGTGGGCGTTGGCTGTATGGTGGATTCCTGCCGTAGCTGTCCGAGCTGCCAGGAAGGGCTGGAACAGTATTGCGAAACGGGTTTTGTGCCAACCTATAACGGCCAGGATCTCAAAACAAAAGAGATTACCTATGGCGGCTACGCCACCAGCATCGTAGTGCATGAAGACTTCGTGCTGCGCGTGCCGGAAAACCTCGATCCGGCAGGCGTCGCGCCGCTGTTGTGCGCAGGCATCACCACTTACTCTCCACTGCGTCACTGGAACGTCGGACCGGGTAAAAAAGTGGGCATCGTCGGCCTGGGCGGTTTAGGCCATATGGGCGTGAAGCTGGCGCACGCGATGGGCGCGCATGTGGTGCTGTTCACCACCTCGCCGTCGAAAATCGAAGACGGCAAGCGTCTGGGCGCCGATGAAGTGGTGATCTCGAAAGATCCGCAGCAGATGGCGCAGCATGTCAACAGCTTCGACTTTATCCTTAATACCGTGGCGGCGCAGCACGATCTCAATCCGTTCATCAACCTGCTGAAACGCGACGGCAACCTGACGCTGGTCGGCGCGCCGGAACACGATCATCCGGCGCCGCACGTTTTCGACCTGATTTTCAAGCGTCGCAGCGTCGCTGGCTCGCTGATCGGCGGCATCGCTGAAACCCAGGAGATGCTCGATTTCTGCGGCGAACACAATATCACCTCAGATATCGAACTGATCGCCATGAATCAGATTAACGAAGCCTATGAGCGTATGCTGAAAAGCGATGTGAAATACCGCTTTGTGATCGATATCGATACGCTGCGCCAGGAAAGCGCCGCGTAATTTTTCTGTCGCTGCGGCATGCCGCAGCGACAGCCTTTCAGCCGTGATGTCCGCCTTTCGTCGCCAGCGCCTGCTGTAGCGACGCATCCACCAGATAGTAGATCTGCGAATCCTTCAGTCCGCCGTCGAGGTAAAGCGTGCTCCAGTGCGTTTTATTCAGGTGCGCGCTGGGAAAGACATCCTCATGCTGCTCGCGCAGCAGTTCAGCCAGCGCCGGCGAGGTTTTCAGCGAGACGGCCGGGCGCCCTTCCGATTCATGCACCATGGCGAACAGCACGCCGTCAGACTGGATTTGCGTCGCTTTCCAGTCGTTATGGACGCGTTGCTCCGCGCCCTCTTTGCTCATGCAGTATGACAGCAGATCGGACGTATTCATGGTTATTCTCCTTGCAGCGTGGCGACAATCCGACGTGAGCCGCCATGTACGCGGTGTTCTCCCAGCCAGATGCCCTGCCACGTACCTAAGACCAGACGCCCACGGCTAACCGGCAGCAGCAGCGATACGCCCAGCAGCGACGATTTAATGTGCGCCGGCATATCGTCCGCGCCTTCATAATCGTGCTGGTAAGGCGCATCTTCCGGCACATGGCGCAGGAAATGCTGCTCCATATCGCTGCGCACCGTGGGATCGCAATTTTCATTCAGGGTGATTGAAGCGGAAGTGTGCTGTAGCAGCAGATGCAGCAGTCCCGTGTTGATTTCACGTAGCGCCGGTAGCTGTTGCACAATCTCATCGGTCACCAGGTGAAAGCCGCGCGCTTTTGCGCTCAGCGAAAGGGTCTGTTGATGCCACATTAACGTTGCTCCTTATTTGAATGACTCTGTTAAGTGTGCAGCATGTGGCGCAAAGGTAAACCCGTCGGGCGGAAAAAGTCTGTGCGCCGTATCCGGCGCGGCTTTTGTCGGGAAGAAATAAAAAAGGCGGCCAGCGCCGCCTGATGGGTAAGGTGAGAATTACATCACCGCTGCGAAGGCTTCCGCCACCTGATGCACGTTGCGGCTGTTAAGGCCCGCCAGGCACATGCGGCCGCTGTGGATCAGATAGACGCCGAATTCGTTGCGCAGGCGATCGACCTGCTGGGCGCTCAGCCCGGTGTAGCTGAACATGCCGCGCTGCTTCAGCAGATAATCGAAGTCTTTGCCCGGCAGCGCCGTGCTCAACACCGTCACCAGCGACTGACGCATCTCAAGAATACGCAGACGCATCGCTTCCACTTCCGCCAGCCAGTTTGCCTTCAGCGCCTCATCGTTCAGCACGCAGGCTACCACCTGCGCGCCGAAGTTCGGCGGCGAGGAGTAGTTGCGGCGTACGGTAGCCTTCAGCTGACCCTGTACGCGCGTCGCCTCTTCCGCATCGGCGCATACCACCGACAGGCCGCCGACGCGCTCGCCGTAGAGCGAGAATATCTTCGAGAAAGAGTTGCTGATCAGCGCAGAGATGCCCGCGGCGGCGATGGCGCGAATGGCGTAAGCGTCCTCTTCCATACCGGCGCCGTAACCCTGATAGGCGATATCGAGGAAAGGAATCAGCTGACGCGCCTTAAGCACCTCGACCACGCGATCCCACTGATCGTTAGTGAGATCGGCGCCGGTCGGGTTATGGCAGCAGGGATGCAGCAGCACTACGCTTTGCGCCGGCAGGGTTTGCAACGTCGCCAGGAAAGCGTCGAACTGCACGCCGTGGGTTTCGGCGTCATACCAGGGATAGGTATTCACCTCAAAACCGGCGCCCGCAAAGATGGCGATATGGTTTTCCCAGGTCGGATCGCTGACCCATACCTGCGACTGCGGGAAATAGCGTTTCAGAAAGTCCGCGCCTACTTTCAGCGCGCCGGAGCCGCCTACGGTCTGGATGGTGGCGATGCGGTTCGCCTGTAAAGCGGGATGCTGCGCGCCAAACAGCAGCGGCGCGATCGCCTGCCGGTAGCTGGCGAGGCCATCCATCGGTAGATAGAGCGATGCCTGATGCGGCTGGGCATTGAGGCGCGCTTCCGCTTCGGCCACCGCCTGCAGCTGAGGAATGATCCCCTGCTCGTTGTAATAGAGGCCAATGCTCAGGTTAACCTTGTGCGCCCGCGGATCCTGTTTGAAGGTTTCCATCAGGGTAAGTATCGGATCGCCAGCGTAGGCATCAACTTTCTGAAACACGGTGAATCTCCATAATAATAGGTAAAGAGGCACAGCTGCGCAGGTCAAACGGCATAACGGCCGGGCCGATGATTTAACGCAATGATCAGGTTCAGGATCAGCGCGCCGACGACCGACGCCGCCAGCATCGACGCAGAGACCACAAACAGCGAGGCCAGCACCACCCCGCTGTCTACCGCCATTTGCAATTTACCGGCGCGGATGCCGAAGCGATCCTGTAACCAAAGCGCCAGGATGTTGATGCCGCCCAGGCTGGCCTTATGACGAAACAACACTATAAACCCAACACCCATCATCACGTTACCGAACAATGTCGCATAAAACGGATTCAACGCGTCGAAATGCATAAACAGCGGATGCAGGCGGGTAAAGATCGACACCAGCGCCACCACGCAAAAGGTTTTGATCGTAAAAGCCCAGCCCATACGCTTTACCGCCAGCCAGTAGAACGGCAGGTTGATGATGAAAAACAGCAGGCCGAAAGAGCATGAGGTCAGGTAGCTGAGCAGAAAGGCGATGCCGGCGGTGCTGCCGGTCAGCGCGCCAGCCTGTTTCAACATAACGACGCCAAACGAAACCATCAGCGTGCCAAACAGCAGCGCCAGCGTATCTTCCAGCAGAGAGTGAGGAACGCGGGCAGGTTGTACAATGTTATCCATGGACCTGATGACCAGAGTAAAAAGATAACCGACAGCAAGAATCGCACCATAAACGCAGCGGCCCGGCGACTTTATCTGGCGAGCGGGATAACCTATTGAAAATTACAGGAGCTTTTTTTGCACGTCTCGCGCAAAATATTGCCGATCCATGCATTCAGCGTGCATCGATGGATTTTACAACGCACAGTTCAACGTAAATGCGCCCGTAACGCACCACCTTGGTGCATCATGCACTTTTAACGTGCAGAGACGGGGCGATCATCAGGCCGTTCTCTTTTAATCTTTCCAGCACCACGGATGTTTTTACATGCGCCACGCTGCGATGCCCTGCCACCATTTCGCTGATCAACGCGCTCAATTCCGCCAGGCTCGCGACCGCTACCTTCAACAGATAGTCGGCGTCGCCGGTAGTTTTCCAGGCGTCGACGATCGCGCTCTGCTCCGCCACCATGCGATGAAAGCTGGTGACATAGTCGCTGGTGTGATTAAGCAGACGCACCTCAATCAGGCCGATCATGCCCAACCCGACCGCATCCGGGGAGACACGGGCGTGATAGCCAAGAATAAGGTTAGCCTGTTCAAGGCTGATGCGACGGCGGGAACACTGCGAGGCGGACAGGCCCACCAAATCGCTGAGCTCCTGGTTGGTTAGCCGACCATTGCTTTGCAGCAGGGTCAAAATTTTCAGATCGTAATCGTCGATGTGTGTCATGGCATTTTGCCGCTCTCTGCGCCGAAATCGTTACAGATATGCGCAGGAGCGGCAAATGTCCAACACAATTTTATGATGATACGGACGCGATGCACAAAACGTGCATGCTATTCGTCGTCGTATTGCGGCCCGGCATAGTTGTCGAAACGCGACCATTGTCCGTTGAAGGTGAGGCGTACGGTGCCGATCGGGCCGTTACGCTGCTTACCGATAATGATCTCGGCGATGCCTTTCAGATCGCTGTTTTCGTGATAAACCTCGTCACGGTAGATAAACATGATCAGGTCGGCGTCCTGCTCGATCGAGCCGGATTCACGCAGATCGGAGTTGACCGGACGTTTATCGGCGCGCTGCTCCAGCGAGCGGTTAAGCTGCGACAGCGCCACCACCGGCACGTTCAGCTCTTTCGCCAGCGCCTTCAGCGAGCGGGAGATCTCGGCAATCTCCAGCGTACGGTTGTCGGAAAGCGACGGTACGCGCATTAGCTGCAGGTAGTCGATCATGATCATGCTCAGGCCGTCGTTTTCACGGAACACGCGACGCGCGCGCGAGCGCACCTCGGTCGGCGTCAGGCCGGAGGAATCATCGATATAGATGTTCTTTTTCTCCAGCAGAATGCCCATGGTGCCGGAGATGCGTGCCCAGTCCTCATCATCCAGTTGGCCGGTACGGATACGCGTCTGGTCCACGCGCGACAGCGACGCCAGCATACGCATCATGATCTGTTCGCTGGGCATCTCCAGACTGAAGATCAGCACCGGTTTATCCTGTAACATCGCGGCGTTTTCGCACAGGTTCATGGCGAAGGTGGTTTTACCCATCGAGGGTCGCGCGGCGACGATAATCAAGTCGGAGCGCTGCAAACCTGCGGTTTTCTTGTTGAGATCCTGATAGCCGGTATCGACGCCGGTTACGCCGTCGTGCGGCGTCTGATAGAGCGATTCGATGCGCGAAACGGTCGCTTCCAGGATCTGCTCGATATTCTTCGGGCCTTCATCTTTATTGGCGCGCTGTTCGGCGATTTTAAAAACGTTCGACTCCGCGAAGTCGAGCAGATCTTCACTGCTGCGCCCCTGCGGATCGTAGCCGGCGTCGGCGATCTGGTTAGCGACCGCGATCATTTCACGCACGACCGCGCGTTCGCGCACGATATCGGCGTAGGCGTTGATGTTTGCCGCGCTGGGGGTGTTTTTCGACAGCTCGGCCAGGTAAGCGAAGCCGCCGACCATATCCAGCTCGCCGCGCTGCTCCAACGAATCCGAAAGGGTAATCAGGTCGATAGGCTGGCTGGCTTCCAGCAGCCGCTGCATTTCACTGAATATCAGACGATGAGGGCGGCTGTAAAAGTCTTCGGCCACTACGCGCTCTGAGACGTTGTCCCAACGCTCGTTGTCCAGCATCAACCCGCCCAGCACCGACTGCTCCGCTTCCAGCGAATGGGGCGGCAATTTCAGCCCTTCTACCTGGCGATCGCGAACCTCGTTGGATTTGTTGGTGGGTTTATTTCCTGCCATAGTGAATGCAATACCGAATGTGTGAGTGACGCGCAAGTATACCTGTTTTTTACCGCTTTTACGCCCGTCCGGCGCGAATTCCGGCTGCCGGAAACCATGAGGAGCAAACATGGCAAAACGTATTCAGATAGCCCGCCACGGCGGCCCGGAAGAGCTGCAATGGGTTGACTTCGATCCCGCCGAACCGGGGGAATATGAAGTGCAGGTGGAGAACAAAGCCATCGGCATAAATTACATCGATACCTACGTGCGCAGCGGCCTGTATCCGGCCCCGTCGCTGCCTTCCGGCATCGGTACCGAGGCGGCGGGCGTGGTGCTGAAGATCGGTAGCGGCGTCACCGCCATTAAGCCTGGCGATCGGGTGGTTTACGCGCAGGCGCCGCTGGGGGCCTACAGCGAAATTCACAATGTACATCAGGATAAAATCGCGCTACTGCCGGACGCCATTTCCTTCGAGCAGGCGGCGGCGGCGTTTTTAAAAGGGCTGACAGTGCATTACCTGCTGCGTCAGACCTATGAAGTGCAGCCTGACGAAACCTTTCTGTTTCACGCAGCGGCGGGCGGCGTCGGGCTGATCGCCTGTCAATGGGCGAAAGCGCTGGGCGCGCACCTGATCGGCACCGTCGGCTCGGCAGAAAAAGCGCAGCTGGCGAAAGATCACGGCGCCTGGGCGACCATAAACTATCAGGAAGAGGATATCGTCCAGCGCGTCAGCGAGCTGACCGACGGTAAGAAAGTGCGCGTGGTGTATGACTCGGTGGGCAAAGCGACGTGGGAAGCCTCGCTTGACTGCTTACAGCGACGCGGCCTGATGGTGAGCTTCGGCAATGCCTCCGGTCCGGTGACCGGCGTGAATCTGGCGATCCTGAATCAGAAAGGCTCGCTTTATCTGACGCGCCCTTCCCTTAATGGCTATATCACCACGCGTGACGAGCTTCAGCGCGCCGGTAACGATCTCTTTTCGATGATCGCCAGCGGTGCGATCAAGGTTAACGTGCCGGAAAATCAGCGTTTCCCGTTGCGCGACGCGCAGCAAGCCCATATCACGCTGGAAAGCCGCTCGACGCGCGGTTCCAGCCTGCTGATTCCGTAACGGTTCAGGCAAAAAAATGGGGCCTCCCGCAGGAAGCCCCTTTTCTTTTTTATCATTCGCGCTGTTGTAGAGTACAGCGGCGATGGATTGTTTCGACTCAACGGAAAACAGTCTCGCAGAATTCATAAGTAAAAAATATGTTTAATTGCGAAAAAACGCTAAGCAAAATATCACTCTGTGATCCAGCCCGCATCCTGACCGCTATTTTCCGTTCAACTCTTTGATAGCTAACTATCAATTTTCAACGCAATGGGTGTTTTGACACGCGGAGGACATAAAAAAACCTGCACGTCGCCGCACAGGTTTTAACATATTTAAAACACATCACGCAGTCACGGTCATCTTGTCGGCGACCAGCGACAGCGCTTTTTCCACCACTTCAATGCCAGCGCCCGGCTTGTGCGCGTTCTCGCTCAGATGGCGGCGCCACTGACGCGCGCCTGGGATGCCCTGGAACAGGCCCAGCATGTGTCGGGTAATGTGGCCCAGGTACGTGCCCTGCGCCAGCTCGCGTTCAATATAGGGATACATAGCACGCACGACGGCCACTGCATCGGCGTCCGGCGCGCCGCTGCCAAACAGCGTGCGATCGACCTGCGCCAGCAGACCGGGATTTTGATAGGCTTCGCGTCCCATCATCACGCCGTCGAGATAGTGCAGATGGGTTTGCACCTCTTCCAGCGACTTCACGCCGCCGTTCAGCACCAGCGTCAGCTGCGGGAAATCACGCTTCAGCTGATAAACGCGCGGATAGTCCAGCGGCGGGATCTCGCGGTTTTCCTTCGGGCTCAGGCCGGAGAGCCAGGCCTTGCGCGCGTGAATAATAAAGGTATCGCAGCCGCCCTGCTGCGCCACGGTGCCTATAAAATCGCAGAGAAATTCATAGCTGTCCTGCTCGTCGATGCCAATGCGGGTTTTCACCGTGACCGGAATCGAGACGACGTCACGCATCGCTTTAATGCAGTCCGCCACCAACGCCGCCTCGCCCATCAGGCAAGCGCCGAAGCGGCCGTTCTGCACGCGATCGGATGGACAACCGACGTTGAGGTTGATCTCATCATAGCCGCGCGCCTGCGCCAACTGTGCGCACTGCGCCAGCGCCGCCGGATCGCTGCCGCCCAGTTGCAGGGCGACCGGATGCTCTTCTTCGCTGTAGGCGAGATAGTCGCCTTTGCCGTGAATAATCGCGCCGGTGGTCACCATTTCGGTGTAAAGCAGCGTGTTTCGCGTCAGCTGGCGGTGGAAATAACGACAGTGCCGATCGGTCCAGTCGAGCATGGGCGCGATGGAAAAGCGTTGAGAAGGATATACCGCTTGCTCAGCAGCGACCGCCTGCGTGGATGACGCGTTCTGGGAATGTTGGCTTTGATGCATTTCTGTACTTTTAAATGTGTTTTGCTTTTTCGGCGCCGACCACAGAGCGGAATAGCGCGTCTCTGCCGGGATGAATAAAATCTGGCCTACTATAACACACAAAAACGTCAACGCGCCGACGTGACTTTACGCCAGCCGTTGCCGAAACAGAGAGCCAACGCTATTGGTTGCCAGGCGCTGATCCCGCAGAGACGTACGTCCCGTTACAGGCACGGTTAATCCTGCCGTAGTGTCGGTCGATTTGAGTCTGCAACGGCTACGTGGTCGGAATCCTGACCAATGAATGAGGGCTGTAATCTGTCAACGCTTTAACTTTCTGATTGCTATTTTAAACAGCCAGTAAAGAGCTGTCGCGTAAACGCTGACAACGGCAATTATCGAAATGAACGTAACCGGATCTGCATCTGGTTCGTATATATCCTCCTGATAACGGCTAAAAATCTGGTAGAGATAGTCAATTATCCAGGTCGACGGACGATGGAGCGGCATATCGTAGCGAGATAAGGCAAACGCCAGAATAAAGCACAGCACGAAGCCGCCAGCCTTTTTAACGAAATTTGCAATTCGCAAAATCGTGATCTCCTTGTACGTCTCTATAACCGAACGCCATCAGCCCAGTGCGTGAGCCTTGAACGAGCATCTTTTTTGTTTTTAATAACGCATTTCTGACAACGTAAAAATCAGGGCGATTAACGAAAGTTATGCATCCTTCGCTTACCCCGGAACCATCGGGCCGCAACGGATGCAGGCGAAAGCCGCCACGCGAGATGCCATTTACGAAAATATGTTCGTCCATTGTCTGGGCATTAAAGAGCGCAAACCATTCATAATGATTCGAACTGAACCACAGGTCACCGGCCGCCGCCCTGGCTCGGTTCTTTAAGCTTCCTTCATGCCGTGGCACAATCCAGTAACGGCCCACTGGGATTGCGCTGTTTTTCAAAAACGCGCAGTCAGGATCGTTGGTGTAGGGTTTTTGGCCGCTGAATACCGGGAACGTCCCTACGCCGTAAACGTGTAGCTTTGCTTCCCCGCCGCCCTTTGTCAGATCGTTATACGTCATCCTCATGATTTGCATAAAAACAATCCCTGTTGTTTGTTATTTAGACTGATGCCAGTACGACTGAGTAAAAAATAAACTGCACGCCTTTTCAATCACTTCAGCTTAATCTTTCCGTAAACCCGGCGTTACTTAACATAATGGATCCTACGCGCACAGATGAAACGGCACTCGCCGCGCGTCGGCTGCAAACGGCGTATTTTTAGCCGTTTAATTATCGGAATATGGATAAACGGAGCGAATAAAACGTGCATAAAACCGGCCCGAAAATACATAGCCTGTTCTTGATGTGAAAGCCGTGCAAAGCTATCAGCAATGTCCAGCCTAAATAGTCGAACATGCTGTGCGGGCAACTCTGCGTCATTAGTGAGGCTAAGATTTTGAAATGCCCGATCCGTTTGGGCCGGGATATGTAAATCGTGGCAGGAAAACCGCGCCGGACGCCGGGCAGCCTTAAAGTGGTGTTTGCCTGAAAGCCGCGCCGTTTCCGGCGCAGCCTGCATTATCAGAAGGAGAAGCCCAGCTGCGCCATGGCGCCCCAGGTATTGTCTTCGCCCACCGAGCCCGCAAGGTCGAGGTGAACGCGGTTGTTGAAAGGCGATACGCCAAAGCCGGCGCTCACAACATTTTTGTCGTTGGATTTCATATCGGCATGATAGCCGCCGCGCAGCTGTAACCAGTCCAGCACGCGATATTCCACGCCTACGCCCGCATACTGGCTGTCATCCTGCGATTTAAAACGCTTGGTCGGCGTCGCGTCCACATCAAGACTGGCGGTCAGCACCTCGTTATGCCAGGCGGCGCCGGCGGTCACCAGCGGGCGGATCTGCCAGGTATCCTGATAGCCATTCACACGCTTCGTATCGATATCACGCGGGATCAGGTTCTGCGCGCTGAGGCCAAAGGTCCAGTTCGCGCCCACGTCGGTTGACAGGCCGGCGTCGAGGTTAAAGCCGGTATTGCTGGTGCGATATTCGCTGTCAGTCACCCGATCTTTATCGAAGTTATAAACCGAAGCGCGGTAATTATAGAGGCGAGTCTGCTGCAGCTTAGGCGTCACGCCCACGGAAACCGCCTGTTCGCCGATGTTAAACTCATGGGCGACCGCAATGCCGTAGTCGGCGACGATAGCCGCCACGCCGGTAGCGCTGGAACGCAGTTGAGACGGATCGGCTAACGTCGGAAATCCGCCGTTAGCGACGGTATCGAGCAGGTCGATATCGCTTTGCGCCACGTCGGCTTGCAGATGGGCGGAGCCATAAGCTTTGGCGACAAAAGCGAACGGCAGCGTCTCATTCGGCACCGCCACTACAATAGCCGCGCCGGCGGAGCCGTCCGCCTTGTTGCCGCGCAGATCGCGCAGCTGGTTGGCCAGGTCGCCGGAAGCGGAGCGAATGGCAGAAGGATTCGTCAGAAAATCGATGGGCGTAAAATTCCTGAATACGTCCCGATAATGATTCACCGTATCGGTTACGTCATCGATCTTATCAACCATTTTATCTTTATCGCTGATCTGCACGCCGACAGAAGGCAGAATAACGCTGACGCGATCTTCCGCCCGGCCTTTCGTCAGCAGCGCCGGGTTTGATAATGGCGCAGTGGTATAGTTCGATGAAGCGACCCCGGTACCGCCCATCGCATCATTGCGCGCGTCAAAATAGCTGCCGGCTGCCTGTGATGAAAAAGAGGTAAATAAAATTGCGGTTAAGGCTGTTGCAGAAGAAAGCTTGAAAGATTGAACGGTTTTCATTGCCATTATCAGACGCCACCAAAAATAAGCTGAAAGTATGTAGAAAATCACTGGGCGCATGATGACCAGTAATTGCCCATTTTATTGCCCTGAACTCAAGGCGTTTTCCCCGACTTATCAGTGAATTGCTGCTTTTATAAGCAGTGAGTGGCTTATCTGTTGCATTCGCTGCGGCTCTGTTTTTCCCTATGCCGCTTAAGCCTGAGTGAACATTAGCTGGATATTAATTCTCCTGCAAACTGGAAATTAACAATTAAGAATGGATCTGTCTCTTTTCCGCGTTGGACGCTGCGTATTATCGGCGGGTTCAGGCATGCCGCCAGGAGATATAATTCGGAAACTTTCGGTAATTCAGGCGCGAAATAGCGCTTTTCTGAGGACTTCAGGAAGGAGTCGGCGTTTTTTATCCAACGTGATAAGATAACATCTCAATCGCCCGGAGAAAAATTATGAGCGTTTCACCTTCAAAACAGATTCTGTCGCAGGCTGAAAAAATCTGTCAGCAACGCAACGTGCGCCTGACGCCGCAGCGTCTGGAGGTGCTGCGTTTGATGAGCGAGCAGAACGGCGCAATTAGCGCCTACGATCTGCTTGACCTGCTGCGCGCCTCTGAACCGCAGGCCAAGCCGCCTACCGTTTATCGCGCGCTGGATTTCCTGCTGGAGCAGGGGTTTATCCATCGCGTTGAGTCAAACAACAGCTATGTGGTGTGTCATCATTTCGAGGAACCGCAACATACTTCAGCGATGCTGATTTGCGATCGCTGCGGCGCGGTGAATGAACAGCATGCTCAGGGCGTGGAATCGATTCTGGAGTCGCTGGCGCAGCAGAGCGGCTTTGCGCTGCGTAATAGCGTGATTGAAGCGCACGGCTTGTGCAACGGATGTAAAGATGTCGAAAGTTGCCAGCATCCTGAAAGCTGTAATCATGACCATACGCTGATAAGCAAAAAGCGCGGGCGTTAAAAAACAGCCGAAGCGGTGCCAGTAATGGCTGCGTTAGGGGGAAGGCGACAGGTTTGTCGCTAAAGCCGGTCTGAAGGGTAGTAAGCGCTAAAATAACCTCATCATGCCAAACATAACCAGAAAACGGGGCAGCAAGAAAAGAGCGTGACCGCGTTAAAAAAGATAAAAAAACAGAGGGGAGCGGCACATTCCTTGTGCCAGGGGCAGGAGCATCTTCCTGAAGGGCTTTAAACTTACCAGCGATGGTCGCGGTTTTGTGTCTCCCAATCGCTCACTTCTTTTTCCGCTTCGTCTTTTGCATAGCCGTAGCGTTCCTGAATTTTACCAACAAGCTGATCGCGTTTACCTTCGATAACGGTCATGTCGTCATCGGTCAGCTTGCCCCATTTTTCCTTCATCTTACCTTTAAACTGTTTCCAGTTACCGCCGGCTTCGTCTCTGTTCATCGTTATTTCCTCTACCTTAGGTGTTAACAGCTTGCAGACTGTCAGCGCTGTATGTTCAGTGAAAACAGTCGCTGATTCCTTGTTTGTCACCCTTTAATGATAGCTGAATACGGCGTTTCTGCTCGTAATCTCAGTCAGATGAACTGAAAACACGCCGAAAAACCTGTCGATTACCCTTAAAAACGAGTTAATTCAGGTAATAAGCGCAGCCGCATATAAATGTGTCAAATCGTGAACCAGTCGCCGCGCCGCTGGTGTTGACGCCAGATCCAGCCGAGCGTCAGGCCGCGCAGCATAAGAAAAACCGTTACTGCCAGCCACAGGCCATGGTTGCCTAAATAAGGCAGCGTCGCCAGCGCTAAGGCAAAACCCAGCGCGGCCAGCGCCATGCTGTTGCGCATTTCGCGCCCGCGCGTTGCGCCGATAAACATGCCGTCCAGCAGATAGCACCAGACGCCGACCAGCGGCAGAAGCATTTGCCAGGGAAGGTAGCGATCCGCCTGCGCCTGCAACGTTGGCAGCGAGGTCAACAGCGCCACCAGCTCTTTACCCCAAAGCGCGTAGGCACAGGCGAACAGCAGCGCCACCAGGCCCGCCTGCCGACAGGCCGCCAGCCAGACCCGCCGCAGCTTATCGGCATCTCTGGCGCCGAAGGCTTCCCCGGAGACCGCTTCCACCGCATAGGCGAAGCCATCCAGCGCGTAGGCGGTGAAGGTCAGAAACATCAGCAGCACGGCGTTAACCGCGACGATATCGCTGCCCATGCGCGCGCCCAGCACGGTTACCGAAGCAAAACAGAGCTGCAGCAGCAGCGAGCGCAGCATAATGTCGCGGTTAAGGCGCAGCAGGCGTCGCATATCGCCGCGCAGCCCCTGCTTCAGCTGTAAGAAGGTAATTTGCCGCAGGCGCAGCAGGTGCCACACCATGCCCAGCCCGACCGCCAGCGTCACGTATTCCGCAATCGCGGTTGCCGCAGCGGCGCCCGCTACGCCCCAGCCAAGGCCGATAACAAACCACAGGTCGAGCAGGATATTTACCAGGTTGCCGACCACCAGCAAAATCACCGGCGCCCGCGCATACTGCACGCCCAGCAGCCAGCCCAAAATGACCAGATTCGCCAGCGTAGCGGGCGCGCTGAGCCAGCGCACATGGATAAAGCGCTTCGCCTGCTCCAGCACCGCCGGGCTGCCGCCAACGACGCGCGTCGCCAGCGCGCTAAGCGGATCGCGCAGCAGCACAAAAGCCAGCCCGACGACGACGGCGATCAGCAAGGGTTGAACCAGCGCGCGCGCCAGTCCCGATTTATCGCCAGCGCCGAACGCCTGGGCCGTCAGCCCGGTGGTGCTCATGCGTAAAAAGAGCAGCAGCATAAACAGGAAGCTGGTCGCCGTCGCGCCTACGGCGACGCCGCCCAGATAGACGGGGCTGTCGAGATGGCCGATCACGGCGGTATCAACCAGGCCCAGCAGAGGAACGGTAATATTGGAAAGGATCATCGGCAGCGCCAGCCGCCAGAGATTTTTATCGGTTGCAGAGAAGAGTTGCATGACAATCCGCGAAAATAGTATGGCGACAGGCCACAGCGGTTATCGCCGGATAAATATGAATCAGGGGCTATTCAGTGGCGGCAGAGGAGCCGCCACATCAGTTTCAGAGCCAGTCGCCGTTGCGAATCACGCCGACGGCCAGGCCTTCGATAGTCAGGGTTTGCTGTTGCAGATCGACCACGATGGGCTGAAAATCACTGTTTTCCGGCAGCAGTTGCACCGTGTTACCCTGTTTTTTCAGGCGTTTAACCGTGACTTCATCATCAATACGCGCCACCACGACCTGGCCGTTACGCACATCCTGCGTTTTATGCACCGCCAGCAGATCGCCGTCGACGATGCCGATATCTTTCATCGACATGCCGCTGACGCGCAGCAGGAAATCAGCGTGAGGCTTAAACAGGTTAGGGTCGACCTGAAAACGGCTTTCAATATGCTCCTGCGCCAGCAGCGGCTCGCCAGCGGCGACGCGGCCAATCAACGGCAGGCCGTTTTCCTCTTCCGCCATCAGGCGGATGCCGCGCGAAGCGCCGGACACCATCTCAATAACGCCTTTACGCGCCAGTGCTTTCAGATGTTCTTCTGCGGCGTTTGGAGAGCGGAAGCCAAGACGGGAAGCGATTTCCGCACGCGTTGGCGGCATCCCCGTTTGGTTAATGTGATCGCGAATCAGGTCATAAACCTGCTGCTGTCGAGCCGTTAAGGTTTTCATCCCGCCCCCTGGTTGTTTATACAGTCGCTGTGAGTATATACAGGTATTGTCGGAATGGAAACCGAATGCAGTGTAAAAAACAACACTTTGTCGAATGCGGAAGCGCTATCGCAAATATGCCCACAGCAAGGTTGCCCAGACAAAGAGAGCCAGTATGATGCTGAGCAGAACCGCAGCGGAGCCCATATCTTTCGCCCGTCCCGCCAGCGGATGAAGTTCGCTGCCGATGCGATCGACCACCGCTTCGATAGCGCTGTTAAGGATCTCGACAATAATAATGAGGGCGACCGAACCGATCAGCAGCACGCGCGTTATCGCATCGACATCCAGCCAGCAGGCGACGACGACCGCCACCAGCGCCATCACCGCTTCCTGACGGAAAGCCGCTTCGTGCTGCCAGGCCGCGCGCAATCCTTTCCAGGAGTAGCCAGCCGCTTTAATGATGCGCGTCAAGCCCGTTACGTTATTTGCCATGTTCGGGGAACCCTTTGCGATGTTTAACGTCAATGTCAGGGTGCCGCACTAATTGCAACACCACAGATCTTCAATGCGCTTTCTGGTATGCTTGCCGCGCTTTGCTAACAAGAGGCTTCATGTTGTCTATGTCAGGTTGGCGTAAACTTTATTATAAGTTATTGAATTTACCACTTACATTTTTAGTCAAAAGTAAGGCGATTCCGGGCGATCCGGTCGCGGAACTGGGCCTCGACACGTCGCGCCCCATTATGTATGTATTGCCTTACGATTCAAAGGCCGATCTTCTGGCGTTGCGCACCCAGTGCCGCCTGCACGATCTGCCCGATCCGCTGGAGCCGCTGGAGATCGACGGCGCCCTGCTGCCGCGTCATGTGTTTATCCATGACGGGCCGCGCGTTTTCCCCTACTTCGTGCCTAATCAGGAGTCGGTGAAGCTGTTTCACGACTACCTCGACCTGCACCGCAACAATCCCGATCTGGATGTGCAGATGGTGCCGGTATCCGTGATGTTCGGCCGTGCGCCGGGACGCGAAGTGCAGGGCGAACAAACGCCGCATCTGCGCGAGCTCAACGGAGTGCAGAAGTTTTTTGCCGTCTTCTGGCTGGGACGCGACAGCTTTGTTCGCTTCTCGCCAATGGTATCGCTGCGCCGCATGGCCACCGAACACGGCACCGATAAAACCATCGCGCAAAAGCTCGCGCGCGTGGCGCGCATCCATTTCGCCCGTCAGCGCCTGGCCGCAGTCGGCCCGCGTCTGCCGGTGCGTCACGATCTGTTTAATAAGCTGTTGCAGTCGCAGGCTATCGCCAAGGCGGTAGAAGACGAAGCGCGCAGCAAGAAGATTTCGCAAGAAAAAGCGCAGCAGAACGCCATTGAGCTGATGGAAGAGATTGCGGCCGACTTCTCGTATGAGATGATCCGCCTGACCGACCGCGTTATCGGCTGGACCTGGAGCAAAATTTATCAGGGCATCAACGTCAGCGGCGGCGAACGCATTCGTCAGCTGGCGCTGGACGGGCACGGGCTGGTTTACGTTCCCTGCCACCGCAGCCATATGGACTATCTGCTGCTTTCTTACGTGCTTTATCATCAGGGGCTGGTGCCGCCGCATATCGCCGCAGGCATCAACCTTAACTTCTGGCCCGCTGGCCCGATCTTCCGCCGTCTCGGCGCGTTCTTTATTCGCCGCACCTTCAAGGGCAATAAGCTCTACTCCACCGTGTTCCGCGAATATCTGGGCGAGCTGTTCAGCCGCGGCTATTCAGTGGAGTATTTCGTCGAAGGCGGACGTTCGCGCACTGGCCGACTGCTCGATCCGAAAACCGGCACGCTGTCGATGACCCTCCAGGCGATGCTGCGCGGCGGCAACCGCCCGATTACCGTGGTGCCGGTCTATATCGGCTATGAGCACGTAATGGAAGTGGGCACTTACGCCAAAGAGCTGCGCGGCGCGGCGAAAGAGAAAGAAGGCTTTATGCAGATGCTGCGCGGCCTGAGCAAGCTGCGCAATCTGGGTCAGGGCTACGTGAACTTCGGCGAACCGCTGCCGCTGGTGAACTACCTCAACCGTCATGTGCCGGAGTGGCGCGACTCGATCGATCCGATTGTGGCGCAGCGTCCGCAGTGGCTGACGCCGGCGGTCAACGATATTGCGCAGCAGATTATGGTGCGCATCAATAACGCCGGCGCCGCCAACGCAATGAACCTCTGCGTGACCGCCCTGCTCGCCTCGCGTCAACGCTCGTTAACGCGAGAGCAGCTGCTGGAGCAGCTGGAATGCTATCTCGAACTGCTGCGCAATGTGCCCTATTCCGCAGATGCGACCGTGCCGGACATGACGCCGGAAGCGCTGCTGGAACACGCGCTGAACATGAACAAGTTCGAGACGGAAAAGGACAATATCGGCGATATCATCATCCTGCCGCGCGAGCAGGCGGTGCTGATGACCTATTACCGCAATAACGTTCATCACATGCTGGTGATGCCGTCGCTGATCGCCGCTATCGTGCAACAGCATCAGGCAATCTCGGCGGATGAGCTGCTGCGTCAGGTTACGGTGATCTATCCGCTGTTGAAGAGCGAGCTGTTCCTGCGCTGGGATAAAGCGGAGCTACCGCACCTGCTCCAGGCGCTGACGGCGGAGCTGGCGCGCCAGCAGCTGATCGTGATTGAAGGCGATATGATGCGCCTGAACGCGGGCCGTTTCCGCACGCTGCAACTACTGGCGGCAGGCATGCGCGAAACGCTGCAACGCTATGCGATCACCTTCTCTATCCTCAGCGCCAATCCGGCAATCAACCGCGGTTCGCTTGAAAAAGAGAGCCGCACGCTGGCGCAGCGCCTGTCAGTACTGCACGGCATCAACGCGCCGGAATTTTTCGATAAGGCGGTGTTCTCCACCCTGGTGCTGACGCTACGTGACGAAGGCTATATCAGCGACACGGGCGACGCCGCACTGGCGCAGACGCAGAACACGTCGCGCCTGCTGTCGGAGTTGATTACCAGCGACGTGCGTCAAACCATTGAAAACGCCGTAGCCCACAGCGGGCTGGCGACGCAGGTGTAAAAAAGACGCAAGCATAAAGAAAACGGGCGCCTCAGGCGCCCGTTTTTTTATCATCCAAAGATTATCGTGCGGCCGTCACCACTGACTGAACGGCAGCATATTCAGCGCAATGCCGATAAAAATCACCAGTCCGACATAGTTGTTATTCAGGAACGCCTGGAAACAGCGTTCGCGCTGCCGTTCGGCGATCAACTTCTGCTGATGCACAAAGAGCGCGCCGGCGATCAGCAGCGACCAGTAAAATGCGCCGTCCAGCCCCATACGCAGCCCCACCAGCGACAGCAGCAGCAGCGTAGAGAGCTGCAGCAGCCCGATAATCAGCTTATCAAAGCGGCCAAACAGGATCGCCGTCGACTTCACGCCGATTTTTAAATCGTCGTCGCGGTCAACCATGGCGTACTGGGTATCGTAGGCCACCGTCCAGCAAATGTTGGCGAAAAACAGCAGCCAGGCATTCAGCGGCACGCTGTCGCTGACCGCCGCCCAGCCCATTGGGATCGCCCAGCCGAAGGCCGCGCCCAGCACCACCTGCGGCAGATGGGTATAGCGCTTCATAAAGGGATAAACCCAGGCGAGCGCCAGTCCGGCGAACGACAGCCAGATGGTCAGCGCGTTCATGGTCAGCACCAGTCCAAACGACACCAGCGCCAGCACCACAAACAGCACCTTCGCCTCTTTTTCGCTGACCGCGCCGCTGGCGAGCGGGCGCATTTGAGTGCGTTTGACATGCCCGTCGATTTTTCGATCGGCGAAATCATTTACCACGCAGCCCGCCGCACGCATAAAAAAGACGCCCAGCACAAACACCAGCAACACCTGCAGCGGCGGCACCGCCTCGCCCGCCAACCATAATGCCCATAGCGTCGGCCAGAGCAGCAGCAGCGAGCCAATCGGTTTATCGATACGCATCAGGCGGCTCCAGGCCTGCAGCTTCGTCAGCGTCAGCCCTTTTTCTATATTACTCACGTGATTCTCCTGAGAGGCTTTGATAAAGCGGCGCAGCGGGTAAAAACAGTTCAGTCAACAATAGCGGCTTGCCCGATAAACGCAGGCGCGAGCGGCGTCCCCACTGTCCTGCGGCGATGCCGGGATCGATAAAGTCCCGCGTCAGGGTAGAGGAAGAAAAGAGATAGCGGCCCAACGGACGCGTGCCGAGCTGGCTCAACACCGATTCCGGCCCGTTTAGCGTCGATTCCGGCACCACCGTGCGGCCAGCCAGCCAGGGCACGCCGTCGCCGGAAAGAATAATCTCGCGCAGCCAGTAGCGCGGCTCCTGCGGCAGAAACGGCAGCTCCCCGGCAATCTCGTCTGCGGTGACGAAGCCTTCATTCAGGGGTTCAACGGTAACGTGCCGACAGTGACGTTCAAAGCGCTTCGTCATCGAATCCTCTTCCATCAGCCAGTCCAGCACGGCGGCGGAAAGCAGCGGTGACGAAGCGGGAAGCCATTCGATTGCGCGCAACAGGGAAAGCGCGTGATTCGACATACGGCATCTCCGGTAAAAAAACAGGTGTCATAGTGTAGCGCAGAGCCTCGCGCAGAACACGCGACGCAGTGGAAAAACCCGACGTTTAGCCAGCGAAAAAGGGTGCGCCTGTGGCGCACCAATCGTCCAGCAAGATCAGCACTATGGGGATGTTATCCCTTGCCTTTCACACTGCTGATAAAGGTCGCGCGGGCCGATGAAGAACCCAGGCGTTCCGCCTCGTTCATCAGCTTCAACGCTTTGTCGATATCGCCCGCTTTTACCGCCCTGCGGATGCCGTCGTTAAAATATTTTTCCGTGTCGTTCAGCATCGGCTCCGCTTTTGCCGCCGGTGTCGGCGCAGGGGCTGCGACCGGCGCCGGCGCGTTGTTAGCAGGCTGGCTCGTCGCCGCCGCGCTGCTGCCAACCACCACCGGTTTGGCGTTGTCGGATCCGAACAGCTTGCCGATCATGATATTGCCGCTGTTCTGCTCGCTCTTCACTTTCAGCGACAGGGTGCCGGTATTCACATGCTGCACCACCGGGTCCGGTACATCGGGAATGGCGTTGCTCGCCCCTTCCGCGTAAAGCTTGGCCGGATTGATCATGGTGGAAGTTTGCGCCAGGTCGCGCGTGGTGGTGTAGATCAGCAGGTAGATCTGTTTTTGTCCCAGCACCGGCGTCAGCTTCATCGTGCCTTCCAGACGGTTGGTGGCGACGATGCCGGGTTTCTGGTAGGTAAAATAGCTGCTGGGGAAAAAGGCGGCGGGCTGTAGCTGGCTGTCCAGCACCAGCACGTTCGGCGCGTAAACTTTGCGATCTTTCATCAGGCTGGCGAGCGTGACTTCCAGCGAACCCTGATCGGCGGGCAAGGCGATAGCGGCGACCGGGCCGCTGATATTGCCTTCGTTAAGGGCGACCGAACCGGCGTTCAGGACGATATCCTGGCTGACCGGCGGCGTCATCGGCAGCCAGGAAAGGCGCTGCAGCTTATCGGGCGACACGGACGGCGCCGTCGCCACGTTTTGCGGGTTGATGCTGGTGCTGGCGGCGAAGCCAGGCAGCACGGTGAAGCTCAGGGCCGGAAACAGGCAGAGCGCGAGCAGATGTTTTTTCATTTTTTTATCCTCAAGAGAAACCCGCCTCTCTCAGGCAATAGGGAGGCGGGCTAAGGCAGGACGCAGAGCCGACTACGCTCCTTTAACTTGTCTTATTACCACCAGGCTTCCATCTGAATGCCGAAAGAGAACTCATCGCTGTCGCCGCGGCTGAAGGTGTGCGCGGCGGTATCGCTATAGGCGACGCCTGCGGTGGTGCCCGGCAAATTGCCGACGTAGTTCTGATCGTTTTTCTGCGAAGAAGCGTAGCCCCATTTCTCATCCCACTTGGCGTAGGTAGCGAACACGCGGATGGCCGGACGCGACCAGATGCTGTCGCCCGCCTGCCACTGCTGGGCCAGGGTAACTTTATACTGGCTGTTGCGGTCGCCGGTGCGCTGCGATTTAACGTTGTCGTAGCCCGCTTCCAACAGGGTGCTCATGATCGGCGTCCATTTGTACATTGGGCGCACGCCCACGGTGTACCAGGTGGTGCCGTTGTTGTTGTCGCGATCCACATCCTGGTACATGCCGACATACATCAGGCTCCAGGTGTCGTTGAAGTCGATGGCGCCGTGGTCAATCACGCGAATCATCGAGCCGTTATTGTTCTCCGCAGTGCCCGGACGGCCGTTGCGGTTCTGCGTCATGGCGTCGGTGGCGTACTGCACGACAAACTTGTTCAGGCTGGTGCCGTAGAAGGTCTGGGTATGCTCCAGGGTCGCCATCCAGCCGTCGTTGGAGGCGTCTTCGTCATTCGGGCTGTAGCCGTCGGTGTCGTTGGCGCTACCGTAGTCAAAACCCAGCTCCAGCGCGCCGCCGGGGTTGACTTCCATGCCGCCGAGACGCACGTCAAAGATATCGTTGGCGCGATCTTTCGCCTGGCCGCGGGTATTGCCGGTCACGAAGGCTGAGGAGCCGCCAGCCTCGCTGCTGCGGGTAGCCGCCAGCGACAGCTTGCCGAAGCCGAGATCGATATCTTCGATACCGCCGCCAGGACCGGAGATATCCCAGTAGTAGAAGTCGATCATATGCACGTCGTGGCGTTTGTAGTAACGCTTACCGGCCCAGATATTGGCGCCCGGCAGCGCATCAAACAGGTTTTTACCCACTACGTTCATCTGACGCACGGCAGGCGAATCTTCTTCATAGTCATTCTGCTGCGATACGCTGTAGCCGATCATGCTGTCGACGTAGAAGCTTTTCTCGCCTTCTTTCCAGACTTCCTGACCCAGCTCGATTTCCGCATAGGTTTCGCATTCATTGCCGAGACGGTATTTGGAGTTGGCGCCGGTCGCCTGGAAACACTGTTGCTCGCCGCCGCTGCCGGTCCAGCCGATGCCGGAACGGGCGTAACCTTTAAAATCCACCGCGCTGGCGTGCGGTGCTACAACTGCGAGGGCCACTGCCACGGCCAGAGGGTACTTAGAGCGCGTTATCATCGCTGTTCTCCTGTTAACTTTCTGCTGTTGTTATGTGTGCTTCTACGCCGGGTTCGCTGTGTAACCGACGGCAGGCGCGTCCATCCTCACGGAACAGATGGCAGCGCTGTGGCGGCAGGCCGATGGCGTATTGGGCACCTTCTTCAACCAACACCACGTCGTTCTGGCGGTAAACCAGGTTCTGACGCAGCGCGGGGATTTGGATATGGATTTGCGTTTCGTGACCGAGCTGTTCGACGACCTGAACGGTGCCCTGCAGCGTGACGTCCGCCACTTCGCTGGGCAGCAGATGTTCCGGGCGAATGCCCAGCGACATATTGGCGCCGGGCTGCACGCCGGTGCTGTCGACCGGCAGCCAGACCTGCTGGCGATTAGGCAACTCAACCTGTACCTGATCGATGGCGATAGCGGTGACCTTGACCGGCAGGAAGTTCATCTTCGGCGAGCCGATAAAGCCGGCGACAAAGCGGTTCGCCGGATAGTGATAAAGCTCCAGCGGCTTGCCGACCTGCGCGATGCGGCCCCCTTCCAGCACCACGATTTTGTCCGCCAGCGTCATCGCTTCGACCTGATCGTGAGTGACGTAAATCATGGTGCGTTGCAGGCGCTTGTGCAGGCGGGAGATTTCAATGCGCATCTGTACGCGCAGCGCGGCGTCGAGGTTGGAGAGCGGCTCATCCAGCAGGAAAACCTGCGGCTCGGCCACCAGCGTGCGGCCGATCGCCACGCGCTGACGCTGGCCGCCGGAGAGCGCCTTCGGCTGCCGATCGAGCAGATGCGCCAGCTGCAACACCTCCGCCACCTGGGAAACACGTTGTTGAATTTCGCTTTTGCCGATGCCAGCCAGCTTAAGGCCGAACGACATATTGTCCGCTACCGTCAGGTGGGGATAGAGCGCATAGGACTGAAACACCATGCCGATGCCGCGTTCTGCGGGCGGCACCTCGTTCATGCGTTTGCCGCCGATGGTCAGCTCGCCGGAGGTAATATCTTCCAGGCCGGCAATCATGCGCAGCAGCGTCGATTTGCCGCAGCCTGACGGCCCGACAAATACCACGAACTCTCCTTCGGCAATGGTCAGGTTGATATCTTTCGATACCACCACATCGCCCCAGGATTTGGTGACTTCTTTCAGCACCACATTTGTCATTGGTTTCTCCCGTCTCGTCACGACTTCCTTTGAATGGCAGGGAGTGTGCGCGAAGGGCGCGGAGGAAAAATCCTCCACCATTCGCTTTTTTACGGGGGAGGAGGCAGGAGGATGAGTTTGATGCCCGCAGGGGGATCCGGCGGTCACGACAGGCTTTTTCGTGATCGAAACGGCAGGAAAATGGGGTGTTTTTTGTGTCCTGACACGCAGAAAGCGGCGAAAAAGCCACAGGGATCACACTTCTTACCGGCAGGGCGTAGCAACAGGGAGGATGAGTCAGCCGTCTCTTAGCAGCAGACTTCTGCCTAACGACAACCACTCACGTTTAGAGGTAAGGGAAATGTCAAAGTTCAAACTAAATAGCAAAACGCTGTTGTTATGCGCCCTGACTGCCGCGCTGCTGCCCGGCGCGGCACTGGCGAAAATCGAAGAAGGCAAGCTGGTCATCTGGATCAACGGCGACAAGGGTTATAACGGCCTGGCGGAAGTGGGCAAGAAGTTTGAGCAGGATACCGGGATTAAAGTCACTATCGAGCATCCCGATAAGCTGGAAGAGAAATATCCGCAGGTCGCAGCCACCGGCGACGGCCCGGATATTATCTTCTGGGCGCACGATCGCTTCGGCGGCTATGCGCAGTCCGGCCTGCTGGCGGAAGTGGCGCCGGATAAGGCATTACAGGACAAAATCTATCCCTTCACCTGGGACGCCGTGCGCTACAACGGCAAGCTGATCGGTTATCCGGTGGCGGTGGAATCGTTGTCGCTGATTTATAACAAAGATCTGCTGCCGAACCCGCCGAAAAGCTGGGAAGAAATTCCGGCGCTGGATAAGCAGCTACGCGCCAAAGGCAAGAGCGCCATTATGTTTAATCTTCAGGAGCCCTATTTCACCTGGCCTTTAATTGCGGCTGACGGCGGCTATGCGTTTAAGAAAGAGAACGGCAGCTATAACATCAAAGATGTTGGCGTAAATAACCAGGGTTCTCAGGAAGGCCTGAAATTTCTGATCGACCTGATTAAAAATAAACACCTGAATGCGGACACTGATTACGCTATTGCCGAAGCCGCCTTTAATAAAGGCGAAACCGCCATGACTATTAACGGTCCCTGGGCCTGGAATAATATCGAAAGCGCCAGGGTCAATTATGGCGTCACCCTGCTGCCGACCTTTAAAGGCAAACCCTCGAAGCCGTTCGTCGGCGTGCTGAGCGCCGGTATTAACGCCGCCAGCCCGAATAAAGAGCTGGCGAAAGAATTTATTGAAAACTATCTGCTGACCGATGACGGGCTGGCGAAAGTGAACGCTGACAAACCGCTGGGCGCGGTGGCGCTGAAATCGTACCAGGAGAAGCTGGCGAAGGATGAGAAGATTGCCGCCACCATGGAGAACTCGCAGAAAGGCGAGATCATGCCGAATGTGCCGCAGATGGCCGCCTTCTGGTACGCCGAACGCAGCGCGGTGCTGAACGCGATTAACGGGCGTCAGAGCGTGGAAGCGGCGCTGAAAGATGCGGAAAGCCGCCTGACCAAGTAAGGAATTACTAACGCACCAGTCCTGGCCACAAGCGTCAATGCCGTTTGCTGGCCGGGTTTTCGTCCCGTTTCCGAAGGCGGATGGCCGATCCGCCCTCTCTTTTCATCTGTCGCAGAAGGATCCTAAAATGGCAAAATCCGCATTGTGGTGGCAGCGTGACGCCCTGAAGTGGCTGGTTCTTGCCCTCTGTGTGTTAATAACCGGCTATCTGGTGGTATTGATGTATGCGCAGGGCGAATACCTGTTCGCTATCGTCACGCTGATCCTGCTGAGCAGCGGCCTGATTGTCTTTTTCCGCCGCCGCGCTCAGGCGTGGCGCTATGTCTGGCCGGGGCTGGCCGGTATGGTGCTGTTTGTGCTGTTCCCGCTGGCCTGCACCATCGCTATCGCTTTCACCAACTACAGCAGCACTAACCAGCTTACCTTTGAGCGTGCGCGTCAGGTACTGCTGGACCGCCAGTTCCAGGCCGGCGAAGGCTACGCGTTTTCACTCTGGTCGACGGCGGATAATCAGTGGCGCCTGCTGCTGAACGGCGCGGATAACCAGCAGTTTATCTCGCCGCCCTTCTCCCTCGCAGCCAAAGGTGAGCAAACACTTACTCTTACTGAAACGCAGCAGCAGCCTGGCGGCGAGCGCGCCATGCTGCGCGTGATTACGCAAAATCGTCAGGCGCTTTCTCAACTGAAGGCGCGTCTGCCGGACGGCTCGCAGCTGAAGATGAGTTCGCTGCGCCAGTTCTCAGGCACTCAGCCGCGCTATCAGCTCGGCGAAGGCGATATTCTGACAGATAAGCAAACAGGCGAGGTTTGGTACCCTAACGACGAGACCGGCTTCTGGCAGATGAAGGACGCCAACCAGCAGTGGAGCAGCGAAAAGCTGAGTCCCGGCTATACGGTGGCCGTCGGCTGGAAAAACTTCCTGCGCGTGCTGACCGACCAGGGTATTCAGCAACCGTTTGTCGCGATTTTTATCTGGACGGTAGTATTCGCCGCGCTGACGGTGTTGCTGACCGTGGCGGTCGGCATGGTGCTGGCCTGCCTGATGCAGTGGGAGGCGCTGAAAGGCCGCGCGGTCTATCGGCTGCTGCTGATCCTGCCCTACGCCGTGCCCGCGTTTATCTCGATTCTGATCTTCAAAGGGCTGTTTAACCAAAGCTTCGGCGAAATCAACATCATGCTGGATAGCCTGTTCGGCATTAAGCCCGCCTGGTTCAGCGATCCGGTGATGGCGCGCACCATGCTGGTTATCGTCAATACCTGGCTTGGCTATCCCTACATGATGATTTTGTGCATGGGGCTGTTAAAGGCGATTCCAGACGATCTTTATGAAGCTTCGGCGCTGGACGGCGCGACGCCGCTACAAAATTTCTTCCGCATTACTCTGCCGCTGTTAATTAAGCCGCTAACGCCGCTGATGATCGCCAGCTTCGCGTTTAACTTCAACAACTTCGTGCTGATCCTGCTGTTGACCGACGGCGGACCAGACCGGCTGGGCACCACTACGCCGGCGGGCTATACCGATTTGCTGGTGAGCTATACCTGGCGCATCGCCTTTGAAGGCGGCGGTGGACAAGATTTCGGCCTGGCGGCCGCCATCGCCACGCTGATCTTCCTGCTGGTCGGCGCGCTGGCGCTGTTTAACCTGCGTTTCACCCGCATTAAAACTGAGTAAGGAGCGACCTATGGCGATGGTAAAACCGAAATCACAAAAGCTGCGCCTGGCGCTGACGCATCTGCTGCTGCTCGGCTTCCTGGTGATGATCATGTATCCGCTGCTGATGGTATTCGCTATCTCGCTGCGTCCCGGCAACTATGCGATCGGCAGCCTGCTGCCGGAGCATATCTCCTGGGACCACTGGAAGCTGGCGCTCGGCTTCTCCGTTACTCATGAAAACGGCAGCGTCACCCCGCCGCCGTTCCCGGTGCTGCTGTGGCTGTGGAACTCGGTAAAAGTGGCGGCGATCACCGCCGTTGGGATTGTTGCGCTTTCAACGACCTGTGCCTATGCTTTTGCCCGTATGCGTTTTCGCGGCAAGGCGACGCTGTTGAAAGGAATGCTTATCTTTCAGATGTTTCCAGCTGTGCTCTCGCTGGTGGCGCTTTATGCTCTGTTCGATCGTTTAGGGCAGTACATTCCTTTTATCGGCCTGAATACCCATGCCGGATTGATCTTCGCCTATCTGGGCGGCATCGCGCTGCATGTCTGGACGATTAAAGGCTATTTCGAAACCATTGACGGTTCGCTGGAAGAAGCAGCGGCGCTGGACGGCGCGACGCCATGGCAGGCTTTCCGCCTGATTCTGTTGCCGCTCTCCGTACCGATTCTCGCCGTGGTGTTTATTTTGTCCTTTATCGCTGCCGTAACGGAAGTGCCCGTCGCTTCGCTACTGCTGCGCGACGTCAACAGCTATACGCTGGCGGTAGGGATGCAACAGTATTTGAATCCGCAGAACTATCTGTGGGGCGATTTTGCCGCCGCGGCGGTGCTGTCGGCGCTGCCGATTACGCTGGTGTTCCTGCTGGCGCAGCGCTGGCTGGTCAGCGGGCTGACCGCGGGGAGTGTGAAGGGTTAATTAACGCTTTTGTTGCCATTGTTGCCTTTGTTGTTATTGCCACTGCTAAGTTGTTCCCTGTGTTTATACACAAAGCCTTTCAGGTTGCATCAAGGCGGCGAGTGAATCCCGGTCGCTTACGAAAGTAAGTCACCGGGGTAAGCGAGCTTAGCCAACAAAGAGGCGTCCTGAAGGATAACGTGTATATTTAGGCGGCCATCAGGCCGCCTTTTTTATTCCCGCTTCAGCCGGTTGCTGTTAGCCAGCCATAGCGTCACCACCAGTATCAGAATGGCGGCGGAATAACAGAGCGTGTCGAACGGGTTTTTATGATCGACGACAATCAGACGAATAATCGCCGTAATGCCGATATAGACGAAATAGCGCAGCGGAAAATGGTATCCCGACTGGAAATACTTCACGATCAGCGCAATAAATTCAAAATAGAGAAACCAGATGACGATGCCTTCCACCAGCAAATAAGCCGAGGCCGCCTCGCCGGTATTCAGTAATACGTTCGCCAGATGTATTGTCTCTTTCCCCAGAAAGACGATCAAAATAACCGCCAGAATGAGCAGACCCACGTTCAATACCCATTGCAGAACAGCGGCAATTAACTTTCCACTAATCATTGTTGTGACCTTTTAGCGCTGCCTGCACACAGGCAGGCCGTACGGACATCATGACAGAATGTGACAAAGATCACAGTATAGACGCAATAAAAAAACATCCTGCACAGAAAGCGGCTTGATTTCGTCTCAGAGGAACGTACTAAAAGCGCTAACAAGAAGGTTCCAGCTGGCCTGCCAGATGTAGATTCCCAGACTAACAGGCAGAGCCAAAACCGGTTACTGACGACATCCACAGGATGTTTTTTCAGGCAGGAATAAAAAAGGGCGCCGCATGGGCGCCCGGTCAATAAATCGCAGCCTCTCTTAACGCCAGGCTTTATAACGGTTGATCAGTCCATTGGTGGAGCTGTCGTGGCTGTTGACGTCGCCTGCGCCTTGCAGTTCCGGCAGGATGCGGTTCGCCAGCTGTTTGCCCAGCTCAACGCCCCACTGATCGAAAGTAAAGATGTTGAGAATAATGCCCTGCGTGAAAATCTTGTGCTCATAGAGCGCAATCAGCGCGCCCAGGCTGTATGGCGTGATTTCGCGCAGCAGAATGGAGTTGGTCGGACGGTTACCCTCAAACACCTTGAACGGCACGATATGCTCGACCGATTTCGCGTCTTTACCCGCGTCAGTGAACTCTTTCTCTACCACGTCGCGTGATTTACCAAAGGCCAGCGCCTCGGTCTGCGCGAAGAAGTTTGAAAGCAGTTTTTCGTGGTGATCGCCCAGCGGGTTGTGGGTAATGGCCGGCGCGATAAAATCGCACGGGATCAGCTTAGTGCCCTGATGGATCAGCTGATAGAACGCATGCTGGCCGTTGGTGCCCGGTTCGCCCCAGATGATCGGGCCAGTCTGGTAAGTGACCGGGTTGCCGTCACGATCCACATACTTGCCGTTGGACTCCATATTGCCCTGCTGGAAGTAAGCGGCGAAACGGTGCATATACTGATCGTACGGCAGAATCGCTTCGGTTTCCGCGCCAAAGAAGTTGTTGTACCAGATGCCGATCAACGCCAGCAGCACCGGCAGGTTCTTCTCAGCCGGCGTTTCGGCGAAATGCTTGTCCATCGCGTGCGCGCCGCTCAGCAGCTGCTCGAAGTTGTCAAAGCCGATGGAAAGGATAATAGAGAGACCGATCGCCGACCACAGCGAGTAACGACCACCAACCCAATCCCAGAATTCAAACATATTGGCGGTATCGATGCCGAACTTCGCCACTTCTTTGGCATTGGTGGAAAGCGCGGCGAAGTGCTTCGCAACGTGCTGCTCGTCGCCCGCCGTTTTCAGGAACCAGTCACGCGCGCTGTGGGCGTTGGTCATGGTTTCCTGCGTGGTGAAGGTCTTAGAGGCGACCAGGAACAGCGTGGTTTCCGGGTTCACTTTTTTCAGCGTTTCGGCGATATGGGTACCGTCGACGTTGGAAACAAAGTGCATGTTCAGGTGGTTTTTATACGGACGCAGCGCCTCGGTGACCATGTAAGGACCCAGGTCGGAGCCGCCGATGCCGATATTGACCACGTCGGTGATTGCTTTACCGGTATAGCCTTTCCAGTCGCCGCCGATAATGCGTTCGGAGAAGGATTTCATCTTTTCCAGCACCGCGTTGACTTCCGGCATCACATCTTTGCCGTCCACCAGAATCGGCGTGTTGCTGCGGTTGCGCAGCGCAACGTGCAGCACCGCGCGATCTTCCGTGCGGTTGATTTTCTCGCCGGAGAACATCGACTTGATGGCGCCCGCCAGGTCGGTCTCTTTCGCCAGCGCCTGCAGTTTATCCAGGGTTTCAGAAGTGATACGGTTTTTTGAGAAATCCACCAGCATCTGGTCGTCAAAGGTGGCGGAGAATTTCGCAAAACGATCGCTGTCCTGAGCAAACAGCTCTGCAATGCGCACTTCTTTCATCTGTTCGTAATGCTGCTGCAGGGCCTGCCAGGCAGCGGTTTGCGTCGGATTGATATTTTTCATGGCAACACTCTTATGTTTTAACAACCGTAATTCTGACCGGACGTCATCTTACCTGTTGACCGTGACTCACTTTCCTTTTCCTGCAACAGGTTACGACTATTGTAGGGCGTACTGATTTCCTCACCCTTTGCCCGGGACTCATTATAATTCAGGCTGCGGCGATGATGGCCGCCAGGTATTTCAGTATGACGATTCTTACCGTTGAAAGGAAAAATTTTTATGCCGCTCTCTGCTCCACTCTTACTGGTGATCATCGGCTTCAGTTCACTGATGGCCCAATGGATCGCCTGGTTACTGCGGCTACCGGCAATTTTGCCGCTGTTGGTTTTCGGAATCGTACTGGGTCCGATGACGCACGTTTTGGTTCCCGACGCGCTGTTTGGCGACCTGCTGTTTCCGCTGGTATCGCTCTCAGTGGCGATCATTCTGTTTGAAGGCGCTCTGACGCTGCGCATCGATGAAATTCGCGGCCTCGGCGGCGTGGTGCGCAACCTCGTCACCGTCGGCATGCTGATCACCTTTGTCGTGATTAGCCTCGCCTGCTGGCTGCTGCTGCGCTTCCCGCCGGAGCTGGCGGCGCTGGTCGGCGCGGTCACGGTGGTGACCGGCCCGACGGTAATCGCGCCGTTGATGCGGGTGGTGCGGCCTAACGCGGCGATCAACCAGGTGCTGCGCTGGGAAGGTATCGTCATCGATCCCGTGGGCGCTATTTTTACCCTGCTGGTGTTTGAATTCATTGTGCTGCGTCAGCATGCTGAATCTTTATCGCATCTGTTCTGGACGCTGGGCGTAACGACGGCGGTCGGCCTGGGTCTCGGCGCGCTGGCGGGTTGGCTGCTGGGCGTCGCGCTGAAGCGCGTCTGGCTGCCGGGCTATCTGCAGAACTTCGGCGTGCTGGCAATTGTGCTCACCACCTTCGGCGTCTCCAACGCGCTGGCTGACGAGTCGGGCCTGCTGACGGTAACCGTGATGGGCATCTGGCTGGCTAATATGCGCGACGTCGATCTGCGCGACATCATCGCGTTTAAAGAAGAACTGTCGGCGCTGCTGATCTCCGGCCTGTTTATTATTCTCGCCGCGCGGCTGGATATTCATGCTCTGCTGGCGCTGGGCTGGCCGCTGGTCGCGGTGTTGCTGGCCGTACAGTTTATCGCACGGCCGCTCTGTATCGCTTTCTCCACCTGGGGTTCGACGCTGCGCTGGCGCGATCGCCTGCTGCTGAGCTGGATTGCGCCGCGCGGCATCGTGGCGGCGGCGGTGAGTTCGCTGTTCGCCCTGACGCTGGCGCGCAGCGGCTATCCGCAGGCCGATCGGCTGGTGACCGTGGTCTTCGCCATCATTATCGGCACCGTGGTATTGCAAAGCCTGACCAGCGCGCCGCTGGCTCGCTGGCTGCGGGTACAGCAGCAGCGTCCGCGCGGCGTGCTGATTATCGGCGCTAACAGCGTGGCACGCGCGCTGGCGCTGGCATTGCAGCGGCTCGATATACCGGTGATGCTGACCGACAGCAGCTGGGAGTATTACCGTCAGGCGCGCATGGAGGGCATTCCCGCCTGGTATGGCAACGCCTGGTCTGAACATGCGGAGAACTACCTCGATCTCAGCGATATCGCGCAGGTGTTGGCGCTGTCGCCGAACCGTCATCAAAACGCGCTGGCGGTTTATCATTTCAGCCATATTTTCGGCGCCGACAAGGTGGCGTCGGTGCGGTCCGGCTCATCGCTGCGCGAGCGCCGCGATATAGAAAGTCCACGCTTCCGTCGTCACGAGACGCTGTTCGGCGCCGAGCAAACCTGGGGGCGGCTTAGCGAGATGCTGGCGCAGGGCGCGGTGATCAAAGCCACGCAGCTAACGGAGAACTTCGGCTGGCAGGATTATCTGGCGACCCACCAGGGCGTGGTGCCACTGTTTGCGCTGAAAGAGAACGACAGGCTGGAAATTATGGATGCGCAGCCGCCGACGCTGCCCTGTACGCTGATCGCGCTGGTACAACCTGAGAATTCTTCAAACGCCGGGCATTGACAGCGGGGCAATAACCCGATATTTGTAAACAGTTAGTTGCGCAGCAATGCGCAAGCCAGAAGAGGCGCGTCGCCCAGGCAGTGTGTTCGAGGAGCCGTTATCCGCAGACAACACATCAGGGGGAGCGACGCCGAGGCGGGCGATCCACGGCGGAAAGCTTGTCGACTACAGGGGCTGAATCCTCTGGGTTGTCACCAGGCGCGTGCGGCAGTCGGACGCGCCGCAAGGTGGGGCGCTTCTGGGTGCTCGTAGCTGTTCTTCTCTACGCCTGCTCCCGTTTCTGCTCTTTCCTTGTGCCAAGGCTGATACAATTGAACCTGACACGAGGCATTACCATGTTTCAATCTGATCTGATCGTTGCAAAATTCGGCGGCACCAGCGTCGCTGATTTCTCCGCCATGAACCGCAGCGCCGACGTGGTGCTGGCCAACGCAAACGTGCGTCTGGTGGTGCTTTCCGCCTCGGCAGGCGTGACCAACCTGCTGGTTGCATTGGCGGAAGGCCAGGAGCCTTCGCAGCGACTCAATTCTCTGGATGAAATTCGCCGTATTCAGTACGCCATTATCGATCGGCTCCAGCAGCCCGCCGTCATCCGCGAAGAGATCGACCGCATACTGGAAAATATCACCATGCTGTCGGAAGCGGCGGCGCTGGCGACCTCCACCGCCCTGACCGACGAACTGGTCAGCCACGGCGAACTGATGTCATCCCTGCTGTTTGTTGAGATTCTGCGTGAGCGTCAGGTGGCCGCCGAGTGGTTCGACGTGCGTAAAGTGATGCGCACCAATGACCGCTTTGGACGCGCCGAGCCGGACGTGGCGGCGCTGGCGGAACTCTGCGCTCAGCAGCTCCAGCCGCGCCTGGAGAATGCGCTGGTGATTACTCAGGGCTTTATCGGCAGCGAAAGCAAAGGACGCACCACTACGCTGGGCCGCGGCGGCAGCGACTATACCGCCGCGCTGCTGGGCGAAGCGCTGCATGCCCAGCGCATCGATATCTGGACCGACGTGCCGGGTATTTACACCACCGATCCGCGCGTGGTGCCCGCCGCCCAGCGCATCGACGAAATCACCTTCGAAGAAGCGGCGGAGATGGCGACATTCGGCGCTAAAGTGCTGCATCCGGCAACGCTGATGCCCGCCGTGCGCAGCGATATTCCGGTATTTGTCGGATCCAGCAAAGACCCTGCCGCCGGCGGCACGCTGGTGTGCAATAAAACGCAAAACCCGCCGCTGTTCCGCGCGCTGGCGCTGCGCCGCAGACAAACGCTGCTGACGCTGCACAGCCTGAATATGCTACATGCGCGCGGCTTCCTCGCCGAGGTGTTCGCTATCCTGGCGCGCCATCATATGTCTGTCGATCTGATCACCACGTCGGAAGTCAGCGTAGCGCTGACGCTGGATACTACCGGTTCGACCTCAAGCGGCGACAGCCTGTTGACCCAGGCGCTGCTGACGGAGCTTTCCTCGCTGTGCCGCGTAGAGGTGGAGGAAAATCTGGCGCTGGTGGCGCTGATCGGCAACAAGCTGTCGCAGGCGTGCGGCGTCGGCAAAGAGGTGTTCGGCGTGCTGGAACCTTTTAACCTGCGCATGATCTGCTACGGCGCCAGCAGTTATAACCTCTGCTTCCTGGTGCCCGGCAACGATGCGGAACAGGTCGTGCGCACGCTGCACCATAATCTGTTCGAGGACTGACGCCGTCCTTTTGACGCCAGCTTCAGGCTGGCGTTTCCCACTCCCTTTCATTTCCCCGACAGTCGCTCTCCCCCTTCTCGCCGCTATGCAAGACCTGTCTCAAATATCGCTATTTGGGCAGCTAACATGCGGCGAAATGGCATTAATTATTGCAGTCTGCCAGCAGAAAAAGATAATTCGCTGCGCTTAATATCAACAAAATGAGGGATCATGATGCAAAAATTACTGGCAGAATTTTTAGGGACATTTGTTTTGGTGCTGGGCGGCTGCGGCAGCGCTGTGCTGGCGGCCGCCTGGCCTGAACTGGGAATTGGTTTTACCGGCGTGGCGCTGGCGTTTGGTCTGTCAGTACTGACGATGGCGTATGCGGTAGGGCATATCTCCGGCGGGCATTTTAACCCGGCCGTGACGCTGGGATTATGGGCTGGCGGCCGTTTCGGTCTGACGCAGGTCTTACCCTATATTGTTGCGCAGGTGCTGGGCGCGTTGGCGGCAGGCGGCGTGCTTTATCTTATCGCCAGCGGCGAAGCGAGCTTCGACATCGATATCAACGGTTTTGCCGCCAACGGCTACGGCGAGCATTCGCCCGGCGGCTATTCATTACTCGCCTGCCTGTTAGCAGAAGGCGTGCTGACCGCGATTTTCCTTGTCGTTATTATGGGCGCGACGGATAAAGAGGCGAGTGCAGGCTTTGCGCCCGTCGCTATCGGCCTGGCGCTGACGCTGATTCACTTAATCAGCATTCCGGTGACCAATACCTCAGTTAACCCGGCGCGCAGTACCGGCGTTGCCCTTTACCAGGGCGGATGGGCGCTGGAACAGCTTTGGCTGTTCTGGTTAATTCCGCTGGCTGGCGGCGTGGCGGGCGGTCTGCTTTACCGTTTTCTGCTGCAAAAGAAGGCATAAACTCGCTTTTTCGGGGCAGCCTTTCGCTGCCCCTTTACCCCGACGACCTTAATGCTATGATTTTGCGTTCGCTTTGCACCCTCGTTCCGGGCGCAAAGCGATTTTTGTCTGTGGCAAACCTACATCTCATTCTTATAAGGAAGTCTGGCTATGCTTGCCAAAATCACCCGGCTGTTCCCCGTGTGGGCTATTTTGCTCTCCGCGGCGGCCTGCTATACCCCCGGCACTTTTACCGGCATCGGCCCCTGGGTCTCCTGGCTGCTGATGCTGATCATGTTCGCAATGGGCGTCACGCTGAATATCGATGATTTTAAACGGGTGCTGGTGCGCCCGGCGCCGGTTATCGCCGGAACATTTTTGCACTACCTGGTGATGCCGCTGGCCGCCTGGCTGTTGGCGAAGCTGTTTCAGATGCCGCCCGATCTCGCTGCCGGCATGATTCTGGTGGGCAGCGTGGCGAGCGGCACCGCCTCCAATGTCATGATCTATCTGGCGAAAGGTGACGTGGCGCTGTCAGTGACCATATCTTCAGTTTCCGCGCTGGTCGGCGTGTTCGCCACCCCGCTGCTGACGCGTCTGTATGTGGATACGCATGTGGAAGTGGATGTGGTGGGCATGTTGTTGAGCATTGTTAAAATCGTCGCGATTCCTATCGCGCTCGGCCTGCTGGTGCATCACACCCTGAACCGCCTGGTGAAGCGCGTCGAACCCTGGCTGCCCGCCTTTTCAATGGTCTGCATTCTGCTGATTATCAGCGCCGTGGTTGCAGGTAGCCAGAGCTTTATCGGCTCGGTAGGCCTGGTGGCGATCGCAGCGGTGGTGATGCACAACGCGATTGGCCTGCTTGGCGGCTACTGGGGCGGCAAGCTGTTCGGTTTCGACGAATCCACCTGCCGCACGCTGGCGCTGGAAGTCGGGATGCAGAACTCCGGGCTGGCGGCGACGCTGGGCAAGCTCTATTTCTCGCCACTGGCGGCGCTGCCCGGCGCGCTGTTTTCCGTCTGGCACAACCTTTCCGGCTCGCTGCTGGCAGGCTACTGGTCCGGCAAACCGGTCAAACGTCAGTAAGACCCTGTGCCAGCCGCGCAGGCTGGCATGCTTTTACTCCTCATCGCGCTCGTCGTCAGGCTGTTCCAGCACGCTGTACGCCACCGCGCAAAACAGCGAGTTAAGCCGCTTCATATCTCCCAGCAGGCCTAAATGCAGCGAGCTGGTTTCGATGCTTTGCACATTCTTTTGATGCAGCCGATCGACATGCGCATGGGAAAAGCGGCGATTCATAATGCGGAAGCGATGTTTGGCGCGTCGTAGCCGCTTCGCGCTGGCGATATCGCGCGACAGAAAGACCGACAGCGCCAGCCGCAGGTTATTCAGCAGCTGTTCATGCAGCAGATCGAGCTCTTTCAACCCTTCCGGCGAAAAAGCCCGCCGCGCGGCCAGCGATTTATCGGCCACGTCGCCGCTCATGCGTTCGATAATATCGCCCGCCTGTTCCAGATTAAGGGCAGTTTCAATAATCTCGGCCCAGCGTCGCGAATCTTCCTCCGGCAGATCTTCTTTCGGCATCCGCGCCAGATAGAGCTTAATGGCGGTATAGAGCACATCCACATCGTCATCCAGCCGCTGTATCTCTCGCTCCTGACGCGGCTCGCCATGGATCACCTTGCTGAAGTTATCCATCATGAGCTCCAGCACATCACCCATGCGCAAGGTTTCACGCGCCGCATTCGCCAGCGCCAGTGCGGGCGTATCCAACGCGCTACGGTCAAGATGTTTCGGCTTCAGACGAGCATCGTTTTCCTGATCGTCGCGGATCAGCCGCTTGCACAGACGCGCCATCGGATCGGTAAATGGCACCATAACCACGCACCGGATCAGGTTGTAAAAAACGTGGAAGAAAATAACCAGCTCTTCATCATTGACCGGCAGCTTATCCAGCCACGGCGACAACACATGTACGAAAGGCAGCACCAACACGCAGCCGATCGCTTTAAATAACAGGCTGCCGAGCGCGACGCGTTTGCCTGCGGCATTGGAGCCGCTGTTGTTCAGCATCGCCAGCAGCCCGCTGCCGAGGTTGGCGCCGATCACCAGACAGAGCGCCACCTGAAAAGAGATGACGCCGGTGGCGGTCAGGGTCGCCGTCAGCAATACCGCCGCCAGGCTGGAGTAGCTGATGATGGCAAATACCGCGCCGATTAAGGCATCCAGCATGATATCGCCGGTCAGCGAGGAGAAGATCACTTTTACGCCCGACGCTTCGGTAATGGGCCGCGCCGCCTCTACCACCAGCTGCAACGCCAGCAGGATCAGCCCGAGGCCGATGCTCGCCCTTCCCAGTTGCCCCGCGCGCGTCTGCTTACGGCCAAGGAAAAAGACCACGCCGAAAAAAATAAACAGCGGCGACAGCCAGGAGAGATCGAAGGTCAACACGCGCGCCATAATGGCGGTGCCGACATCGGCGCCGAGAATGATCACTAGCGCTGGCGTCAGCCCGACCAGGTTTTGCGCCACGAACGAGGTGACCAGCAGCGTGGTGGCGTTGCTGCTCTGCACCAGCGCCGTAACGCCGATGCCAGCGATGAACGCCATCGGTTTTTTTTCTACGCTGCGGCTGAGCACGCGCCGCAAATCCGCGCCGTAAACGCGCATGATCCCGGTGCGGACAATATGAGTACCCCACACCAGCAGCGCGACGGCGGAAAGCAGATTAAGCAGGGTTAACACGGAATTGCACTCCTTCACGCCGGGCTTTAACCACATTTGCCGCCAGCCCGGCGAGAAAGAGCAGCAAATGAAAGATGCGCTGCCCCTTTACGCGCTCCGCAGAGGCGTAGTTTTCGCTTATTTTTCAGGCAAGTTAACAGGGAGCGGTAGTCTTAAATGTAGACCAATCGCGGCAGACGGGCGAAAGTTAAGCGCCAGCGTTGGCCCGGAATCCGGGCCAAAAAAGGAAAAAGAGGGATGAGCAGCCGAGGGAGCCGGACGGCATTGCAGCCGAACCGGCGCTCAGGAACCAGAGACTTTAATCGGCGTCATAACCAAGATGGGGCGCCAGCCAGCGTTCCACTTCGCTGACCGTCATGCCTTTACGCCGTGCGTAATCCTCGATCTGATCGCGCTGCAGCTGGGCAACGGCGAAATAACGGCTGTCGGGATGGCTGAAGTACCAGCCGGAGACTGATGCGCCGGGCCACATGGCAAAGGATTCCGTCAGCTTCATGCCGGTATGGCGCTCTACGTCGAGCAGCTGCCAGATTGTGGCCTTTTCCGTATGCTCCGGGCAGGCTGGGTAGCCGGGCGCCGGACGAATGCCCTGATAGTTTTCGCGAATGAGTTCCTCATTACTGAGGTTTTCATTGGCGGCATAGCCCCAGATCACCTTACGCACCCTTTCATGCAGATATTCCGCAAAGGCTTCCGCCAGGCGGTCGGCGAGCGCCTTGACCATGATCTTATTGTAATCGTCATGCTGACGATCCCAGGCTTCCGCCAGCGCATCCTCCTCCAGCCCGCCGGTGACGGCGAACGCGCCGAGATAGTCCGCTTTGCCACTGTCCTTCGGCGCCACGAAGTCAGCCAGGCAGTAGTTGGCGAAGCCCACCTTTTCCGTCTGCTGACGCAGATGATGGCTGACGGCGATAACATGCGAGCGCGACTCATCCTGATAGATTTCAATGTCGTCGACGACGCGGTTGGCGGGGAAAATGCCCACCACGCCGCGCGGCGTCAGGCTGCCGTCGGCGCTCAGCCGATCCAGCATGGCGTTGGCGTCGGCGAACAGGCGCTGCGCCTCCTCGCCCACCACCTCATCCTCCAGGATACGTGGGTATTTGCCTGCCAGCGACCAGGTCATAAAGAAAGGCGTCCAGTCGATATAGTGGCGTAGCGTTTCAATAGAGGCTTTTACCTCGCTAACGCCCAGCCGGTGTGCGACCGGCGGCGTGTAGCTTTCCCAGTCGAACGCCAGATCGTTTTCACGCGCCGCCTGTAGCGTGATCGGCGGCGTGCGCGGCTTTTTGCGGCCATGCTGAATGCGCACGGTTTCATATTCTTTACGCGTGCGCGCCACAAAATCATCGTGCTGCGTCGGCGACAGCAGCGCCGAGACCACGCCGACGGTGCGCGAGGCATTCTGCACATAAACCGTCGGCCCGCTGTAGTTCTGCTCGATTTTAACCGCAGTATGGGCCTTAGAGGTGGTGGCGCCGCCGATCAACAGCGGCAGAGTGAATCCCTGACGCTCCATCTCTTTCGCTACGTTGACCATTTCATCCAGCGAAGGAGTAATCAGCCCGGACAGACCAATAATGTCCGCATTTTCGTCGCGGGCGGTTTTCAGGATTTTTTCCGTCGGCACCATGACGCCAAGATCGATGATTTCGTAGTTATTGCACTGGAGCACCACGCCGACGATGTTTTTGCCGATGTCATGCACATCGCCTTTTACCGTCGCCAGTACGATTTTACCATTGCTGCTGCCGACCGCTTTGCTGGCCTGAATATAGGGTTCCAGCCAGGCGACCGCCTGCTTCATGACGCGCGCCGATTTCACCACCTGCGGCAGAAACATCTTTCCTTCGCCAAAGAGGTCGCCCACCACATTCATGCCGGCCATCAGCGGCCCTTCAATCACCTCGATTGGCCGATCCGCCTCAAGACGCGCCGCTTCGGTATCTTCTTCAATAAATTCGGTAATGCCTTTAACCAGTGAATATTCCAGCCGCTTCGCCACGTCCCAGCTACGCCACTCCGCCTGCGGCTTGTTGCTTTCATCGCCGCCTTTGCTGCCGCGATATTTTTCCGCCAGATCCAGCAGCCGCTCGGTGCCGTCGTCGCGCCGGTTTAAGATGACATCCTCAACGGCGTCGCGCAGCTCGGCGGGCAGATCGTCATAAATCGCCAGCTGACCGGCGTTCACGATGCCCATATCCATGCCGTTGCGGATCGCGTAATAGAGGAAAACGGCGTGGATCGCTTCACGCACCGGATCGTTGCCGCGGAAGGAGAAAGAGACGTTAGAGACGCCGCCGGAGATCAGCGCATGAGGCAGCTCGCGCTTGATGTCTTCACAGGCGCCGATAAAGTCCATGGCGTAGTTGTTGTGTTCATCAATGCCGGTCGCCACGGCGAAGATATTCGGGTCAAAAATGATATCTTCCGGCGGGAAACCGACCTCTTCCGTCAAGATTTTATAAGCGCGGCGGCAGATCTCGATTTTACGCGCTCGCGTATCCGCCTGTCCGACCTCGTCAAAGGCCATCACCACTACCGCCGCGCCGTAACGCCGCACCAGCCGGGCGTGATGAATAAAGGCTTCTACGCCCTCTTTCATTGAGATGGAGTTAACGATGCCTTTGCCCTGAATGCACTGTAGCCCTTTTTCAATCACTTCCCATTTCGAGGAGTCGATCATAATCGGCACGCGCGCGATATCCGGCTCGCCCGCAATCAGGTTAAGGAAACGCACCATCGCCGCTTCCGCATCGAGCATCCCTTCATCCATATTGATGTCGATGATTTGCGCGCCGCTTTCTACCTGCTGACGCGCCACGTCCAGCGCTTCGCTATATTTTTCTTCTTTAATCAGTCGCTTAAACTTAGCGGAACCGGTGACGTTAGTGCGTTCGCCCACGTTAACGAACAGCGAATCGGCGCCGATATTCAACGGCTCCAGACCAGAAAGGCGACAGGCGACCGGCAATTGAGGAGGCGTGCGCGGCGCGACGCCCTCCACCGCCTGGGCGATAGCCGCAATATGCGCTGGCGTGGTGCCGCAGCAACCGCCGACGATATTCAGGAAGCCGGCGCGCGCCCACTCGCCAATCTGTTCCGCCATGACCGCGGCGTCGAGATCATACTCACCAAACGCGTTAGGCAGGCCTGCGTTGGGGTGAGCAGTGACGCAGCATTCCGCAAGGCGCGACATTTCCGCTACATACTGGCGCAGTTCGTCTGGCCCCAGCGCGCAGTTCAACCCAAAAGAGAGCGGCTCGGCATGACGCAGCGAGTTATAGAAAGCTTCGGTGGTCTGGCCGGACAGGGTGCGTCCAGAGGCGTCGGTAATGGTGCCGGAGATCATCAGCGGCAGCGTAACGCCCAGCGCCTCAAACTCGCTCTGGATAGCAAAAATGGCGGCCTTGGCGTTCAACGTGTCGAAAATAGTTTCGATCATGATGATGTCAGAGCCGCCTTCAATCAATGCGCGCGTCGATTCCCGATAGGCGGCGACCAGCTGATTAAAAGTGATATTACGAAAGGCGGGATCGTTGACGTCCGGCGAGATGGAACAGGTACGGTTGGTTGGCCCCAGCACGCCTGCGACATAGCGCGGACGGTGCGGCGTTTTTGCGCTCCATTCATCGGCGCAGGCGCGGGCGAGCTTTGCCGCTTCGTAGTTAATCTCCGCCGACAGCGACTCCATATGGTAGTCCGCCATGGCGACGGTGGTGGCGTTGAAGGTGTTAGTTTCCAGAATATCGGCGCCCGCCTCAAGATAAGCGCTGTGTATGGCGCGGATAATATCGGGCTGCGTTAACACCAGCAGGTCATTATTGCCTTTCAGATCGCTGGGCCAGTCGGCGAAACGCTCGCCCCGGTAATCTTTCTCTTCCAGACGATAGCTCTGGATCATGGTGCCCATACCGCCATCCAGCACCATGATGCGCTGCGCCAGCTGCTGATGCAGCGCGTCAATTCTACTACTCACTCTTACCTCACCTGGTTCAATATATCCACCGCTGCCTGCGGCACTGTCTGGCATAGTTCTTATGCTGCTTAAAATCTCCGCCGACCTCCTGCTCTACCGTTTGAGCGATAGTCGGGTAACGCAGCCGACGAACGGACTCTTAAAAGAAAGCATGCCTATTCAAGCGTAGGATTCATATGCCGCAGATCGTAAGGCGTGATCTGGTAAACGTAATAGTTCAGCCAGTTGGAAAACAGCAGGTTGCCGTGGCTGCGCCAGCTGGCGCGCGGCGGCAAGGCCGGATTGTCCTGCGGAAAGTAATTGCAGGGAATTACCGGATTCAGTCCCGCTTCGCTATCGCGCTGATATTCCCCGGCCAACGTTAACACATCATATTCCGGGTGGCCGGTAACGAAGGCAAGACGCTTGTCTTTGCTGCCCAACAGGTAAGGCCCGGCCAGCTCGGATTCAGCGAAGATTTCCAGGTCGGTATAGTCCCTGATCAGCTGCGCCGGGAAATCGGCATAACGCGAATGAGGAGCGAGAAAAGTGTCATCGAATCCGCGCGTTAACAGAGCATGCGGATGCAGGGTCTGATGTTCATAAACGCCTGACAGCTTGGTGGCGCGGGTCTGTTTCGGCAGGCCATAAAGAATATTCAGCGCCGCCTGCACCGCCCAACACACAAACAGGGTTGAGGTAACGTGCTCTTTCGCCCAGTGCAGCACGCGCTGGATCTGCGGCCAGTAAGCAACATCATTAAAATCAACCAGCCCCAACGGCGCGCCGGTAACAATCAAGCCGTCAAAGTTATCGTGTGCGATATCATCAAAGTTACAGTAGAAATTATTAAGATGCTCCATCGGCGTATTGCGCGACTCACGGCTGTCTATGCGCAGCAGCTGTATATCTATCTGTAACGGTGAGTTAGAAAGCAGGCGCAAAAACTGGTTTTCCGTCTCGATCTTTTTCGGCATCAAATTCAATACCAGCACCTTAAGCGGTCGAATTTCCTGAACGCTGGCGCGAGAATGGGTCATGACAAACACATTCTCGTTACGCAGAAAGTTTACGGCTGGTAATTCATCGGGTATCCGAATCGGCATAACCTGTTTTCCTCACTACATACGTTTATACGTTTAGACATCCAGATGCCCGAAGATAGCCTGTAGCAGGGAAAATGTCGAGACTTCAGCCAGAAATTGAAAATGTTTCATACAAAGCGGCATAATGGATATAAATGCGCCGAAAAAGCGCTAAAAAAGTTATAGCGAAATGTAGGTAATGGGAGATTAGTAAAGGATGGTTGAAGGAATAACAAACGGGAACGTTGAAGGGGAATATGCTGTTATAAAAATGATTGGAATAAAAGCGCGCTGGCAGATGAATATGCCGGCCAGGGCGAAGACCCGATCGGGCAAAAAGGCGCTTTTGAAAGCCTGAACCGGCTGACTTTTAGAGTAACAATGGGCGTAAATTTCGTAAATTACACATACGAAAAAGCCTCAGCTTGCGCTGAGGCTCTGTCGTTTGTTTGATGCCTGGCAGTTCCCTACTCTCGCATGGGGAGGCCCCACACTACCATCGGCGCTGCGGCGTTTCACTTCTGAGTTCGGCATGGGGTCAGGTGGGACCACCGCGCTCTTGCCGCCAGGCAAATTCTTTGTGCCGGAAACGAATCTCCCGCGCTGCTGCTGCGTTGGCCGCATTCGCATCACTCAGTCACATACCGCTGTATGCTCCTTCCTGATGTCTCATTTGCCGCCTTGCTTCAGCGCAACATCTTTCGTTTCCGCAGATTTCTTTTATCCGGTAAACAAAGCTGAAAATCGTCTCTCATCCTCAAAACGCCTGTGGCGTTGTAAGGTTAAGCCTCACGGGTCATTAGTACCGGTTAGCTCAACGCATCGCTGCGCTTACACACCCGGCCTATCAACGTCGTCGTCTTCAACGTCCCTTCAGGAGACTCACGGTCTCAGGGAAGACTCATCTCGAGGCAAGTTTCGTGCTTAGATGCTTTCAGCACTTATCTCTTCCGCACTTAGCTACCGGGCAGTGCCATTGGCATGACAACCCGAACACCAGCGGTGCGTTCACTCCGGTCCTCTCGTACTAGGAGCAACCCCTCTCAGTCTTCCAGCGCCCACGGCAGATAGGGACCGAACTGTCTCACGACGTTCTAAACCCAGCTCGCGTACCACTTTAAATGGCGAACAGCCATACCCTTGGGACCTACTTCAGCCCCAGGATGTGATGAGCCGACATCGAGGTGCCAAACACCGCCGTCGATATGAACTCTTGGGCGGTATCAGCCTGTTATCCCCGGAGTACCTTTTATCCGTTGAGCGATGGCCCTTCCATTCAGAACCACCGGATCACTATGACCTGCTTTCGCACCTGCTCGAACCGTCACTCTCGCAGTCAAGCCAGCTTATGCCATTGCACTAACCTCACGATGTCCGACCGTGATTAGCTGACCTTCGTACTCCTCCGTTACACTTTGGGAGGAGACCGCCCCAGTCAAACTACCCACCAGACACTGTCCCCACGCCGGATTACGGCGCCAGGTTAGAACATCAAACATTAAAGGGTGGTATTTCAAGGATGGCTCCACGCAGACTGGCGTCCACGCTTCAAAGCCTCCCACCTATCCTGCACATCAAGGCTCAATGTTCAGTGTCAAGCTGTAGTAAAGGTTCACGGGGTCTTTCCGTCTTGCCGCGGGTACACTGCATCTTCACAGCGAGTTCAATTTCACTGAGTCTCGGGTGGAGACAGCCTGGCCATCATTACGCCATTCGTGCAGGTCGGAACTTACCCGACAAGGAATTTCGCTACCTTAGGACCGTTATAGTTACGGCCGCCGTTTACCGGGGCTTCGATCAGGAGCTTCTCTTGCGATAACCCCATCAATTAACCTTCCGGCACCGGGCAGGCGTCACACCGTATACGTCCACTTTCGTGTTTGCACAGTGCTGTGTTTTTAATAAACAGTTGCAGCCAGCTGGTATCTTCGACTGGCTTCGGCTCGGGGAGCAGGTCCCTCCACCTACGTGCCAGCGTGCCTTCTCCCGAAGTTACGGCACCATTTTGCCTAGTTCCTTCACCCGAGTTCTCTCAAGCGCCTTGGTATTCTCTACCTGACCACCTGTGTCGGTTTGGGGTACGATTCACTGTTACCTGATGCTTAGAGGCTTTTCCTGGAAGCAGGGCATTTGTTGCTTCAGCACCGTGGTGCCTCGTCATCACGCCTCAGCCTTGACCTTCCGGATTTGCCTGGAAAGTCAGCCTACACGCTTAAACCGGGACAACCGTCGCCCGGCCAACATAGCCTTCTCCGTCCCCCTTCGCAGTAACACCGAGTACGGGAATATTAACCCGTTTCCCATCGACTACGCCTTTCGGCCTCGCCTTAGGGGTCGACTCACCCTGCCCCGATTAACGTTGGACAGGAACCCTTGGTCTTCCGGCGAGCGGGCTTTTCACCCGCTTTATCGTTACTTATGTCAGCATTCGCACTTCTGATACCTCCAGCATGCCTCACAGCACACCTTCGCAGGCTTACAGAACGCTCCCCTACCCAACAACGCATTCGCGTCGCTGCCGCAGCTTCGGTGCATGGTTTAGCCCCGTTACATCTTCCGCGCAGGCCGACTCGACCAGTGAGCTATTACGCTTTCTTTAAATGATGGCTGCTTCTAAGCCAACATCCTGGCTGTCTGGGCCTTCCCACATCGTTTCCCACTTAACCATGACTTTGGGACCTTAGCTGGCGGTCTGGGTTGTTTCCCTCTTCACGACGGACGTTAGCACCCGCCGTGTGTCTCCCGTGATAACATTCTCCGGTATTCGCAGTTTGCATCGGGTTGGTAAGCCGGGATGGCCCCCTAGCCGAAACAGTGCTCTACCCCCGGAGATGAATTCACGAGGCGCTACCTAAATAGCTTTCGGGGAGAACCAGCTATCTCCCGGTTTGATTGGCCTTTCACCCCCAGCCACAGGTCATCCGCTAATTTTTCAACATTAGTCGGTTCGGTCCTCCAGTTAGTGTTACCCAACCTTCAACCTGCCCATGGCTAGATCACCGGGTTTCGGGTCTATACCCTGCAACTGAGCGCCCGGTTAAGACTCGGTTTCCCTGCGGCTCCCCTATACGGTTAACCTTGCTACAGAATATAAGTCGCTGACCCATTATACAAAAGGTACGCAGTCACCCTCATAAATGAAGGCTCCCACTGCTTGTACGTACACGGTTTCAGGTTCTTTTTCACTCCCCTCGCCGGGGTTCTTTTCGCCTTTCCCTCACGGTACTGGTTCACTATCGGTCAGTCAGGAGTATTTAGCCTTGGAGGATGGTCCCCCATATTCAGACAGGATACCACGTGTCCCGCCCTACTCATCGAGCTCACAGCACATGCATCTTCGTGTACGGGACTGTCACCCTGTACCGTGCGCCTTTCCAGACGCTTCCACTGACACACATGCTGATTCAGGCTCTGGGCTGTTCCCCGTTCGCTCGCCGCTACTCAGGGAATCTCGGTTGATTTCTTTTCCTCGGGGTACTTAGATGTTTCAGTTCCCCCGGTTCGCCTCGTTAAGCTATGTATTCACTTAACGATAGTGTGACGAATCACACTGGGTTTCCCCATTCGGACATCGCCGGCTGATAGCGGTTCATATCACCTCACCGGCGCTTTTCGCAGATTAGCACGTCCTTCATCGCCTCTGACTGCCAGGGCATCCACCGTGTACGCTTGGTCGCTTAACCTCACAACCCGCAGGCGTCTTGCGACACCGCATGGTGCGAGAAATTGAGAGACTCTGAACAGTTCTTTATGCAAGAAGCTGTTCTTTCAAATTTTCAGCTTGTTCCGGATTGTTAAAGAGCAATATCGTAAAGCTGACTCGCAAGTCAGTTTTAGGATATGACGGGTACGCGACTTTCACTCACACTACCAGCAAGTGGCGTCCCCTAGGGGATTCGAACCCCTGTTACCGCCGTGAAAGGGCGGTGTCCTGGGCCTCTAGACGAAGGGGACACGAAATTTGCTCAGCGAATCACCGATTCGCTAATTTCGTGTAAGGGCGAGATTTTCTCAAGAAAATCGAGCGACAATGTCTTTTGTCACCGTACCCCCTACGCGTAAACGCCTTGCTCATGCTTTCTATCAGACAATCTGTGTGAGCACTTCACGGGAAGGTATCAGCTTGGTAAGGAGGTGATCCAACCGCAGGTTCCCCTACGGTTACCTTGTTACGACTTCACCCCAGTCATGAATCACAAAGTGGTAAGCGCCCTCCCGAAGGTTAAGCTACCTACTTCTTTTGCAACCCACTCCCATGGTGTGACGGGCGGTGTGTACAAGGCCCGGGAACGTATTCACCGTGGCATTCTGATCCACGATTACTAGCGATTCCGACTTCATGGAGTCGAGTTGCAGACTCCAATCCGGACTACGACGCACTTTATGAGGTCCGCTTGCTCTCGCGAGGTCGCTTCTCTTTGTATGCGCCATTGTAGCACGTGTGTAGCCCTGGTCGTAAGGGCCATGATGACTTGACGTCATCCCCACCTTCCTCCGGTTTATCACCGGCAGTCTCCTTTGAGTTCCCGCCATCACGCGCTGGCAACAAAGGATAAGGGTTGCGCTCGTTGCGGGACTTAACCCAACATTTCACAACACGAGCTGACGACAGCCATGCAGCACCTGTCTCACGGTTCCCGAAGGCACTAGGGCATCTCTGCCGAATTCCGTGGATGTCAAGACCAGGTAAGGTTCTTCGCGTTGCATCGAATTAAACCACATGCTCCACCGCTTGTGCGGGCCCCCGTCAATTCATTTGAGTTTTAACCTTGCGGCCGTACTCCCCAGGCGGTCGACTTAACGCGTTAGCTCCGGAAGCCACTTCTCAAGGAAACAGCCTCCAAGTCGACATCGTTTACGGCGTGGACTACCAGGGTATCTAATCCTGTTTGCTCCCCACGCTTTCGCACCTGAGCGTCAGTCTTCGTCCAGGGGGCCGCCTTCGCCACCGGTATTCCTCCAGATCTCTACGCATTTCACCGCTACACCTGGAATTCTACCCCCTCTACGAGACTCAAGCCTGCCAGTTTCAAATGCAGTTCCCAGGTTAAGCCCGGGGATTTCACATCTGACTTAACAGACCGCCTGCGTGCGCTTTACGCCCAGTAATTCCGATTAACGCTTGCACCCTCCGTATTACCGCGGCTGCTGGCACGGAGTTAGCCGGTGCTTCTTCTGCGGGTAACGTCAATGACGGCGCGTATTAAGCACCATCCCTTCCTCCCCGCTGAAAGTACTTTACAACCCGAAGGCCTTCTTCATACACGCGGCATGGCTGCATCAGGCTTGCGCCCATTGTGCAATATTCCCCACTGCTGCCTCCCGTAGGAGTCTGGACCGTGTCTCAGTTCCAGTGTGGCTGGTCATCCTCTCAGACCAGCTAGGGATCGTCGCCTAGGTGAGCCGTTACCCCACCTACTAGCTAATCCCATCTGGGTTCATCCGATGGTGTGAGGCCCGAAGGTCCCCCACTTTGGTCTTGCGACGTTATGCGGTATTAGCCACCGTTTCCAGTGGTTATCCCCCTCCATCGGGCAGATCCCCAGACATTACTCACCCGTCCGCCACTCGTCAGCAAAGCAGCAAGCTGCTTCCTGTTACCGTTCGACTTGCATGTGTTAGGCCTGCCGCCAGCGTTCAATCTGAGCCATGATCAAACTCTTCAATTAAAGTCTGATGCTCAAAGAAAAACGTCGTAATGAATTACGTGTTCACTCTGAGACTTGATACTGCAAATGTGTTTTGCGATATCCGTCCTGTGAGTGCCCACACAGATTGTCTGATAAATTGTTAAAGAGCGGTGCGACCGGCGCTTCGTGCCGTTGTCGCGAGGTGGCGTATATTACGCTTTCCTCTTTCAGAGTCAACCCTTTTTCAGAAGTTTTTCTCCGGCGATTCAGGCTTCGCTGAACCGCTCAACACCGCGTGGCGTAAGCCGTTGTGCCGTGTCGATGGAGGCGCATTATAGGGAGTTCTCGCGGCGCTGCAACCGCTAAATCGCGATAAATTGACTGTTTGCTGCAATCCTCAGCAAAAGCGGGGTTTATACCCAGTTATCCACAGAATTACCCACATACCGCTCTCATTTTAATTTAGTCGAGCATCGCGCAAACGTTTTCGCTACAATGCCAGCCGACGTTAATGCGCGCCCCTGATGGGGCGTTACCTGAAGTTTATCGCCGTACAGGCTTAAACTTGATGTAACGCTCTTTACTTGCGAACCAAAGCCAAGGGATAAAACCACCATGCAACAACGTCGTCCTGTACGCCGCGCTCTGCTCAGCGTGTCTGATAAAGCCGGTATCGTCGAATTCGCTCAGGCTCTTTCCAGCCGGGGCGTCGAGCTGCTCTCTACTGGCGGCACCGCTCGCCTGCTGGCTGATGCCGGCCTGCCGGTAACAGAGGTCTCTGACTATACCGGTTTCCCGGAAATGATGGATGGACGCGTTAAAACTCTGCATCCGAAAGTTCATGGCGGCATTCTGGGCCGTCGCGGCCAGGACGATGCGATCATGAATGAGCATCAGATCTCCCCTATCGATATGGTCGTCGTTAACCTTTATCCCTTTGCCCAGACTGTCGCGCGCGAAGGCTGCTCGCTGGAAGACGCCGTAGAGAATATCGATATCGGCGGACCGACCATGGTGCGCTCCGCGGCCAAGAACCATAAAGATGTCGCGATCGTTGTAAAGAGTAGCGACTACCAGGCGATCGTGGCCGAGCTGGACGCCAACGAAAATTCTTTGACGCTGGAAACCCGCTTCGACCTGGCGATCAAGGCGTTTGAACATACCGCCGCTTACGACAGCATGATCGCTAACTACTTCGGCAGCCTGGTGCCCGCCTATCACGGCGAGACCAATGCCCCGTCCGGGCGCTTCCCGCGTACGCTGAACCTGAACTTTATTAAAAAGCAGGATATGCGCTACGGCGAGAACAGCCATCAGCAGGCCGCTTTCTATATAGAAGAAGAGATTAAAGAAGCTTCCGTCGCCACCGCACAGCAGCTGCAGGGCAAAGCGCTCTCCTACAACAACATCGCCGATACCGACGCCGCGCTGGAGTGCGTGAAGGAATTCAATGAGCCTGCCTGCGTGATCGTTAAGCATGCCAATCCCTGCGGCGTCGCCGTAGGCGATTCGTTGCTGGACGCCTACGAGCGCGCTTATAAAACCGATCCAACCTCTGCATTCGGCGGCATTATCGCCTTTAACCGCGAACTGGACGAAGCCACTGCGCAGGCGATTATTAGCCGCCAGTTCGTTGAGGTGATCATCGCGCCTTCCGCCAGTGAAGCGGCGTTGAAAGTGACGGCGGCGAAGCAGAATGTGCGCGTCCTGACCTGCGGCGCCTGGCAGCAGCGCGTGGCGGGGCTGGACTTTAAACGCGTTAATGGCGGCCTGCTGGTGCAGGATCGCGATTTGGGCATGGTGGAAAGCCACCAGCTGCGCGTGGTCAGCAAGCGTCAACCGACCGAGCAGGAACTGCGTGACGCCCTCTTCTGCTGGAAGGTGGCGAAGTTTGTGAAATCCAACGCTATCGTTTACGCCCGCGACAATATGACTATCGGCATCGGCGCCGGTCAGATGAGCCGCGTTTACTCCGCAAAAATCGCTGGCATTAAAGCGGGCGACGAAGGACTGGAAGTAAAAGGCTCCGCGATGGCGTCTGATGCGTTCTTCCCGTTCCGCGACGGCATTGACGCCGCAGCGGCCGTTGGCGTGAGCTGCGTGATTCAGCCGGGCGGCTCTATCCGCGACGATGAGGTAATTGCCGCCGCCGATGAACACGGCATCGCAATGATCTTTACCGATATGCGTCACTTCCGCCATTAATCGCTTTGGGAGAAACAGATGAATATTTTAATTATTGGTAACGGCGGGCGCGAACATGCGCTGGCGTGGAAAGCGGCCCAGTCTCCGCTGGCGGAACGCGTCTTCGTCGCCCCAGGCAACGCAGGCACCGCGCTGGAGCCAGCGCTGCAAAATATCGACATCGCCGCGACTGATATTCCGGCCCTGCTCGATTTCGCGCAGAAAGAAAATATCGGCCTGACTATCGTCGGCCCCGAAGCGCCGCTGGTCAAAGGCGTCGTGGATGCGTTCCGCAAAGCGGGCCTGAAAATCTTCGGTCCGACTAAGGCCGCCGCGCAGCTGGAAGGCTCTAAGGCGTTCACCAAAGATTTCCTGGCGCGTCATAAAATCCCGACGGCTGAATATCAAAACTTTACCGACGTCGAGCTGGCGCTGCAGTATGTGCATGCCAAAGGCGCGCCGATCGTCATTAAAGCAGACGGCCTGGCGGCGGGCAAAGGCGTTATCGTCGCCATGACGCTGGAGGAAGCGGAAGCGGCGGTGCGCGATATGCTGGCTGGCAATGCGTTTGGCGACGCCGGACACCGCATCGTCGTGGAAGAGTTCCTGGACGGCGAAGAGGCGAGCTTTATCGTCATGGTGGACGGCGAGCATGTGCTGCCGATGGCCACCAGCCAGGATCATAAGCGCGTGGGCGACGGCGACACCGGCCCGAATACCGGCGGTATGGGCGCCTACTCGCCAGCGCCGGTCGTGACGGCAGAGATCCACCAGCGCGTGATGGACGAGGTAATCTGGCCGACGGTGCGCGGCATGGCGGCCGAAGGCAACGTCTATACCGGCTTCCTGTACGCCGGACTGATGATTGGTCAGGACGGCCAGCCGAAAGTCATTGAATTCAACTGCCGCTTCGGCGACCCGGAAACGCAACCGATCATGATGCGCCTGCAGTCGGATCTGGTTGAGATGTGTCTGGCGGCCTGCGAAGGCAAGCTGGATAATGCGGAGTCGCGCTGGGACGATCGTCCGGCGTTGGGCGTGGTGCTGGCCGCCGGCGGCTATCCGGGCGACTATCGCATCGGCGATGCGATTCACGGTCTGCCGCTGGAAGCGCTGCCGGACGGCAAAGTATTCCATGCCGGAACGAAGCTTGAAGATGATTTAGTACTCACCCATGGCGGCCGCGTACTGTGCGTAACGGCGCTGGGGAAAGATATCGCTGAAGCGCAGCGTCGCGCCTATGAGCTGGCGTCGCCCATTTCATGGGAAGGCAGTTTCTGCCGCCGCGATATCGGCTATCGCGCCATCAACCGTAAGTAATCAATTGCGGTCCTGCCCTGCTGGCGGGGCCGCTTCTTTCTCTGTGCCGTCCGTTTAAAAATCCGCTTCCTGCGGCTCCCACTGACAGTCATCTTCCGTTGATACCTGTATCAGCTGCGTCCCCGCTGGCGCTTCCAGCCACGCAACGCTCAGCTTCACATCCGCCTGATGCGGCCAGAACCGAATGCGCTGCCATTCGCTCTCATCCAGCGCTGGCTTTACCGTCTCGCCCTGACAGGTTCGCACGCTATCGTCGCCCTGCCAGCGCCCCTGCTTCAGCAGCACGCGTCCGGCCAGTAGCGCATCGCTGATTTTCAGCATCCGCTGGGCGTCGAATTTATACAGTTCTATCGTTTGTTCGCTTACCGCTTCGCGCCGGTCGGCCAACTGACGCTGCATAAAGCTCAGCCCGCCGTCGCGGTCGAAACGCAGCGTTACGTCATCCGGCTTAGCGCCGCTGAGATGACGTTCAATGCTGACCAGGTTTTCATCCTGCCAGCTGTAGCGCGTAAACACCGACGCGCCCTCCTGGAACGGCGTAAACACCGTCAGCATATGTACGCTGTGATCTTCGGTCTTACGCCAGATGCGCACCGCGCCGCGATCGGCCAGATAGCCGCTGGCGGTAAAAGCGGGCAACGTCGGCTGCGAGCTGCATCCTGCCAGCAGCAACGTCAGAAGTGCCAATAGCCGCTTCATGATGCTCCGTTATGATAACGACGACACAAAAACAAAAGGGCGACAATAATTGCCGCCCTCGTTAAACCTTTCACTGCAACGCGATTACTTAACGGCGTCTTTCAGTGCTTTACCAGAAACGAATGCCGGTACGTTTGCAGCAGCAATTTTGATTTCTTTGCCAGTCTGCGGGTTGCGGCCAGTGCGCTCAGCACGGTGGTTAACTTTAAAAGTACCAAAACCAACCAGTTGTACAGCATCACCATCTTTCAGAGACTCGGTAATTGCAGCCAGGGTGGATTCCAGCGCAGCTTTAGCCTGGGACTTGGAGAGATCCGCTTTCTCTGCAATTACATCAATCAGTTGAGTCTTGTTCATAAGTTATCCTTACAGTGTATTTATCGCTTGCTAAGCATCGAGTGCGAGGGAATTGCCAGATTCTGACACTCTTCAGCCTGCACGCACCGATAGCCACATTTTTCAGCCCCCCAAATGTAGACCAGACAGGGGGCGGATGTGAAGCCTTTAGGCGCGACAATTCAGGCGTGAAGTCACGTTTTATCGCCTTATTGCTCTATTTTTATACCGATGTTGCTTGTCGCGGCTTCCCGCAGGTCAGAACGTAATCCTTTTATCAATTCCAGGTCCCGTTCTTCACAGGCCGCCAGCAGGCGAAAAATCTCCCACTGGAGGTCCCATTCTTCTTCTATCGCCGGCAGTTCGCCCAACTCCTCGTCGGTCATTTCCCGACCAGCCTGAGTCATTTCCAGCATTGCCACGGTGGTGATCGACGCCTTGCTGACTTCGATAGCATGCTCCAGCGTTTCCCCGCTCAGACGCGAATGCAACAGCTCGCTTAAAGCGACGCAGGCGTCGATCGCCGGATAAACGCCATAGACGTCGAAATCGTCTGCCAGCGGGATCGCCTCTTCCAGCTTTTCCAGCTGGGAGTCGAAGTTGATTTTCGCGTCTTTGACCGTCAGGGATTCCCAAATCAGATCGAGAATGCGGCGGTAGCGCTGCGCATCGGCGAAGCCGGTCTGTTGGCAAAACGCCCAGTAGTTGGGATAGAGGCGTTCGCACAGACAGGCCATAAAGGTCACATGCTGCCAGCTTTCCAGCTTTTCGAGGCGCAGGTGGATAGGGTTACGTAACATGATAAGGTCTCTTCAGCATCATTCTGGCGGCAGTGTAACGCAAAAGGACCCTTGCGGCACGGCTAACCCTTCTGCCAGCGCAGAAAGGCGCTGCGCTCTGAGGCGACGGCGTCCGCCCAGCGCGTCGGTTCCGGCAAACGGTAGCCCGCCATGCACTTTTGCACCCACTCTAAGGCGGTATCGATGCTGACGCGATGGCCGGTAGAGACGAACAGCGGATTACAGCGTTTTTTGCTGCGCCAGACCCAGCCGATCTTTTCACCTTTGTCCATCAGCGGCTGCTGCGAACCCGGCTCGTCGTCCAGCGGCTCGAAACGGCCGCACAGACGGCGCTTCGCCACGCCGATGGTCGGCACATCCACCAGCATGCCGAAGTGGCTGGCGACGCCGAGCCGACGCGGATGCGAAATGCCGTGGCCGTCGACGAAAAGCAGGTCAGGTTTTTGCTCCAGCATCTCCCAGGCCGCCAGCAGCGCCGGATATTCGCGGAAGGAGAGGAAGCCGGGGATATAAGGCATGATGGTGGCGATGCGCGCCACCTTATATTCGATAAGCTTCAGCGAAGGATATTCCAGAATGACCATGGCGGCGCGCGTCACCTCGCCGTCCTGCTCGAATCCTACGTCCGCGCCGCCAATCAGGCGCGGCGGCATCACATCGAAATCATCATGGCGCACCACTTCCGCGGCGCGCTGCAACTGTTCGGCTCGTAATGCCTGTATATCCATGTCTACTCCTTGTGATAAGGACATGACAGCCGATGCACCGCCTCCACAAACGCGCCTGCGTGCTCAGGCGGCACATCCTGATGGATGCCATGTCCTAAATTAAATACGTGTCCGTTACCCTGGCCGAAACCTGCCAGAATAGTCGCCACTTCCTGCTCGATACGCGCAGGCGATGCATAAAGCATAGACGGATCCATATTGCCCTGCAGCGCGACTTTATCGCCCACGCGACGGCGCGCATCGGCAATATCAGTGGTCCAGTCCAGGCCCAGCGCATCGCAGCCGGTCGCCGCCATCGCTTCCAGCCACTGACCGCCGCCTTTGGTAAACAGCGTAACCGGCACGCGGCGCCCGTCATGTTCGCGGATCAGGCCGTCAACGATCTTATGCATATACTGTAACGAGAAGTCGTGATAATCGCGTCCGGTCAGCACGCCGCCCCAGGTGTCGAATATCATGACCGACTGCGCGCCAGCGCGAATTTGCGCATTGAGATAGAGCGTGACGCTGTCGGCCAGCTTATCCAGCATCGCGTGCAGGGTTTCCGGCTCGGCGTACATCATTTTTTTGATTTTGGTGAAAGCCTTGCTGCTGCCGCCTTCAACCATATAGGTACCGAGCGTCCACGGGCTGCCGGAGAAGCCGATCAGCGGCACTGCGCCCTGTAAGTTTTTGCGGATGGTGCGCACCGCGTTCATCACGTAGCCCAGCTCCTGCTCAGGATCGGGAATCGGCAGCTTGTCGACGTCGGCACGACAGGTAATCGGCGAGGCGAAGCGCGGGCCTTCGCCCGCCTCGAACCACAGCCCCAGCCCCATCGCATCGGGAATAGTCAAAATATCAGAGAAGAGAATCGCCGCATCCAGAGGATAGCGACGCAGCGGCTGCAGCGTGACTTCGCAGGCCAGCTCGGCGTTTTTGCACAGCGACATAAAATCGCCTGCCTGCGCGCGCGTGGCTTTATATTCCGGCAAATAGCGTCCAGCCTGACGCATCATCCATACCGGCGTCACATCTACCGGCTGGCGTAACAGGGCACGCAGGTAACGATCGTTCTTCAATTCGCTCATCATAAGGCTCTCTCAAATACAGGCGCCTAGTGTAGCAGTTATTGCCGCCGGTTAAGCAAGTTTGCCGCCTCAGGCGCATCTATCCAGCCCTGCGAACGTCGCCGTTACGGTTGCTCATCCGCCGCGCGACAGAGCGCCACGGTATCCTCTATCAGACGACGCGCTACGGTGCCGGCGGGCGGAAGCTGCGGCAGGGCGTCGTAGCGAAACCAGTTGGCGTCGATCAGCTCTTTATTGTCGATTTGCAGCTCTCCCTCATCATATTCTGCCATAAAGGCCATCATCAGCGAATGAGGAAAAGGCCAGGGCTGCGAGGTTACATAGCGCAGGTTTTTTACCCGCACGTTGCTCTCCTCCATCACTTCGCGCGCCACCGCTTGCTCCAACGTTTCGCCAACTTCGACAAATCCCGCCAGCACGGTATAGATGCTGTTGCGATGCCGGGCATGCTGGGCCAGCAGAATTTTATCGTCGCGGCGGATAGCAACGATGATGCACGGGGCGATTTGCGGGTAATAGCGCTGACGGCAATGGCCGCACAGGCAGGCGTTTTCGCTATTGCTCAGATGCATTTCATGGCCGCAGTAGCCGCAGTAGCGGTGCGAGCGAATAAATTCCGCCAGCTGGACGCCGCGTCCGGCCAGCTGAAACAGTCCGCTGTCCAGATCGATGATTTGTCGAATCGATCCCATATTTTCGCTGCGATTTTCGCGGATCAACCAGACCGGCTCGCCGCGCCATTCGCCGATTATGGCGCCGCGCGACCCCGCCAGATCCCATGTTTCTGCCGTACCGAACGGTAATTCACCATTCGGCAACCAAATTTTCTGTTCGTGGCTGACAACCCACCAGCCAGCGTCTACGCTTGTAATCACACGTTCCATAGAAAAGTTATCCTTTGCTTCAGCACGCCTTTTGTGACTGGGGCCGTAAATATTCTTAAAACTGGAACAGATACGGGACACAGCCTCTGTACTGATGTTAAGTATAAGTAGCGGTAAGACTATAACCCACGGAGACAAACATGCTTAACCAGTTAGACGTTCTGACCGAGCGCGTAGGTGGCAGTAATGAACTGGTAGATTTTTGGCTAAATGCGCGCAGGCAACTGTTGGTTGCTTATTATCAGGTAGTAGGCATCAAGCCGAATAAGGAATCACTCACTGCGCTTGATGAGAAAGCTCTTGATGATTTTTGTCAGAACCTGGTGGACTATCTTTCTACCGGACATTTTAGCGTCTATGAACGTATCATCGAAGAGATGACTGGCGACAGCCCGTTACTGGCGGCGGCACAAATTTACCCCGGCCTGCAGGCTAATACCGAAACCATCATGCAACTGTATGATACCCATCTTGAAGCGGCTATCGATCACGATAACTGTCTGGAATTCCAGCAGGCCCTTTCGGAAGTCGGTGAAGCGCTGGAAGCGCGCTTTACGCTGGAAGATAAGCTGATCCAGCTGGCGTTCGACCATAATCTCGCCGCTCTGGCGGCTGCAAACGATCAGGCAATGGCACGTCCGGCCTGATGGTTATCAGTTTGTTATAAACCCTTGTAGTTTCTTAAACGCCCCTTTATGCTGAAGGGGCTTTTTTATGACCTCGCCACGGCGTTAAGCGTGACGGGTCCAGGCTGTCAGCCCTGCTGACGCCTGATTTTCATCTTGTCGGAGTGCCTTTTAGGCTGAGACCGTTTATTCGGGATCCGCGGAACCTGATCAGGTTAGTACCTGCGAAGGGAACAAGAGTACAGATCTTTTCACGCCGTCAATCCGTACTGGCCGCGTGTCGTTACTCCTTCCGAGCTCCGGACAAGCAACGTTCCTTTTTCTGGAGATTGCTATGTCTGCTAAACCCAACCGTCGTGAACAGCGCGCTCAGGCGCAACAGTTTATTTCCTCATTGCAGGGTACCGCTTTTCCCAACTCTAAACGTATCTGGATTGCGGGTAGTCGTCCCGATATTCGCGTGCCGATGCGCGAGATCCAGCTCAGCCCTACCCTGATCGGCGGCGATAAAAACGATCCGATTTATGAAGCCAATGAACCGGTGCCGGTTTACGATACCGCCGGCCCGTATGGCGATCCCGAGGCGCAAATCGATGTTCATCAGGGCCTGCCGCGTCTGCGCAGCGCCTGGATCGAACAGCGCGGCGACAGCGAACTGACGCAGCTCAGCTCCAGTTACAGCCAACAACGCCTGAAGGATGAAGGGCTCGATCATCTGCGCTTCGATAATCTGCCGCGCCCGCGCCGCGCGATGGCGGGACGTCGGGTTACGCAGCTTCACTATGCGCGTCAGGGGATCGTGACGCCGGAGATGGAGTTCATCGCCCTGCGGGAAAATATGGGTCGCGAGCGCATTCGTAGCGAAGTACTGCGCCAGCAGCACCCTGGCCACAGCTTCGGCGCGCACCCGCCGGAAAACATTACGCCGGAGTTTGTACGCCAGGAGGTGGCAGCCGGCCGCGCGATTATCCCCGCCAACATTAATCATCCAGAAGCGGAGCCGATGATTATCGGCCGCAATTTCCTGGTGAAGGTCAACGCCAATATCGGCAACTCGGCCGTCAGCTCCTCTATCGAAGAAGAGGTCGAAAAGCTGGTCTGGGCGACCCGTTGGGGCGCCGATACGGTGATGGACCTCTCCACCGGCCGCTATATTCATGAAACGCGCGAATGGATCCTGCGCAACAGTCCGGTGCCGATCGGTACCGTGCCGATCTATCAGGCGCTGGAAAAAGTGAACGGCGTTGCTGAAAACCTCACCTGGGAGCTGTTCCGCGATACGCTGCTGGAGCAGGCGGAACAGGGCGTGGACTACTTCACGATTCACGCCGGCGTTCTGCTGCGCTATGTGCCGATGACGGCGAAACGTCTGACTGGCATCGTCTCGCGCGGCGGCTCGATCATGGCGAAATGGTGTCTGTCCCATCATCAGGAAAGTTTCCTGTATCAGCATTTCCGTGAAATCTGTGAAATTTGCGCCGCCTATGACGTCTCTCTGTCACTGGGCGACGGACTGCGTCCCGGCTCTATTCAGGACGCCAATGACGAAGCGCAGTTCGCCGAGCTGCATACGCTGGGCGAACTGACCAAAATCGCCTGGGAATATGACGTACAGGTCATGATTGAAGGCCCCGGCCACGTGCCGATGCAGATGATCCGCCGCAATATGACCGAACAGCTGGAGCACTGCCACGAAGCGCCGTTCTATACGCTCGGCCCGCTGACCACCGATATCGCGCCCGGCTACGATCATTTCACCTCCGGCATCGGCGCGGCGATGATTGGCTGGTTCGGCTGCGCGATGCTCTGCTACGTCACGCCAAAAGAGCATCTCGGCCTGCCGAATAAAGAAGATGTTCGCCAGGGACTGATCACCTACAAAATCGCGGCGCACGCGGCAGATCTGGCCAAGGGACACCCTGGCGCGCAGATCCGCGATAACGCCATGTCGAAAGCGCGCTTTGAATTCCGCTGGGAGGATCAGTTCAATCTGGCGCTCGATCCGCATACCGCGCGCGCCTATCACGATGAAACGCTGCCGCAGGAGTCGGGGAAAGTGGCGCACTTTTGCTCAATGTGCGGTCCGAAGTTCTGCTCAATGAAAATTACGCAGGAGGTGCGCGACTATGCCGCCAAACAGGAAGCGCAGGCGCAACCTGTTGAAGTCGGCATGGCGCAAATGTCACAGGCATTTCGTCAGCGCGGCGGCGAGCTTTATCATCCTGCGGACGCCCTGACGCCGGAGGGAAAAGCATGAGTCAGCCTTTTCCATCTTGCCCCGCCAGGCTTGGGCTTTATGCGGTGGTCGACAGCGTGGAATGGATAGAGCGTCTGCTAACCGCGGGGGTGCGCACTCTACAGCTGCGCATTAAGGATCGTCCGGCAGAGGAAGTAGAACCCGCTATCCAGCAGGCGATTGCGCTGGGCCATGCTTACCAGGCGCGTCTGTTTATCAATGACTACTGGCAGTTGGCGATTAAGCATCACGCTTACGGTGTGCACCTGGGCCAGGAAGATCTGGACGTCGCCGATCTGGAGGCGATTCGCCACGCCGGGCTGCGTCTCGGCCTTTCAACGCACGACGATCGGGAAATTGACCGGGCGCTCGCCTTTCAGCCCTCTTATATCGCGCTGGGCCATATCTTTCCTACGCAAACCAAAGCGATGCCTTCTGCGCCGCAGGGACTGGAGCAGCTAACGCGCCACGTTGCGCGACTGGGCACAATGCCGACCGTCGCCATCGGCGGCATCAGCATTGAACGCGCTCCGGCGGTGCTGGCCTGCGGCGTGGGCAGCATCGCGGTGGTCAGCGCCATTACTCAGGCCGACGACTGGCGCGCCGCTACCGAGACGCTGCTGGCGTTAGCTGGCGCAGGAGAAGATGACGATGCTTAACGATCAGGATTTTCTGCGCTACAGCCGTCAGCTGCTGCTGGAGGAGTTCGGCGTGGAAGGTCAGCAGAAGCTGCATCAGGCCAGCGTGCTGATTGTCGGACTCGGCGGCCTGGGCGCGCCCGCGGCGCTCTGGCTGGCAGCAGCGGGCGTCGGCAAGCTGTTGCTGGCCGATGACGATACGCTGCATGTCAGCAACCTGCAGCGCCAAATCCTTTATCGCAGCGCGGACTGCGGGCAGGCGAAAGCGCCGCTGGCGCAGCGGCAGTTGCAGGCGCTGAATCCGCAGGTCGAAGCGATTGTTCTGCAACAGCGCATGGATGAGGCGCAGTTGCGCGAATGGGTGCCGCAGGCGGATCTGGTGCTTGACTGCAGCGACAACATGGCGACGCGTCAGGCGATTAACGCTGCCTGCGTCGCTGCGGATATCCCCCTAATCAGCGGCAGCGCCGTCGGCTTTAGCGGGCAGCTGCTGGTGATCTCGCCGCCCTGGCAAAAAGGCTGCTACCGCTGTCTCTGGCCAGATAACAGCGAACCACAGCGCAACTGCCGCACCGCTGGCGTGCTGGGTCCGGTGGTGGGCACCATCGGCACGCTGCAGGCGCTTGAAGCGCTGAAAATGCTGGCGGGGCAGACTTCCGCGCTGGATGGACAGCTGCGTCTGTTCGATGGGCGTCAGCAAACCTGGCGCACCTTCAGCCTGACGCCGGATGCGCACTGTCCGGTATGCGGAGGCGCCCGATGAGGATTGTAGTAAACGATGAAACCTTGATGCTGGAAACGCCATTAACGCTCGACAGGCTGCTGGAGAAGCTCGGCTGCCATCAGCCCGGCACCGCGCTGGCAGTTAATCAGCAGATCGTTCCCCGCGCCAGCTGGCCGGACTATGCGTTACGGGATGACGATGAGGTGGTGATTTTTCAGGCGATAGCCGGAGGCTGAGATGCTACAGATAGCGGACAAACAATTTTCTTCACGACTCTTTACCGGCACCGGAAAATTCGCCACCCCGGCGCTGATGCTGGAGGCGATTCGCGCATCCGGTTCGCAGCTGGTCACCATGGCGATGAAGCGGCTTGATTTACGCGGCGGCAACGACAATATTCTGGCGCCGTTGCAGGCGTCAGGCGTACAGCTGTTGCCGAACACGTCCGGCGCCAGGACCGCCGAGGAGGCGATCTTCGCCTCGCGTCTGGCGCGCGAAGCGCTGGGCACCCACTGGCTGAAGCTGGAGATTCACCCGGACGCGCGTTATTTGCTGCCGGACGCTATCGAGACCCTGAAGGCGGCGCAGCAGCTGGTGAAAGAAGGCTTTACCGTTCTGCCCTACTGCGGCGCCGATCCGGTATTGTGCAAGCGTCTGGAGGAGGCGGGCTGCGCTGCGGTAATGCCGCTCGGCGCACCGATTGGCAGCAATCAGGGACTGAAAACCCGCGATCTGCTGGCGATTATTATTGAGCAGGCAAAGGTGCCGGTGGTAATCGACGCCGGTATCGGTGCGCCCAGCCACGCCAGCGAAGCGCTGGAAATGGGCGCGGACGCGGTGCTGGTCAATACGGCGATAGCCGTTGCGCGCGATCCGGTAGAGATGGCGCGGGCATTCCGACTTGCGGTTGAGGCAGGACGCCTGGCATGGCGCAGCGGACTCGGTGCCAGCCAGATTCAGGCCGCGCCTTCCAGCCCGCTTACCGCCTTCCTTAGCCAGCCGGAGGAAACCAGATGAAAGATTTTACCGAGCGCTGGCGGCAGCTCGACTGGGAAGATATCCGCCTGCGCATCCACAGCAAAACCGCAGCGGACGTGCAGCAGGCGCTAAATAAGTCACGCCTGAATCGGGAAGACTTAATGGCGTTGCTCTCCCCCGCCGCCGCCGACTTTCTTGAACCGCTGGCGCAAAAGGCGCAGCGCCTGACGCGTCAGCGTTTCGGCAATACCGTCAGCTTCTATGTCCCGCTTTACCTTTCCAACCTGTGCGCCAACGACTGCACCTACTGCGGCTTCTCCATGAGCAACCGTATTAAGCGCAAGACGCTGAACGCAGAGGAGATCGAACGGGAGTGCCTGGCGATCCGCAAAATGGGATTCGATCATTTGCTTCTGGTCACCGGCGAGCATCAGACAAAGGTGGGCATCGATTACTTCCACCAGCATATTCCGGCAATCCGTAAGCATTTCAGTTCGCTGATGATGGAGGTACAGCCCTTATCGGAAGCCGAGTATGTCGGGCTGAAACAGATCGGGTTGGATGGTGTGCTGGTTTATCAGGAGACCTATCATCCAAGGGTTTATCAGCAGCACCATCTGAAAGGCAATAAACAGGATTTCTTTTTTCGTCTGGAGACGCCGGATCGTCTCGGCCGCGCCGGGATCGACAAGATCGGCCTCGGCGCGCTGATCGGCCTGTCCGACAGCTGGCGCACCGACTGCTTTATGCTGGCGGAACATCTGCTGTGGCTACAGCAGATGTGGTGGCAAAGCCGCTATTCGATCTCTTTTCCACGGCTGCGTCCCTGCGCTGGCGGCATCGAACCGGCATCACTGATGAGCGAAGCGCAGCTGGTACAGACAATTTGCGCCTTTCGCCTGTTTGCGCCTGAGGTGGAGCTTTCCCTGTCGACGCGCGAATCACCGAACTTCCGCGATCGGGTCGTGCCGCTGGCTATTAACAGCGTCAGCGCGTTTTCCAAAACGCAGCCGGGCGGCTATGCCGATCCGCAACCGGAGCTTGAACAATTTTCGCCAGACGACCATCGTACGCCGCAGGAAGTGGCCGCTGCGCTCACACAGGCAGGCTTGCAGCCGGTATGGAAAGACTGGGATAGCTGGCTGGGACGCGTCTCGCAGTAGCCGGCAACGGACCGGCGCTAATGCCGTTTATACGGAAGCCGTCACGCAACCCGATAAAGGCGCGCTGTGTTTAATGCGCCGCCTGACATACGCTGGCTTCGTCAGGCAATCCGCACCGATCGGGGCTGGCCCTGCATTGCGCCAGCCCTGCTTTTCAGCCGCTGCTTACGCGCAGCGATAAATTACGTTACCGGCCGATGGGACTATCTGTATAGCCTGGCGTCGCCCAGACCGAAGGCCAGTCACCCGGTTCGCCGCCATCGCAGCCTGGCTGGCTGTTATAGCTTATCAGGTGGAAAAGCTGGCCGTCGTAGCGCCAGGTAGCGCTTTCGCCGCAGTCTGCGATGCCTCGCCCGCGCGCCGCATGAAACAGCTGGCCGCTGTGCGGATCGTAGCTCGCCTCGGTAAACCAACTGATACTGTTGGGTTTGCCCTCGTCATCTTTTAGCGGCAACGGCAGGATCAGCTGCTCCGCCTTTGCCGGCGCCGCGCGCGGCGTGACAAACAGCACGCTGGAGGATTGGTAGGCGCCCATGCCGCAGTTAATCATTACCAGCGCATGCTGCGCATCCAGAGGCTGCGCCTCGCTGCGGGCGACGTCCTCATCGTCTGGCTCGCACTCTTCCTGTTTTAATACCTGCTGCTGGCTGGCGATAACATTTTTAACCAGCGTCTGGGCATTATTCAGCGGCACAACCGGCGGCACGGAAAGCGCAGGCGCGGCAGAGGGACGCGGCGGAACGCTGGCGGCAGGCGCTTCACCGGTTTTAAACAGCGCCGTTTGGTTATTCAGGCGCCCCTGTCGTTCATCAACAAACAGCAGGGCCGCATTCAACCCGTTCAATGAACCCGTTACGTCATCGCCGGGCGTTAAAGAAATAGTCATGGCGTTTTTCGCCGCCGCGATTAAGGCCTGGATATCGCTCAGGCTGTCGCTGTGCGCATTGGCGTAATCATTGTTTGCATCCGCGTTCGACAGCGCGATCGCATGGTCCCAGCGTTTACCGTCCAGCCAGATGCCTTCGGCTTTATCCGCATCGAAGCTCATAATATCCAGCGACGCCGTGCCATTCGGCCCCGCCTGATGACGAATAACGATACGCATATTCTCATCGGCGTTGCGAATGTCGCAGTCGTTAAGGTTATTGCAGGTGACCTGCCATTCCCTGAACAGGCGCTGCACCGGCTCATCAGCCCTCGCCGCGACGCTTTGAAAAAGCGTTATGCCCGCCACTAACAGGCTTATGGTGAAGAGATTCATGCCTGGCTTCCTTTACTGTGCTGAAAAGGGATATAAAAAAACCCTGCCGAAGCAGGGTTTATATTTTACAGCATGCCTGACGATTACTCGTCGTCGCTGCCACCAAGGCCAGCGTTCAGGAGCTCGGCCAGGCTGGCCGTCGCTTCTTCCGCGCTCACCTGAGGCGCAACGGTCGGCTCGCCAGCCGCACGGCGACGCATACGATCCTGATGGTAAGCGTAACCGGTACCGGCCGGGATCAGACGACCCACGATAACGTTCTCTTTCAGGCCGCGCAGCTCGTCGCGCTTGCCTGCTACCGCTGCTTCGGTCAGGACACGGGTGGTCTCCTGGAACGATGCCGCAGAGATGAACGATTCGGTTGCCAGAGACGCTTTGGTGATGCCCAACAGGTCGCGAGCGTATGTGGCGCCCACTTTGCCGTTGATCTCCAGATCGCGGTTGGCAATCTTCACGCGTGAGTATTCTACCTGCTCGCCTTCCAGGAACTCGGAGCTGCCCGCGCTGGAGATGGTTGCTTTACGCAGCATCTGACGCACGATAACTTCGATGTGCTTATCGTTAATCTTAACGCCCTGCAGACGGTATACGTCCTGCACTTCGTTAACGATGTAACGGGTCACAGCCTGAACGCCACGCAGACGCAGAATGTCATGCGGAGATTCTGGTCCGTCGGAGATCACGTCACCACGTTCAACGCGTTCGCCTTCAAATACGTTGAGCTGACGCCATTTCGGAATCATCTCTTCGTACGGCTCGCTGCCGTCGACCGGCGTGATCACCAGACGACGCTTGCCTTTGGTCTCTTTACCGAAGGAGACGATACCGCTAATTTCAGCCAGAATCGCAGGCTCTTTCGGACGACGCGCTTCGAACAGGTCGGCAACGCGCGGCAGACCACCGGTAATATCCTTGGTACCGCCAGATTCCTGAGGCACACGCGCCAGGGTGTCACCAGAGCTGATCTTCACGCCGTCTTCCAGCTGAACAATCGCTTTGCCCGGCAGGAAGTACTGAGCCGGCATGTCGGTGCCCGGGATCAGAACGTCGTCGCCGTTAGCGTCAACGATTTTCAGCGCCGGACGCAGGTCTTTACCACCAGCGGTACGCTCTGCGGTGTCCAGCACCACGAGTGAAGACAGACCGGTCAGCTCGTCAGTTTGACGGGTAATGGTCTGGCCGTCGATCATGTCGGTGAAACGGATGAAACCGCTCACTTCGGTGATAACCGGCATGGTGTGCGGATCCCAGTTCGCTACTGTTTCACCAGCATTGACCTGCTCACCGTCACCTTTCGCCATGGTCGCGCCGTAAGGCACTTTATAGCTTTCTTTGGTGCGCCCGAATTCGTCGATCATTTTCAGTTCAACGTTACGGGAAGTGATCACCAGCTTGCCAGCGGAGTTGGTTACCGACTTGGCGTTCGTCAGCTTGATGGTACCTTTGTTCTTCACCTGAATGCTGGATTCAGCAGCCGCACGCGATGCCGCACCACCGATGTGGAACGTACGCATCGTCAGCTGTGTACCCGGCTCACCGATGGACTGCGCCGCGATAACGCCGATGGCCTCACCTTTGTTGATGATATGGCCACGCGCCAGGTCACGACCGTAGCAGTGCGCACAGACGCCGAAGTCAGTTTCACAGGCAACAACGGAACGCACTTTCACGCTGTCGACAGAGTTCTGCTCCAACACGTCACACCAGTGCTCATCGAGCAGGGTGTTGCGGGAAACCAGAATGTCCGCCGTACCCGGCTTCAGTACGTCTTCCGCCGTTACACGGCCCAGTACACGCTCACGCAGCGGCTCTTTAACGTCGCCACCTTCGATAACCGGCGTCATGGTAATGCCTTCGAGGGTGCCGCAGTCATCTTCGGTCACCACCAAATCCTGCGCCACGTCAACCAGACGACGGGTCAGATAACCGGAGTTTGCCGTTTTCAGTGCGGTATCCGCCAGACCTTTACGCGCACCGTGCGTGGAGATGAAGTACTGGAGTACGTTCAGACCTTCACGGAAGTTCGCAGTGATCGGCGTTTCGATGATGGAGCCATCCGGCTTCGCCATCAGGCCACGCATACCCGCCAGCTGACGGATCTGAGCGGCAGAACCACGCGCACCGGAGTCGGCCATCATAAAGATGCTGTTAAAGGAAACCTGTTTTTCCTCTTCGCCGTCGCGGTTGATAACCGTTTCGGTAGAGAGGTTTTCCATCATCGCCTTGGCAACACGTTCGTTGGCCGCGGCCCAGATATCGATAACTTTGTTATAGCGTTCGCCAGCGGTTACCAGACCAGACTGGAACTGCTCCTGGATCTCAGCCACTTCCGCTTCCGCTTCGGTGATGATCTCCACTTTCTTCGCCGGGATAACCATGTCGTCGATACCTACGGAAGCGCCTGAACGGGCTGCGTAGGCAAAACCGGTGTACATGGTCTGGTCAGCAAAGATAACAGTCGGTTTCAGGCCCAGAATGCGGTAACAGGTGTTCAGCATTTTGGAGATCGCCTTTTTACCCAGCGCCTGGTTGACGATGGAGTAAGGCAGACCCTGCGGCACGATCATCCACAGAATAGCGCGACCGATAGTGGTATCGATCAGGCTGGTTTTCGGGATGAATTCACCCTGCTCATTCTTTTCATATTCAGTGATACGCACTTTAACGCGCGCATGCAGCTCGGCCAGGCCGGCGCGGTAAACACGCTCAGCTTCTTTCGGGCCGGTCAGCACCATGCCTTCGCCTTTCGCGTTCACTTTGTCGCGGGTCATGTAGTACAGACCCAGAACAACGTCCTGAGACGGAACGATAATCGGCTCACCGTTCGCCGGAGACAGGATGTTGTTGGTAGACATCATCAGCGCACGCGCTTCCAGCTGGGCTTCCAGCGTCAGCGGTACGTGAACAGCCATCTGGTCACCATCGAAGTCGGCGTTATAGGCCGCACAAACCAGCGGGTGCAGCTGAATTGCTTTACCTTCGATCAGAACCGGCTCAAACGCCTGGATGCCAAGACGGTGCAGCGTCGGCGCACGGTTCAGCAGAACCGGGTGTTCGCGGATCACTTCGTCCAGGATATCCCAAACCACGGCTTCTTCACGCTCAACCATTTTCTTGGCGGCTTTGATGGTGGTCGCGAGGCCACGCAGCTCCAGCTTGCCGTAGATGAACGGTTTGAACAGTTCGAGCGCCATTTTCTTCGGCAGGCCGCACTGATGCAGACGCAGGTAAGGACCTACGGTAATAACGGAACGACCAGAGTAGTCGACGCGTTTACCCAGCAGGTTCTGACGGAAACGACCCTGCTTACCTTTAATCATGTCAGCCAGCGATTTCAGCGGACGCTTGTTGGAGCCGGTGATCGCGCGACCGCGACGACCGTTGTCCAGCAGGGCGTCTACCGCTTCCTGCAGCATACGTTTTTCGTTGCGTACGATGATGTCCGGCGCAGCCAGATCCAGCAGTCGTTTCAGACGGTTGTTACGGTTAATGACGCGACGATAGAGATCGTTCAGGTCAGAAGTCGCAAAACGACCGCCGTCCAGCGGAACCAGAGGACGCAGATCCGGCGGCAGCACAGGCAGCACGGTCAGGATCATCCACTCCGGCTTGTTGCCAGACTGTACGAAGGCTTCCAGCAGCTTGATGCGCTTGGTCAGCTTCTTACGCTTGGTCTCGGAGTTGGTTTCGTTCAGCTCTTCGCGCAGCTGCTCGCATTCCTGCTCCAGATCCATGTTTTTCAGCAGCGCCTGGATCGCTTCCGCGCCCATTTTCGCGTCGAATTCGTCGCCAAACTCTTCCAGCGCGTCGAGATACTGCTCTTCAGTCAGGATCTGGCGCTTCTCGAGGTTGGTCATGCCGCCTTCAACCACGACATAAGATTCGAAATACAGCACGCGTTCGATATCGCGCAGCGGCATATCCAGCAGCAGGCCGATACGGGACGGCAGCGATTTCAGGAACCAGATGTGCGCGGTCGGGGAAGCCAGCTCGATGTGGCCCATGCGCTCACGACGCACTTTGGTCTGGGTCACTTCAACGCCGCACTTCTCACAGATCACGCCACGGTGTTTCAGGCGCTTGTATTTGCCGCACAGGCATTCGTAATCTTTTACCGGCCCGAAAATACGGGCGCAGAACAGACCATCGCGCTCTGGCTTGAAGGTACGGTAGTTAATGGTTTCCGGCTTTTTCACTTCACCGAAAGACCAGGAACGGATCATGTCTGGCGAGGCCAGCGCAATCTTGATCGCATCAAACTCTTCGGTTTTAGTTTGCGCTTTCAGAAACTTAAGTAAGTCTTTCACGGATTAGCTCCCGTCGGAGTGAGACTTCTCAAGGGAATCCGGGCAAGCCCGGATTCCCTTGTAACCAGTACAGATGCGAATGCTACCCTGAGGGTATTACTCGTCTTCCAGCTCGATGTTGATGCCCAGCGAGCGGATCTCTTTCAACAGTACGTTGAAGGATTCCGGCATGCCCGGCTCCATCTGATGGTTGCCGTCCACGATGTTCTTATACATCTTGGTACGACCGTTGACGTCATCAGACTTAACGGTGAGCATTTCCTGCAGCGTGTATGCCGCGCCGTATGCTTCCAGCGCCCACACTTCCATCTCACCGAAGCGCTGACCACCGAACTGCGCCTTACCACCCAGCGGCTGCTGAGTAACCAGGCTGTAAGAGCCGGTAGAACGTGCGTGCATCTTGTCATCAACCAGGTGGTTGAGTTTCAGCATGTACATGTAGCCTACGGTAACCGGACGCTCGAACTGCTCGCCGGTGCGGCCGTCGAACAGGGTGATCTGACCGGAAGTCGGCAGATCGCCAAGCTGCAGCAGCTCTTTGATTTCGCTTTCTTTCGCGCCATCAAACACCGGCGTTGCGATCGGCATACCTTTTTTCAGGTTCTCGGCCAGACGCAGCACTTCGTCATCAGAGAAGGTGTTCAGATCGACACGCTGACGTACGTCGGCGCCCAGATCGTAAGCACGCTGGATGAACTCACGCAGTTTGGCGACTTCTTCCTGCTTCTTCAGCATCGCATTGATTTTGTCACCAATGCCTTTCGCCGCCATGCCCAGGTGGGTTTCCAGGATCTGACCGATGTTCATACGAGACGGTACGCCCAGCGGGTTCAGTACGATGTCGACCGGCGTGCCGTTCTCATCGTAAGGCATATCTTCGATCGGGTTGATCTTGGAGATAACACCTTTGTTCCCGTGACGACCTGCCATCTTGTCACCAGGCTGGATCTGACGTTTAACGGCCAGATACACTTTGACGATTTTCAGCACGCCCGGTGCCAGGTCGTCGCCCTGAGTGATTTTGCGGCGCTTAGCTTCGAGTTTCTTCTCAAACTCGTGCTTCAGCTCGTCGTACTGCTCGGCCAGCTGCTCCAGCTGATTCTGCTTCGCTTCGTCGGTCAGGCCCAGTTCCAGCCAGCGCTCGCGCGGCAGCTTGTCCAGTTTTTCCGCTTCCACGCCGCCGGAAACCAGCACTGCATGGATACGTGCGAACAGACCGGCTTCGAGGATCTGCAGTTCTTCAGTCAGGTCTTTCTTCGCCTGCTTCAGCTGCATCTCTTCGATTTCCAGCGCGCGCTTGTCTTTTTCCACGCCATCGCGGGTAAAGACCTGCACGTCGATAACGGTGCCGGAAACGCCATTCGGTACGCGCAGAGAAGAGTCTTTCACGTCAGACGCTTTCTCACCGAAGATCGCGCGCAGCAGTTTCTCTTCCGGCGTCAGCTGGGTTTCACCTTTCGGCGTTACCTTACCAACCAGAATGTCACCGCCGGTCACTTCCGCACCGATGTAAACGATGCCGGACTCATCCAGTTTGGAGAGCGCCGCTTCACCCACGTTCGGGATGTCAGCAGTGATCTCTTCTGGCCCCAGCTTGGTGTCACGAGACACACACGCCAGTTCCTGAATGTGGATGGTGGTGAAGCGATCTTCCTGTACAACGCGCTCGGAGACCAGAATGGAGTCTTCGAAGTTGTAGCCGTTCCACGGCATGAACGCGACGCGCATGTTCTGACCCAGCGCCAGCTCACCGAGGTCGGTGGACGGGCCATCAGCCAGCACGTCGCCGCGCTCTACCGGTTCGCCCAGAGAAACGCACGGCATCTGGTTGATGCAGGTGTTCTGGTTAGAACGGGTATATTTAGTCAGGTTGTAGATGTCGATGCCGGCTTCGCCCGGATACATCTCGTCTTCGTTAACTTTGATAACGATACGTGACGCATCAACATACTGTACGGTACCGCCACGTTTGGCTACGGCGGTTACGCCGGAGTCAACCGCTACCGCGCGCTCCATACCGGTACCAACCAGCGGCTTATCAGCACGCAGAGTCGGAACCGCCTGACGTTGCATGTTCGCACCCATCAGGGCGCGGTTAGCATCATCGTGCTCCAGGAACGGGATCAGGGACGCACCGACGGAAACCACCTGCTGGGTGGAAACGTCCATGTAGTCAACCTGATCGCGGCTGAACAGGCTCGATTCGCCTTTGCTACGGCAGGTGACCAGATCGTCAACAAAGCCGCCGTTTTCATCAAGCTGGGCGTTCGCCTGAGCGATAACGTAGTTACCCTCTTCGATAGCGGAGAGGTAATGAATTTCATCACTCACTACGCCGTCGATAACGCGACGATACGGGGTTTCCAGGAAACCGTATTCGTTCGTCTGCGCATATACGGAGAGTGAGTTGATCAGACCGATGTTCGGACCTTCAGGCGTTTCGATAGGACATACGCGACCGTAGTGAGTCGGGTGTACGTCTCGCACTTCGAAGCCTGCGCGTTCACGGGTCAGACCGCCTGGGCCAAGCGCGGAAATACGACGCTTGTGCGTAATCTCAGACAGCGGGTTGTTCTGGTCCATAAACTGAGACAGCTGGCTGGAACCGAAGAACTCTTTCACCGCCGCAGAGATCGGCTTGGCGTTGATCATATCCTGAGGCATCAGGGTATCGAGATCGCCCAAAGACAGACGCTCTTTCACCGCACGCTCAACGCGCACCAGACCGACGCGGAACTGGTTTTCCGCCATTTCGCCCACGGAACGAATACGACGGTTGCCGAGGTGGTCAATATCATCCACTTCGCCTTTGCCGTTACGGATACCGATGAGCTTCTTCATCACTTCGATGATGTCGTCTTTGCTCAGGATACCGGAACCTTCGATCTCGTCGCGACCCAGAGAACGGTTGAACTTCATGCGGCCAACCGCAGAAAGATCGTAACGGTCTTCGGAGAAGAACAGGTTCTCGAACAGGTTTTCCGCCGCTTCGCGCGTCGGCGGCTCGCCCGGACGCATCATGCGATAGATCTCAACCAGCGCACTCAGGCGATCGTTGGTTGGGTCAACGCGCAGCGTTTCGGAGATATACGGGCCGTGATCCAGGTCGTTGGTAAACAGCGTTTCGATACGCTTGTGACCGGCCTGGCTCAGCTTCGCCAGCAGATCCAGCGACAGCTCCATGTTCGCAGTGACGATCAGCTCGCCTGTGCCTTCGTCGACATAGTCTTTAGCAACCACTTTGCCTGCAATGTATTCCACCGGCACTTCGATATGCTGGATACCATCTTTTTCCAGCTGACGAATATGACGCGCGGTAATACGGCGGCCTTTCTCTACGTAGACCGTGCCGTTCGCTTCGATATCGAAGGAGGCGGTTTCGCCACGCAGACGCTCAGGCACCAGCTCCATCTGCAGCTTGTTGTCGCGAATTTCGAATACCACTTTTTCAAAGAACAGATCGAGAATCTGTTCAGTGGTGTAATTCAGCGCGCGCAGAATGATACTGGCCGGCAGTTTACGACGACGGTCGATACGGACGAACAGGTTGTCTTTCGGGTCAAACTCGAAATCGAGCCATGAGCCACGGTAAGGGATGATGCGTGCGTTATAGAGCACTTTACCCGAAGAGTGGGTTTTACCCTTATCGCTGTCAAAGAATACGCCAGGACTACGGTGCAGCTGAGAAACGATAACCCTTTCAGTACCGTTAATAACAAAGGTACCGTTTTCGGTCATGAGCGGAATTTCGCCCATGTATACTTCTTGTTCTTTGATGTCTTTAACGGTGCCTTCCGGCGCTTCGCGCTCGTAGATCACCAGACGCAGCTTAACGCGCAGCGGAGCTGAATACGTCACGCCACGGATCTGACATTCTTTCACATCAAAGACAGGTTCGCCTAAGCGGTAGCTGACATACTGCAGCTCAGAGTTGCCGCTATAGCTCTGGATTGGGAATACGGAACGGAATGCAGCTTCCAGACCGTATTGGCCTTCCGGATCTTGCTCGATAAACTTCTGGAACGAGTCAAGCTGGATAGAAAGGAGATAGGGTACGTCCAGAACCTGTGGACGTTTGCCAAAATCCTTACGAATGCGTTTTTTCTCGGTATAGGAGTAAACCATAGGGTTCCTCAGCTAGCTGACAAGTCGACCCACTCTGTCCGTCCTGAAGGACAGTTCATGCAACACTATTTTGTTTCTCGGAAAGTGCGGGACACCTTCCGCAATACGTCTTTCTATCACTCTTAAATCATTTCATTGCTGTTGCATGGGCAGGGAACCCTGCAGGGAAGCAGTATATTAAGGCGTCGATAGAAAAAGATATTGAAGACGCTCAATGGACAAACAGTGCGAAACCCCATTGAGGCCCTGTAGCGCAAAAAGGCTGGTGACCAAAAAGTCACCAGCCATCAGCCTAAAAGATCAGGCTGCAACCTGAAAGGTTGGCTTATTTAACTTCAACTTCAGCGCCAGCTTCTTCCAGAGATTTTTTCAGAGCTTCAGCGTCGTCTTTGCTGATGCCTTCTTTCAGCGCAGCCGGTGCAGACTCAACCAGATCTTTCGCTTCTTTCAGGCCCAGGCCAGTTGCGCCACGTACTGCTTTGATAACAGCAACTTTGTTAGCGCCAACAGCTTTCAGTACAACGTCGAACTCAGTTTTTTCTTCAACAGCTTCAGCCGGGCCAGCAGCAACAGCTACAGCAGCAGCAGCAGAAACGCCGAATTTTTCTTCCATAGCGGAAACCAGCTCAACTACTTCCATTACGGACATAGCGGCTACTGCTTCCAGAATTTGATCTTTAGTGATAGACATGACAATTGTTCCTAAGAATCAGAAAATAGTGTGTACGTAAAAGTGCGCTGTAAAGGAAGGCCTTAAGCGGCTTCTTTCGCATCGCGTACGGCAGCCAGGGTGCGGACCAGTTTGCCTGCAGCGGCTTCTTTCATGGTCGACATCAGACGTGCCAGTGCTTCTTCGTAAGTCGGCAGCGTTGCCAGACGGTCAATTTGTGCCGCCGGGATCAGCTCACCTTCAAAGGCTGCAGCTTTGACCTCGAATTTTGCATTCGCTTTCGCGAACTCTTTGAACAGACGAGCAGCAGCGCCCGGGTGTTCCATAGAGTATGCAATCAGGGTCGGACCAACAAACGTGTCTTTCAGGCACTCGAACTGAGTACCTTCAACGACGCGGCGCAGCAGGGTGTTACGAACAACACGCATGTAAACGCCAGCTTCACGACCTGCTTTACGCAGTTCAGTCATTTTATCTACGGTAACGCCACGAGAATCCGCAACCACCGCAGACAGCGCGCCTTTGGCTACTTCGCTGACTTCAGCAACAATCGCTTGTTTGTCTTGAAGATTTAATGCCATTAGCTTTTGCTCCTGGATTTTAGCCGGAGGAAAAATTCCCCCGAACTCACTTCACTTACCGACCGAAAAGAAGGTAAGCGCTAAAACACGGTGAGCAGAATCCAGAAAAGAAAAAATATTCTTCAGGCTCTGTCACCGTCTACGCAGGACGATTAAGTTTCTTTCGAAACACCTGCGGTCTTGGACGGAGGCCTGGATAAGGCCAGGCTCCAACCGAAAATCTTTCCGCCCTCCCCTTTCTGAACCGGCATCACCGATGTCATGAAGGCTTGAGGCGGGCGTTCTGTTTAACAGAACAACGGGCGTAAGATTCTAGAGGAAACTTTCGCCCGCGTAAAGCGATTATTAATTCGCCACTGCAGTCAGACCAGTCTGGTCGATGGCAACGCCAGCGCCCATGGTGGTAGACAGGCTAACTTTCTTGATGTACACGCCTTTCGCCTGAGTCGGTTTGGCTTTTTTCAGCGCAACCAGCAGAGCTTCCAGGTTTTCTTTCAGTTTGTCAGCGTCGAAATCAACCTTACCGATAGTGGTATGGATGATGCCGTTTTTGTCGTTGCGGTAGCGAACCTGGCCAGCTTTAGCGTTTTTCACTGCTTCAGCGACGTTCGGCGTTACCGTACCCACTTTCGGGTTCGGCATCAGGCCGCGCGGACCCAGAACCTGGCCCAGCTGGCCAACAACGCGCATTGCATCAGGAGATGCGATAACAACGTCAAAGTTCATTTCGCCTTTTTTGATTTGCTCAGCCAGATCTTCCATACCTACCAGCTCAGCGCCAGCTGCTTTAGCAGCTTCAGCGTTCGCGCCCTGGGTAAACACAGCAACGCGTACAGAGCGGCCAGTACCGTGCGGCAGCACAGTCGCGCCACGTACGTTCTGGTCTGATTTACGCGCGTCGATGCCGAGGTTAACGGCAACGTCAACGCTTTCTACAAACTTAGCGGTAGCCAGTTCTTTCAGCAGAGCAACAGCTTCGTTGATGTCGTACTGTTTGGTAGAATCAACTTTGTCACGGATCACGCGCATGCGCTTGGTCAGCTTAGCCATCTCTTAATCCTCCACTACCAGGCCCATGGAACGAGCAGTACCTTCGATAGAGCGAGTCATCGCTTCTACGTCGGAACCAGTCATGTCCGCAGCTTTGGTTTCTGCGATTTCACGTACCTGAGCACGGGTTACTTTACCGACTTTGTCTTTGTTCGGCTTGCCGGAACCAGACTTGATACCCGCCGCTTTCTTCAGCAGTACAGCTGCCGGAGGCGTTTTGGTAACGAAGGTGAAAGAACGGTCAGAATAAACGGTAATAACAACAGGAATCGGCAGACCTTTTTCCAGGCTGTCGGTTTTCGCGTTGAACGCTTTACAGAATTCCATGATGTTAACGCCCTGCTGACCCAGAGCCGGACCAACTGGCGGACTCGGGTTAGCCATACCAGCCGCAACCTGCAGCTTGACGTAGGCTTGTACTTTCTTAGCCATGATATTTCCTCTGTTGGGTATAGCGCCTGTTAAGGCTTCCCGTGATTAAACTTTCATATGCCGCCGGGGCACATAAAAACAAAAGGCGCGAAATTGTAGGGCAATTTCGCGCCTTCTGCAACCCTAAATCGGTAAAAACCGAGCGGGTAATTTAGCCTTTTTCAACCTGGCCGAAATCCAGCTCAACCGGGGTTGCGCGTCCGAAGATAGAGACAGAAACCTTCAGGCGACTCTTCTCATAATCCACTTCTTCCACGACGCCATTAAAGTCGGCAAACGGGCCGTCATTGACGCGAACCATTTCGCCCGGCTCAAACAGCGTTTTCGGACGCGGTTTGTCGCCGACCTGCTGCAGACGGTTCATGATCGCATCGACTTCTTTATCGCTAATCGGTGCCGGACGATCGGACGTACCGCCAATAAATCCCATCACGCGCGGAACGCTGCGCACCAGGTGCCAGCTTGCGTCGTTCATAACCATTTGCACCAGCACATAGCCGGGGAAGAATTTACGTTCGCTTTTGCGACGCTGGCCGCCACGAATCTCGACTACTTCTTCAGTAGGGACCATGACGTCGCCAAACAACTCTTCCATATTGTGCAATTTGATATGCTCACGCAGCGATTGTGCTACGCGCGCCTCAAAACCGGAAAACGCCTGAACGACGTACCAGCGCTTTTTTGGAGCTTCAGACATCTCAGAACCTCAGGCCAGTGATAAACGATACCAGACGGACCAGAATACCATCCAGCCCCCACAAAATCAGTGACATCACGGCGGTAACCGCGGCAACGATTAACGTGGTATGCAGCGTTTCCTGGCGCGTAGGCCAAATGACTTTGCGCACTTCGGTTCTGGCTTCGCGAGCGAAAGCCACCGTTGCTTTACCTTTCGTCGTCAACAGCGCGATGCCGCCTGCCGCCGCGATCAGTATAACAACAGCCAATGCGCGCAGCGGTAAGGTCACTTCGCGATAATAGAAGTTACCTACAATTGCCACGATCAGCAAAATGGCGACGACTACCCACTTTATCGCTTCCAGGCCGCGCCCGCTTCCTTGAGCTTCGGTATTAGCACTCATAAACCAACCTGCCACATAAATCAGAAACAATTTTGCCCCGCGCATGCGAGGCAGCCAAACCGAATGCAGCTGTTAAGGCGTAACTCGGTCGATTACGCCGTGCTACAGAGCCTGTCTCAGCAATGATTATGAGCAAAGAATCACTGATGAGCCAGGTTCTATGTTACAGCGTATAAAAAGGGCATCAAATGATGCCCTCTTCTTGTACGTTGCGTCAAATGTTATCGGCGATTAGCCCAGAACTTTAGCAACAACGCCTGCACCAACGGTACGGCCGCCTTCGCGGATTGCGAAACGCAGACCGTCGTCCATCGCGATCGGGTGGATCAGGGTAACAACCATTTTGATGTTGTCGCCCGGCATAACCATCTCAACGCCTTCCGGCAGTTCGATGGTGCCCGTTACGTCAGTCGTACGGAAGTAGAACTGAGGACGATAGCCTTTGAAGAACGGAGTGTGACGGCCGCCTTCGTCTTTGGACAGGATGTATACTTCTGATTCGAATTTGGTGTGCGGCTTGATAGAGCCCGGCTTAGCCAGAACCTGGCCACGCTCGATCTCTTCACGCTTGATGCCACGCAGCAGAACGCCGACGTTCTCACCAGCACGGCCTTCGTCCAGCAGTTTGCGGAACATTTCAACGCCGGTACAGGTAGATTTCGCGGTATCTTTGATACCCACGATTTCAACTTCTTCACCCACTTTGATGATGCCGCGCTCAACACGACCGGTCACTACGGTACCACGACCAGAGATGGAGAATACGTCTTCGATCGGCAGCAGGAACGGCTTGTCAATCGCGCGCTCTGGTTCCGGGATGTAGGTATCCAGGTGGCCAGCCAGCTCGATGATTTTCGCTTCCCACTCAGCGTCGCCTTCCAGCGCTTTCAGCGCGGAACCGCGAACGATCGGAGTGTCGTCGCCCGGGAAGTCGTACTGAGACAGCAGGTCACGCACTTCCATCTCAACCAGTTCCAGCAGCTCTTCGTCATCAACCATGTCACACTTGTTCAGGAACACGATGATGTACGGAACGCCAACCTGACGACCCAGCAGGATGTGCTCACGGGTCTGCGGCATCGGGCCGTCAGTCGCAGCAACAACCAGGATAGCGCCGTCCATCTGAGCAGCACCGGTGATCATGTTTTTCACGTAGTCGGCGTGGCCCGGGCAGTCAACGTGCGCGTAGTGGCGAGACGGGGTGTCATATTCAACGTGAGAGGTGTTGATGGTGATACCACGTGCCTTCTCTTCCGGCGCGTTATCGATCTGATCGAATGCGCGAGCTGCGCCGCCGTAGGTCTTAGCCAGAACGGTGGTGATAGCTGCAGTCAGGGTAGTTTTACCGTGGTCAACGTGGCCGATAGTACCGACGTTGACGTGCGGTTTTGAACGTTCAAATTTTTCTTTAGACATCGATTGTCCCTCTAAGACACGGTTAAATCGGTGATATCACCACATCAACCAGGCATAGCCTGTGCTGTTGTATTTTTTGTACAGGAAGAATCAGGGAGGGAGATGAAGAAGTGGTGCTGATACCCAGAGTCGAACTGGGGACCTCACCCTTACCAAGGGTGCGCTCTACCAACTGAGCCATATCAGCACATCTGGAGCGGGCAGCGGGAATCGAACCCGCATCATCAGCTTGGAAGGCTGAGGTAATAGCCATTATACGATGCCCGCAACCTGGAACTCGGCTACCTGTTCTTTCTGTAGCATATGAATAATAAGGTAAGGAGACTTATTATTCGAGCTTCGAGCCAACCTGCGTTGCTTGCTGACTCCGACTGTGCTTGAGCTCAGTCTGAATATGGTGGTGGGAGAAGGATTCGAACCTTCGAAGTCTGTGACGGCAGATTTACAGTCTGCTCCCTTTGGCCGCTCGGGAATCCCACCTGATACTTGATGGTGCCGGCTACCGGAATCGAACTGGTGACCTACTGATTACAAGTCAGTTGCTCTACCTACTGAGCTAAGCCGGCATCAAGTGAGGCGCATTCTAGGAAGAGCGGCTGAGGTATGCAACAAAAAAATTGCGATAAATGTTCTATCGATTACTATTTGTGCAATTCTTCGCAAAATTACGCTTTTTTGAAGAAAAAACAACCGTTCCTGGCAGTGAGGCCCGCCCGCAAAAAGCATTATAGCCTGCCGATTACGTCGGTAAGCCAGCAACAGCGTGCGTCGTTATGCCCGTTCGGCTGACTTAAAAAGCCCCTCTGGAGAAGCCCACCCGGCACCGCAATGAAAGCCAGGCAGGTTAAAAGCACAACCTGTGATCCACATCACTTTTTAGTTTCTATCGCGCACTGTGCTTCTATCTAATAAGCTCAGCGGATCAATCGCTTAACACATACTGGGTCAGGCCTGTATCCCAGGGTTTTCTTTATTTGAATTTTATAATAACAGGCGAAATTGTGGGGATCCTTCCGATTGCATTTACCGATCTATCTTTTTCCTTCTTTTTTTCCCGTTACTGGTGTTAACCTCCTGCGCATTGTTTTCTGAAATTACCTTCAGGGCACAGGAAGGCGGATCAACTATGCTCTCCTGTCGCCGTTCGGTAAATATTTGCTGGCAGAAGCATGCTTATGAGTAATAAAGAGTCCTCGTTTACCACCCCGTACCTGACATTCAGTCGCCAACAATGGGCTGCGTTGCGTGATTCTGTGCCGATGACATTATCAGAGGATGAGATTGCGCGTCTGAAAGGCATTAACGAAGATCTTTCACTGGAAGAAGTTGCAGAGATCTATTTACCGCTGTCTCGCCTGTTGAATTTTTATATTAATTCTAATTTACGTCGTCAGGCGGTGCTGGAGCAGTTTTTAGGTACCGACGGCCAAAAGATTCCTTATATTATCAGTATCGCTGGAAGCGTAGCCGTAGGAAAAAGCACGACCGCCCGCGTGTTACAGGCGTTACTGAGTCGCTGGCCGGAACATCGCCGCGTTGAGTTGATCACAACGGACGGCTTTCTGCATCCGAACGCCGTGTTAAAAGAACGCGGCCTGATGAAGAAAAAAGGATTTCCGGAATCTTACGATATGCACCGACTGGTCAATTTCGTCGCCGACCTGAAATCAGGCGCAACAGAAGTGACGGCCCCGGTCTATTCACATCTGATTTATGATGTCATCCCGGACGGCGATAAAGTCGTTCAGCAGCCGGATATCCTGATTCTCGAAGGGCTGAATGTGCTGCAAAGCGGAATGGATTATCCTCACGATCCGCACCATGTCTTTGTGTCTGATTTCGTCGACTTTTCTATATACGTCGATGCGCCTGAAGATCTGCTGGAGCATTGGTATATCAATCGCTTCCTGAAGTTCCGTAAGGGCGCTTTTACCAATCCCGATTCCTATTTTCATCATTACGCTCAGCTTGTCGAAGAGGAAGCGGTCAATATCGCCACTCAGCTCTGGCGGGAAATTAACTGGCGTAACCTGAAAGAGAATATTTTACCGACGCGAGAACGTGCGAGCCTGATTCTGAGCAAGAGCGCAAATCACGCAGTGGAAAAGGTTAAATTACGTAAATAGAAGATGAATAGTGCTTCTGGCGGCACAGATGCCGCCAGAAGAGTGTCTGCTTATAAAGCAATCAGTCCTGAGGCCGTAAAGATATTTCGCCGCCTACCCAGGCTTTAGTTACGCCATCCTGTTCCAGCAACAGCCCACCCTGTGGATCGATGCCGCGTGCAATGCCTAATACTTCACGCTCGCCAATCAGTAACTTAACTGGTCGGTTAATAAAGTTATCCAGGCGCTGCCAGCGTGAAATAAATGGCGTGAGGCCTTCACGCTCAAACTCTTTCAGGCTGCGTCTTAGCTGATTAACCAGCACGCTAACAAGCTCATTACGGTTGATGGCAATTCCTGCTTCGTGCAAATTAATCCAACCCTGATTTACTACGTTCGCATCCGGGGAACGCATCGCCAGGTTGATGCCCGCACCGAAAACAATCTGTGCCGCATCACCTGTTTTGCCCGTCATTTCAACCAGAATGCCCGCTAACTTACGATCGTTCAGATAGAGATCGTTTGGCCATTTGACTCTTACATCTTCCGCACCGAGCTGCTGTAGCACCTCAGCAATCACAATGCCGATAACCAGGCTGAGTCCCATTGCCGCAGCGGGTCCCTGATCGAGGCGCCAGTACATGGAAAGATAAAGATTAGCGCCAAAGGGCGAAAACCACTGACGGCCACGGCGGCCACGTCCCGCCTGCTGGTATTCTGCAACGCAGGCATCTCCGGTCTGTAGCGTGTTCATACGTTCCAGTAAATACTGGTTAGTCGAATCAATAACCGGAATGACAGCTACACCCTGCTGTTTCAGGGCGGTGTTTATTTTATCTTCATCCAACAGTTCAATCGGCGCCGGTAAGCAGTATCCTTTTCCCGTCACGGTAAAGACATCCAGCCCCCACTCTTTCAGCGTCTGTATATGCTTATTGATTGCGGCACGGCTCATGCCAAGTTGCTCGCCGATCTGCTCGCCGGAATGGAATTCACCATCTGCCAGGATAGCAACTAACTTTAACGGTACGCTGTTATCTTTCATGCTATTACCTCAACGGCATTCTCTTCACCTTCGGCACCGATAAATCGCACTTCCGGCTCCAGCCAGACATCAAATTTTTCACCGACGCGTTGCCTGACAGCATGCGCTAACGCCACTACATCCGCTGCCGTGGCTTGTTCGATATTAATCAGCACCAGGGCCTGCTGTTGATGCACGGCAGCGCCGCCGACCCGATAACCTTTCAACTGGCATTGATCGATAAGCCAGCCAGCGGCCAGCTTAACCTCACCGTTGCTTTGCGGATAATGCGGAGCATGCGGGAAATCTGCCAGCAGCGAAGCTGCCTGCTCCGCACTAACAACGGGATTTTTAAAAAAGCTGCCGGCGTTGCCGGTTAAGGCGGGATCGGGCAGCTTGCTGCGCCGCATATGGCACACTGCATCGAAAATCTGCTGCGGCGTTACGGTGGCTGGATCCAGACGCGTTAAATCGCCATAGCTCATTACAGGCCGCCACCGTTTTGGCAGTATAAAGCCAACAGCAATGATGGCGTGGCCATGCTGCAACTGATGCTTAAAGATGCTGTCACGGTAGCTGAACTGGCACTGCGCCGCTGTGAGTCGCTTAACGCTCCCGCTGTTTAACTCCAGCACATCAACCCACTCACAGACATCCTTCATCTCTATGCCGTAGGCGCCTATGTTCTGGATCGGTGCCGATCCTACACAGCCAGGAATCAACGCAAGGTTTTCCAGGCCGCCGATCCCCTGCTGTAATGTGAAGGTCACCAGCCGGTGCCAGTTCTCCCCTGCCCCTACGTGTAAGCGCCATGAATCATCATCTTCGTTGACAGCGATGCCTTTGATACGGTTGATTACCACAATGCCGCTAAAAGCTTCCAGAAACAGTACATTGCTGCCTTCGCCAAGCAGCAAAAAGGGTAAGTTCTGCCGCTGGCATTCTTGCCAGGCGGCGACGATCTGTTCCGGGCTTTCTGCTATTACCACTTTGCGCGCAGCTGTATCAATAGCGAAGGTATGAAGGGTTTTCAGTGAGTATTCAGGGCTGGACATGAAACGGCCTATTTCCGGTTAACTGTGGCCAGTTTACCTGATAGGCATAGCGGGAAGAAAATATTATCGGTGTGCTTTAAAAAGCACAGATAAAATAAAACGATATGCATAAAAAATCAGCGCGTTGAGTTGTTGTTTTATGCAGCAGAAGACAAGCTGTATAAAATTGAGCGTTAAAGACAGGGCAAAAGCTGTAGAGGAGCAGGAAAAATAATCGATCCAGGCATTTTTTCATAAAATGCGGATACGAAAAAGCCTCAGCTTTCGCTGAGGCTCTGTCGCTTGTTTGATGCCTGGCAGTTCCCTACTCTCGCATGGGGAGGCCCCACACTACCATCGGCGCTGCGGCGTTTCACTTCTGAGTTCGGCATGGGGTCAGGTGGGACCACCGCGCTCTCGCCGCCAGGCAAATTCTGTCTGCATGCCGCCTTCCGGCCACATGCTGTATCCGTAACAGGCTGAAAATCGTCTCTCATCCTCAAAACGCCTGTGGCGTTGTAAGGTTAAGCCTCACGGGTCATTAGTACCGGTTAGCTCAACGCATCGCTGCGCTTACACACCCGGCCTATCAACGTCGTCGTCTTCAACGTCCCTTCAGGGGGCTCTGGGCCCAGGGAAGACTCATCTCGAGGCAAGTTTCGTGCTTAGATGCTTTCAGCACTTATCTCTTCCGCACTTAGCTACCGGGCAGTGCCATTGGCATGACAACCCGAACACCAGCGGTGCGTTCACTCCGGTCCTCTCGTACTAGGAGCAACCCCTCTCAGTCTTCCAGCGCCCACGGCAGATAGGGACCGAACTGTCTCACGACGTTCTAAACCCAGCTCGCGTACCACTTTAAATGGCGAACAGCCATACCCTTGGGACCTACTTCAGCCCCAGGATGTGATGAGCCGACATCGAGGTGCCAAACACCGCCGTCGATATGAACTCTTGGGCGGTATCAGCCTGTTATCCCCGGAGTACCTTTTATCCGTTGAGCGATGGCCCTTCCATTCAGAACCACCGGATCACTATGACCTGCTTTCGCACCTGCTCGAACCGTCACTCTCGCAGTCAAGCCAGCTTATGCCATTGCACTAACCTCACGATGTCCGACCGTGATTAGCTGACCTTCGTACTCCTCCGTTACACTTTGGGAGGAGACCGCCCCAGTCAAACTACCCACCAGACACTGTCCCCACGCCGGATTACGGCGCCAGGTTAGAACATCAAACATTAAAGGGTGGTATTTCAAGGATGGCTCCACGCAGACTGGCGTCCGCGCTTCAAAGCCTCCCACCTATCCTGCACATCAAGGCTCAATGTTCAGTGTCAAGCTGTAGTAAAGGTTCACGGGGTCTTTCCGTCTTGCCGCGGGTACACTGCATCTTCACAGCGAGTTCAATTTCACTGAGTCTCGGGTGGAGACAGCCTGGCCATCATTACGCCATTCGTGCAGGTCGGAACTTACCCGACAAGGAATTTCGCTACCTTAGGACCGTTATAGTTACGGCCGCCGTTTACCGGGGCTTCGATCAGGAGCTTCTCTTGCGATAACCCCATCAATTAACCTTCCGGCACCGGGCAGGCGTCACACCGTATACGTCCACTTTCGTGTTTGCACAGTGCTGTGTTTTTAATAAACAGTTGCAGCCAGCTGGTATCTTCGACTGGCTTCGGCTCGGGGAGCGGGTCCCTCCACCTACATGCCAGCGTGCCTTCTCCCGAAGTTACGGCACCATTTTGCCTAGTTCCTTCACCCGAGTTCTCTCAAGCGCCTTGGTATTCTCTACCTGACCACCTGTGTCGGTTTGGGGTACGATTCACTGTTACCTGATGCTTAGAGGCTTTTCCTGGAAGCAGGGCATTTGTTGCTTCAGCACCGTGGTGCCTCGTCGTCACGCCTCAGCCTTGACCTTCCGGATTTGCCTGGAAAGTCAGCCTACACGCTTAAACCGGGACAACCGTCGCCCGGCCAACATAGCCTTCTCCGTCCCCCCTTCGCAGTAACACCGAGTACGGGAATATTAACCCGTTTCCCATCGACTACGCCTTTCGGCCTCGCCTTAGGGGTCGACTCACCCTGCCCCGATTAACGTTGGACAGGAACCCTTGGTCTTCCGGCGAGCGGGCTTTTCACCCGCTTTATCGTTACTTATGTCAGCATTCGCACTTCTGATACCTCCAGCATGCCTCACAGCACACCTTCGCAGGCTTACAGAACGCTCCCCTACCCAACAACGCATTCGCGTCGCTGCCGCAGCTTCGGTGCATGGTTTAGCCCCGTTACATCTTCCGCGCAGGCCGACTCGACCAGTGAGCTATTACGCTTTCTTTAAATGATGGCTGCTTCTAAGCCAACATCCTGGCTGTCTGGGCCTTCCCACATCGTTTCCCACTTAACCATGACTTTGGGACCTTAGCTGGCGGTCTGGGTTGTTTCCCTCTTCACGACGGACGTTAGCACCCGCCGTGTGTCTCCCGTGATAACATTCTCCGGTATTCGCAGTTTGCATCGGGTTGGTAAGCCGGGATGGCCCCCTAGCCGAAACAGTGCTCTACCCCCGGAGATGAATTCACGAGGCGCTACCTAAATAGCTTTCGGGGAGAACCAGCTATCTCCCGGTTTGATTGGCCTTTCACCCCCAGCCACAGGTCATCCGCTAATTTTTCAACATTAGTCGGTTCGGTCCTCCAGTTAGTGTTACCCAACCTTCAACCTGCCCATGGCTAGATCACCGGGTTTCGGGTCTATACCCTGCAACTGAGCGCCCGGTTAAGACTCGGTTTCCCTGCGGCTCCCCTATACGGTTAACCTTGCTACAGAATATAAGTCGCTGACCCATTATACAAAAGGTACGCAGTCACCCTCATAAATGAAGGCTCCCACTGCTTGTACGTACACGGTTTCAGGTTCTTTTTCACTCCCCTCGCCGGGGTTCTTTTCGCCTTTCCCTCACGGTACTGGTTCACTATCGGTCAGTCAGGAGTATTTAGCCTTGGAGGATGGTCCCCCCATATTCAGACAGGATACCACGTGTCCCGCCCTACTCATCGAGCTCACAGCACATGCATCTTCGTGTACGGGACTGTCACCCTGTACCGTGCGCCTTTCCAGACGCTTCCACTGACACACATGCTGATTCAGGCTCTGGGCTGTTCCCCGTTCGCTCGCCGCTACTCAGGGAATCTCGGTTGATTTCTTTTCCTCGGGGTACTTAGATGTTTCAGTTCCCCCGGTTCGCCTCGTTAAGCTATGTATTCACTTAACGATAGTGTGACGAATCACACTGGGTTTCCCCATTCGGACATCGCCGGCTGATAGCGGTTCATATCACCTCACCGGCGCTTTTCGCAGATTAGCACGTCCTTCATCGCCTCTGACTGCCAGGGCATCCACCGTGTACGCTTGGTCGCTTAACCTCACAACCCGCAGGCGTCTTGCGACACCGCATGGTGCGAGAAATTGAGAGACTCTGAACAGTTCTTTATGCAAGAAGCTGCTCTTTCAAATTTTCAGCTTGTTCCGGATTGTTAAAGAGCAATATCGTAAAGCTGACTCGCAAGTCAGTTTTAGGATATGACGGGTACGCGACTTTCACTCACACTACCAGCAAGTGGCGTCCCCTAGGGGATTCGAACCCCTGTTACCGCCGTGAAAGGGCGGTGTCCTGGGCCTCTAGACGAAGGGGACACTGAAGTCTGCTTCGCAAGACGCCTTGCTCATACTTTCTATCAGACAATCTGTGTGAGCACTTCACGGGAAGGTATCAGCTTGGTAAGGAGGTGATCCAACCGCAGGTTCCCCTACGGTTACCTTGTTACGACTTCACCCCAGTCATGAATCACAAAGTGGTAAGCGCCCTCCCGAAGGTTAAGCTACCTACTTCTTTTGCAACCCACTCCCATGGTGTGACGGGCGGTGTGTACAAGGCCCGGGAACGTATTCACCGTGGCATTCTGATCCACGATTACTAGCGATTCCGACTTCATGGAGTCGAGTTGCAGACTCCAATCCGGACTACGACGCACTTTATGAGGTCCGCTTGCTCTCGCGAGGTCGCTTCTCTTTGTATGCGCCATTGTAGCACGTGTGTAGCCCTGGTCGTAAGGGCCATGATGACTTGACGTCATCCCCACCTTCCTCCGGTTTATCACCGGCAGTCTCCTTTGAGTTCCCGCCATCACGCGCTGGCAACAAAGGATAAGGGTTGCGCTCGTTGCGGGACTTAACCCAACATTTCACAACACGAGCTGACGACAGCCATGCAGCACCTGTCTCACGGTTCCCGAAGGCACTAGGGCATCTCTGCCGAATTCCGTGGATGTCAAGACCAGGTAAGGTTCTTCGCGTTGCATCGAATTAAACCACATGCTCCACCGCTTGTGCGGGCCCCCGTCAATTCATTTGAGTTTTAACCTTGCGGCCGTACTCCCCAGGCGGTCGACTTAACGCGTTAGCTCCGGAAGCCACTTCTCAAGGAAACAGCCTCCAAGTCGACATCGTTTACGGCGTGGACTACCAGGGTATCTAATCCTGTTTGCTCCCCACGCTTTCGCACCTGAGCGTCAGTCTTCGTCCAGGGGCCGCCTTCGCCACCGGTATTCCTCCAGATCTCTACGCATTTCACCGCTACACCTGGAATTCTACCCCCCTCTACGAGACTCAAGCCTGCCAGTTTCAAATGCAGTTCCCAGGTTAAGCCCGGGGATTTCACATCTGACTTAACAGACCGCCTGCGTGCGCTTTACGCCCAGTAATTCCGATTAACGCTTGCACCCTCCGTATTACCGCGGCTGCTGGCACGGAGTTAGCCGGTGCTTCTTCTGCGGGTAACGTCAATGACGGCGCGTATTAAGCACCATCCCTTCCTCCCCGCTGAAAGTACTTTACAACCCGAAGGCCTTCTTCATACACGCGGCATGGCTGCATCAGGCTTGCGCCCATTGTGCAATATTCCCCACTGCTGCCTCCCGTAGGAGTCTGGACCGTGTCTCAGTTCCAGTGTGGCTGGTCATCCTCTCAGACCAGCTAGGGATCGTCGCCTAGGTGAGCCGTTACCCCACCTACTAGCTAATCCCATCTGGGTTCATCCGATGGTGTGAGGCCCGAAGGTCCCCCACTTTGGTCTTGCGACGTTATGCGGTATTAGCCACCGTTTCCAGTGGTTATCCCCCTCCATCGGGCAGATCCCCAGACATTACTCACCCGTCCGCCACTCGTCAGCGAAGCAGCAAGCTGCTTCCTGTTACCGTTCGACTTGCATGTGTTAGGCCTGCCGCCAGCGTTCAATCTGAGCCATGATCAAACTCTTCAATTAAAGTCTGATGCTCACAGAAAAACGTCGTAATGAATTACGTGTTCACTCATGAGACTTGATACTGCAAATGTGTTTTGCGATATCCGTCCTGTGAGTGCCCACACAGATTGTCTGATAAATTGTTAAAGAGCGGTGCGACCGGCGTTTCGTGCCGTTGTCGCGAGGTGGCGTATATTACGCTTTCCTCTTTCAGAGTCAACCCCTTTTTCAGAAGTTTTTCTCCGGCGATTCAGACTTCGCTGAACCGCCTGACCGTGCCGACCAGAAGCCGTTGTGCCGTGTCAGTGGAGGCGCATTATAGGGAGTTATTCCGGGCTGACAAGTGTTTATTTCAAAAATATGATCGTTAGGTTTATTTTTCAGCAAAGCGTGTTTTTTTAGCGCGATTTGCTGCTCATTTGCGCGAATTCCTCAGCGAAACGCTCTACCTGCTGCCAGTCGGTATACTCCACTTCTTTAGTGGCGTCAGTCTCGCCGCCGGTCATGCGCATAATAAACTGAATCATCACACGGTCGAACCAGCCGTAGCGCGGATAGCGCAGCGCGCCGGCAAACACCGCGCAACTGTCCGGCTGCCACGGCGACTGTAACAGGAACTTGCGCGTATAGGCGTTGGTTTGCGGCGTTCGCTTTTCTGGTTTGCGCGCGGTGAGGTTAACGGAGAAGAAACCGCTGATGCGCTGTTGCAGCTGCGCCAGATTCTTCTTTACAAAGCGCGCCACCGCCGGCTGAAAGTGGCCGTAACGAATCGATGCGCCAATTAGCACGCGATCGTACTGCGCCCAGTCAATATGCTGAACATGCAGGATATTCATTACGTCGCACTCCTGATGCGCTTTCATCGTATTGGCGATGTAAGCGGCAATCTCGCGCGTTTGCCCGTCACGGCTGGAAAACAGAATCAGCGCCTTCATTACTTTCTCCTTATATCACTCACGCCAGAAGGTAGGAGTGAACAGTACCAGCAGCGTAAACACTTCCAGACGACCAAAAAGCATGGTCGAAATCAGAATCCATTTTGCAACGTCATTCATTGAGGTGAAGTTATCCGCTACAACGCCCAGGCCCGGTCCGAGATTGTTGAGTGTGGCAGCCACTGCGGCGAACGCGGAAAAGTCATCGACGCCGGTGGCGATAATCGCCAGCATGCTCAGCAGGAACACCAACGCATAAGCGGAGAAGAACCCCCACACCGCTTCGAGAATACGTTCCGGCAAAGCGCGATTTCCTAACTTAATCGTATAGACGGCGTTGGGATGCACCAGACGCTTCAGTTCACGCGAGCCCTGCTTAAACAACAGCAGAATACGAATCACCTTCAAGCCGCCGCCTGTAGAACCGGCACAGCCGCCAATAAAAGCGGAGCAGAGCAGCAGCACCGGTAAGAATAGCGGCCAGCGCGCAATGCTGTCAGTGGTAAAACCTGCTGTCGTCGCCATCGACACCACCTGGAAAAACGCCTGGTTCAGGGTTTGCCAGCCGCTGGCATAAACATTATGGAACCACAATACAATGGTGCAGATAACCACCAGCGTAAACTGTACGCCGATAAACATGCGGAATTCAGGATCGCGCCAGTAGACGCGCAAATTACGTCCGCTCAGTAAAGAGAAGTGCAAACCATAGTTACAGCCGGAAATCAGCAGGAATACGGCGATAATAGTATTGATGGTTGGGCTGTTGAAGTAGCCCACGCTGGCGTCATGGGTCGAGAAGCCGCCGATAGCGATTGTCGAGAAGCTGTGGCCGATAGCGTCAAACATCGGCATGCCCGCCAGCCACAGCGCCACAGCGCAGGCCACGGTCAGCAAAACGTAAATCAGCCACAACGTTTTCGCCGTTTCGGCAATACGCGGGCGCATTTTGTTATCTTTCAATGGACCGGGCATTTCCGCCCGATAAAGCTGCATGCCCCCAACGCCCAGTATCGGCAGAATCGCCACCGCTAGCACAATGATCCCCATGCCGCCGAGCCATTGCAGCATCTGTCGATAAAAAAGAATCGCTTTGGGCAACGAATCCAGTCCCACCAGCGTCGTCGCACCGGTCGTGGTCAAGCCGGAAAAGGACTCGAAAAAGGCGTCAGTGACAGAGAGGTTCGGATGCTCGGCGAATATAAACGGCATCGCCCCGACGCTGCCCAGCACGGTCCAGAACAGCACGACAATCAAAAAGCCTTCGCGCGGCTTCAGATCGTTCTTCTGTTTACGGTTAGGCCACCAGAGCATAGCGCCGATAATCAGCGCCATGATAAATGTCTGACTGAATGCGCGCCCCGCACCATCGCGGTAAATCAACGCCACCAGGCCGGGCACGATCATTGTTCCAGAGAACAGAATGACCAGTAACCCGACGATACGGGTAATGGCACGAAAATGCATTCTGCCGTTTCCTTAAGGTAAAAATTAGGGGTCTACCGGTTCGAGCGTTAACATTCCCCGGCTAACGTCTGTCAGATTCTGCGTAAACCCGGCAACCTGCGCCCAGGGCAACGCTAATGTGATCGAGACGACATCCAAAAAATCCGTCTTAAGCAATTCTCCTTCAAAACGCTGAACCAGGCGCTCGATATCGCTGAGTTGCGCATAATCGCAGCGTAGCTGAAAACGGCGCATCGGTATCTTTTGTTTGCGCGCCAGCTGCCTGAGCGCCTGCTGCACGCCGCCGCCGTAAGCTTTCACCAGGCCGCCGGTGCCCAGCATAATGCCGCCGTAGTAACGCACCACGACGGCGGTGATCTCGCCCACTTGACTGCCCATCAACTGCGCCAGCATCGGCTTGCCTGCCGTGCCGGATGGTTCACCGTCATCAGAAAATCCCAGCTGTTGGGAATCATCGGGGCGTCCCGCCACGTATGCCCAGCAGTGATGGCGAGCGGTCGGATGCTCCGCCTTCACCTGCTGGACAAACGCGCGCGCCGCTTCAACGCCTTCGGTATGGGCCAGCATTGTAATGAAACGGCTTTTTTTAATTATCTCTTCGCTGATGCTGAGCGGCTCAGCGGGAATATCGTAAACGTCCATCATGCCAAAAGCAGATCGCGCGTCATGTTCTCAATACGATTGGCGTAGATCACCACATTGTCCTCAATGCGGACGCCGCCGTAAGGCTGCAGGGCGTCGATCGCCTGCCAGTTAAAGTGCTGGCTGTATTTGCCTTCACGCCACGGCGTCAGCAGCGATTCAATAATATAGAAGCCCGGCTCGATGGTTAGCACCATGCGCGGCTCCAGCACGCGAGTGCAGCGCAGGAAAGGATACTGCCGCGGCGCCGCCAGATGCGTGCCGTTCTCATCCTGCATAAAGCCAGCGACGTCATGCACCTGCAAGCCAAGCGGATGTCCCAACCCGTGCGGCATAAACGGACCGGTCAGATTTTCTGCCACCATCGCCTCCGCGCTGATATCGCGCACCAGATCGTACTTCAGCAGCATCTCAGCGATACGCTGATGCATCTGCAGATGGTAGTCGGTATAGCGTTCACCCGCTTTTAATGTCGCGATCAACGCCAGCTCATGCTGATTCATATCCTGCAAAATGTGCGCGAATAGCGAGTCACTTTGCGTGGTATAAGTGCGCGTCAGATCGGCAGCGTAGCCGTTGTACTCCGCGCCTGCGTCAATCAGGAAGCTGCGGCGCTTCGGCGGTGCCTGATGGTCGAGCCTGGTGTAGTGCAGCACCGCCGCATGTTCGTTCAGGGCGATAATATTGCCGTAGGGCACATCGGTGTCACGATGGCCGGTCGCGGTCAGATAGGCGAGATTGATATCGAACTCGCTCATGCCGGAGAGAAATGCCTCTTTCGCTGCCCGGTGCCCTGCCACCGCCAGCTTCTGCGCTTCACGCATGCAGGCCAGCTCATAATCGGTTTTATAAGAGCGATGATAATGCAGGAAATCGATAGCGCCCTGCGGGTTGATGCGTTCATTGCTGATACCGAGCTGCGTCGCGCGCTGCGGCACCGGTCCGATATAGGCGACATTCTGACGCTGCGACGGCAGCAGGTCGCCAATCTCATCCGCGTTTTTCAGCGCGACAATGTCGATTTCGTCAGTCCAGAAGCTGTGCGGCAGAGGCTCGACGTTGTGCCAGTAGTCTACCGGCGAATAAAACCAGAGCTTCGGCTTATTAACGCCATCGACCCACAGCCAACAGTTAGGCACCTGCGTCACCGGCACCCAGGCTTTGAACTGCGGATTAACCTTGAAAGGATAGTGATGGTCATCCAGGAAAACCGTCAGCAGCTCGCCGGAATGAATAAGCATCGCATCCAGTTGAAAGCGTGCCAGAACCTGCTGCGCGCGCTGTTGCAGCGTCGCGATGTGATCTTTGTACAAGGTAGCCAGCGTATCCATTGTCGTACTCCGTATCAGCAAAATTGTCCGCATCTTATCACAGCGCTGACAGGGATGCCGTGTCGCCGCCGCCTGTGATCCCGTTTGCAAATGAGCAAAGTTTTGTTTGCAAATAATTAACATCACTCCCACACTCTCGATCATCTGGTACGACCAGATCCCTTTATCGCGGTTTCAGGAGACGGACATGCTTTACCAAGGCGACACACTTTCCCTTGACTGGCTGGACGACGGCATCGCCGAGCTGGTATTCGACGCGCCCGGTTCAGTAAACAAACTGGATACGCAAACGGTAGCCAGCCTGGGCGAAGCCATTGCCGTGCTGGAAAAACAGACGGCGCTGAAAGGCGTTCTGCTCAGCTCTGCTAAACCGGCGTTTATCGTTGGCGCGGATATCACCGAATTTTTATCATTGTTTAACGCGCCATCAGAGAAGCTGGCGAACTGGCTGGCTTTCGCCAACGGCATCTTTAACCGCCTGGAGGATCTGCCGGTTCCTACCCTTTCCGCGATCAAAGGCTACGCGCTGGGCGGCGGCTGCGAATGCGTTCTCGCCACCGATTATCGTATCGCCACGCCGGATGCGCGCATTGGCTTGCCGGAAACCAAACTGGGCATTATGCCGGGCTTTGGCGGTTCGGTGCGTCTGCCCCGACTGCTGGGCGCCGACAGCGCGCTGGAAATTATCGCCGCCGGGAAAGACGTTGACGCCAAAAGCGCGCTGGCGCTCGGCCTGGTAGACGCGGTGGTGCCGGAAGAAAAACTGCGCGCTGGCGCGATCGCCATGCTGAAAATGGCGATCGCCGATGCCGATGACTGGCGGCAACGACGTCAACCGAAGCTGCAGCCGCTGAAGCTCAGCCCCATTGAAGCGGCAATGAGCTTCACCATCGCCAAAAGCATGGTGCAGCAGAGCGCCGGCAAACATTATCCTGCGCCGATGCGGGCGGTAAAAACCATTGAGGCCGCAGCCAGCCTGGGACGTGATGAGGCGCTGAAGCTGGAAACGCAGGCGTTCGTGCCGCTGGCGCAGTCGAAAGAGGCGCGCGCCCTGGTCGGCATCTTCCTGAACGATCAGTATGTTAAAGGCAATGCGAAAAAGTTGACGCAGGGCCACGCCCCGCCGCAGCAGGCGGCGGTAATAGGCGCTGGCATTATGGGCGGCGGCATCGCCTGGCAGTCGGCATGGAAAGGCGTGCCGGTCATTATGAAAGATATCAGCGAAAAATCGCTGGCGCTGGGGATGAACGAAGCGGGCAAGCTGCTGAATAAACAGCTGGAGCGCGGCAAAATAGACGGACAACAGCTGGCCAATATTATCTCCACTATCCACCCTACGCTCTCTTTCGACGGTTTTGACCGCGCAGATATCGTGGTGGAAGCCGTAGTGGAAAACCCGCAGGTTAAAGCGAAAGTGTTGGCGGACACCGAGGCGCAGGTGCGCGAGGAGACCATCCTGGCCACCAATACCTCAACCATCCCGGTGAGCCTGCTGGCACGATCGCTGAAACGTCCTGAAAATTTCTGCGGCATGCACTTCTTTAATCCCGTGCCCCGTATGCCGTTGGTAGAAGTGATCCGTGGTGAGAAAACCTCAGACGCCACGCTGGCGAAGGTGATCGCCTGGGCGGCCAAAATGGGCAAGACCGCCATCGTCGTCAATGACTGCCCCGGCTTTTTCGTTAACCGCGTGCTCTTTCCCTACTTCGCCGGCTTCAGCCTGCTGCTGCGCGACGGCGCCGATTTCCGCCAGATTGATAAAGTGATGGAAAAGCAGTTCGGCTGGCCAATGGGACCCGCCACGCTGCTGGATGTGGTGGGCATCGATACCGCGCATCATGCGCAAAGCGTTATGGCGGACGGCTTCCCGACGCGCATGAAGAAAGATTACCGCGACGCCATTGATGTGCTGTTCGACGCGCAACGCTTCGGACAAAAAAACCAGCGCGGCTTTTACGCCTGGGAGAAAGACAGCAAAGGCAAAACGAAGAAAACCGCCGATAGCGAGACCGATGCGCTGCTGCAAAGCGTGAGCGCGCCCCGTCGCGTGTTTACCGACGATGAGATTATCGCCCGCATGATGATCCCGATGATTAACGAAGTCGTGCGCTGCCTTGAGGAGCGCGTTATCGCCAGCCCGGCGGAAGCCGATATGGCGCTGGTTTACGGGCTCGGCTTTCCGCCGTTCCACGGCGGCGTATTCCGCTATCTCGATACGTTAAGCAACGCGGCCTTCGTAACGCTGGCACAGCGCTACGAAGAGCTCGGCCCGCTCTACGCCATTCCTGAACTGCTGGCGATGAAGGCGCAGCAAAATGAGAGCTGGTATCCGCCCGCCGAACCGATCACCGACATTGCGCTGGCCACGGCGTGAGGAGCAAGAAAATGGAAAACGCAGTTATCGTTGACGCTATCCGCACGCCCATGGGCCGCTCGAAAGGCGGCGCTTTCCGACAGGTTCGGGCGGAAGATCTCTCCGCGCATCTGATGCGCAGCCTGCTCAGTCGCAACCCTCAGCTGGAGCCGGCGATGCTGGATGATATTTACTGGGGCTGCGTGCAGCAGACGCTGGAGCAGGGTTTCAACATCGCACGCAACGCCGCGCTGCTGGCGGAAATTCCGCATCGCGTGCCAGCGACTACCGTGAACCGTCTGTGCGGTTCATCCATGCAGGCACTGCATGACGCCGCGCGCGCCATTATGGTCGGCGATGCGCATGCCTGCCTGATCGGCGGCGTCGAGCATATGGGCCACGTGCCGATGAGCCACGGCGTCGATTTTCATCCGGGCCTCAGCCGCACGGTCGCTAAAGCGGCGGGCATGATGGGGCTGACCGCTGAAATGCTGGCGCGGATGCACCACATTAGTCGGGAGATGCAGGATGCGTTCGCCGCACGCTCGCATCAGCGCGCCTGGGCCGCCACCCAGTCAGGTCACTTCCGCAATGAGATCGTAGCGACCAGCGGACACGACGCCGATGGCGTCCTGAAACGTTACGATTTTGATGAAGTGATCCGCAGCGATACCAACGCGGCGGGACTGGCGACGCTGAAGCCCGCTTTCGATCCGGTTAACGGCACGGTCACCGCGGGAAGTTCTTCAGCGCTGTCGGACGGCGCGGCGGCGATGCTGGTAATGAGCGAATCCCGCGCGCGTGAGCTGGGGCTGAAGCCCAGGGCGCGCATCAGGGCGATGGCGGTAGTGGGCTGCGATCCGTCGATTATGGGCTACGGGCCGGTGCCCGCTTCTCAACTGGCGCTGAAGCGCGCCGGACTCAGCGTCAGTGATATTGATCTGTTTGAGCTGAATGAGGCGTTCGCCGCACAGACGCTGCCCTGCATTAAAGATTTAGGTTTGATGGAGCAGATTGACGAGAAGGTTAACCTGAACGGCGGCGCCATCGCGCTGGGCCACCCGCTGGGCTGTTCAGGCGCGCGCATCAGCACAACGCTGCTCAACCTGATGGAGCGCCGCGACGCCCAGTTCGGCCTCGCCACCATGTGCATTGGCCTGGGACAGGGCATCGCCACCGTATTTGAACGAGTCTGATACGTTAGTACTTGTGGTTTTTCCCGCCTGTCAGGGGCGGGTTTTTTACGGTCGGCGCGGCGCAGATCGCTCCGCCTGTCAGATAAAAGCGAAAGCGTCGCCGTAGATCTGCGTTTCCTGCGCGCCGCGTTCGGCGCAAAAACGTTCACGGGCGATCTTGGCCATCTCGAAGCGTCCGGCGATATAGATATCGTGTTCGCTCAGCGAGCCGAAATCCTGCATTACGGCCGTCAGGACGGTGCCGCTGCGCCCTTGCCAGCTTTCCTGCGGCTGTTCCACGACCGGCACGACTTTCAGGTTCGGATGACGCACCGCCAGCGCGTTCAGTTCTTCCAAATCGTACAGATGATGGATTTCACGGCCGCCCCAGTAGATGGCGATGTTACGATCCGGCTGTTGCGCCAGTGCCGTCAACAGAATGGATCGAGCATAGGAAAAGCCGGTGCCGCCGGCGATCAGGATCATCGGACGGGTGCTTTCTTCACGCAGCCAGGCGTCGCCGTGCGGAATGTCCACCACGATTTCACGCTGCTGCTGAATGCGTTCCATCACCGCCATCGCATAGAGGTTCAGTTCAGAAGCGCCGATATGCAGCTCGATGATATCTTTTTCCATCGGCGTTGAGGCCAGAGAGAACGGGCGCTTGTCGCGCTCATCCATCACTACCATCAGATACTGGCCAGCGCGGAATGAAAAATCCGCTTCCGGCACCAGGCGTACGCGATAAACGGTGTCGGTAATCGCCTCCACCGAAGTCACTTTACAGCTTAACGTTGTCATGCGTTCCCTCTGTCGGGTCGTCATTCGTAATTTGCGTCGTTAGCGTGACGGCAAATCGTTAAAAATTCCCAGCCGATCCCAGATAGCATCGACGCGCGCCGTGACCGCCGGATCTTTCACGATCGGACGCCCCCATTCGCGCTGTGTTTCGCCCGGCCATTTATTGGTGGCGTCCAGGCCCATTTTGGAACCCAGCCCCGACACCGGCGACGCAAAATCAAGGTAGTCGATCGGCGTGTTTTCGATCAGCACCGTATCACGCGCCGGATCCATACGCGTGGTTATTGCCCAGATAACGTCGTTCCAGTCACGGGCATTAACGTCGTCATCGCAGACAATCACGAATTTGGTGTACATAAACTGACGCAGGAAGGACCAGACGCCCATCATCACGCGCTTGGCGTGCCCGGCGTACTGCTTCTTCATCGTCACTACCGCCAGGCGATAGGAACAGCCTTCCGGCGGCAGGTAGAAGTCGACGATTTCCGGGAATTGCTTAATCAGAATCGGCACCAGCACCTCATTCAGCGCCACGCCCAGCACCGCCGGCTCATCCGGCGGACGGCCGGTATAAGTCGAATGGTAGATGGCATTGCGGCGCTGCGTAATGTGCGTCACGGTAAACACCGGGAAATTATCTACTTCATTATAGTAGCCGGTATGGTCGCCATACGGCCCTTCCGGCGCCACGTCGCCCGGCTCGATATAGCCCTCCAGCACGATTTCAGCGCTGGCTGGCACTTCCAGATCGTTCGACAGACACTTCACCACCTCGGATTTGGTGCCGCGCAGCAGGCCGGCGAAGGCGTATTCCGACAGGGTGTCCGGCACCGGCGTCACGGCGCCGAGAATGGTGGCGGGATCGGCGCCCAGCGCCACGGAAACGGGAAAACGTTCGCCGGGATGCGCTTTGCACCACTCCTGAAAATCGAGCGCGCCGCCGCGATGCGAGAGCCAGCGCATAATCAGACGATTTTTGCCGATTACCTGCTGACGATAGATGCCGAGATTCTGTCGCTCTTTATGCGGTCCGCGCGTAACCGTTAACCCCCAGGTGATCAGCGGCGCGGCGTCTTCCGGCCAGCACTGCATCACAGGTATACGCGACAGATCCACTTCATCGCCCTGCCATACCTGCTCCTGACACGGCGCGCTGCGCAGCCGTTTGGTCGGCATATTCAGTACCTGCCTGAACTGCGGCATTTTGTCGAACAGATCGCGAAACCCTTTCGGCGGCTCTGGTTCTTTAAGAAACGCCAGCAGCTTGCCTACCTCACGCAGCGCGCTGACCTCTTCCTGTCCCATGCCCAACGCCACGCGCTTCGGCGTGCCGAACAGGTTGCACAGCACCGGCATGTCATAGCCCTTGGGATTTTCAAACAGCAGAGCCGGGCCGCCAGCACGCAGGGTGCGGTCAGCGATCTCGGTCATCTCCAGAACGGGATCGACCTCCAGCGTTATACGTTTTAACTCGCCACGCTGTTCAAGCAGCGTAAGGAACTCGCGTAAGTCGTGGTATTTCATCAGATTCATTATTCAGGCCGCAGAATCAGCCATTATAAGGAGGATTCACCGGCTATGCTGAGGTTTGTGTGCGTGCCGTCGGCAGGATAACGGCACCTATATCGCAAGCCTGCGGGCGATGCTTTTCTTTATTGTTAACAGGTTGCGCTGCGAGTCTGAACCACCGACGCGGCGTTCGTCAATTTGCAATTCCGTAAATTGCGCCATTCGATCCAGTCAAAACTGCATTTTTCGGGATTTATGTTAAGGATTAGCATGGAAAAAAGCGGGGCTGGAGGGCGCTGGCGCCGCGCAATCTCGCTATCGCTCTGAAAGCAGTTTTGCTATTCTTAGCCTTCAATAATTGGAAAGTGACATTATGGAATCCTGGTATCTCCTTTACTGCAAACGTGGTCAGTTATTACGCGCTAAAGAGCATCTGGAACGGCAGGCGGTACATTGCCTGAGCCCAATGATCGCCATGGAAAAAATTGTGCGCGGCAAACGAACCACGGTAGAAGAACCGCTGTTTCCTAACTATCTTTTTATTGAATTCGACCCGGAAGATATTCACACCACCACTATTAGCGCGACGCGCGGCGTCAGCCACTTCGTCCGTTTTGGCGCTCAGCCGGCGATCGTGCCGCCGGATGTGATCGACGCGTTACGCACCGGCACGCCGGAAACCATGGTCGATCCCGATACGCCCTGTCCTGGCGACAAAGTGGTCATCATCAAAGGCGCGCTGGAAGGGCTGGAAGCGATTTTTACCGAGCCTGACGGCGAAGCGCGCTCCATGCTGCTGCTTAACCTGCTAAACAAACAGGTCAAACAGAGCGTCGAGAACGGCGCCTTTCGTAAAGCCTGATATTCCCTTACCGCGCGCGCTTACAGACGGAACAGACGACGGCTGTTGGCGTCGGTTTGCTGCGCCAGCCAGGCGGCATCCTCGCCGCGCCACAGCGCTACCTGCTGCACGATATGCGGCAGGAAGCAGGGCTCGTTGCGTCGTGACGTTGGACGCGGGCGCATATCGCGCGGCAGCAGCCAGGGCGCATCCGTCTCCAGCAACAGCCGGTCTGCCGGGATCTGCGGCAGCAGTTCGCGCAGCGTCATGCCGCGCCGTTCGTCGCATACCCAACCGGTAATGCCCACCGACAGCCCCATATCCAGGCACTCCGCCAGTTCGTCCGCCGTTCCGGTAAAGCAGTGCACTACCGCGCCGGGCAGACGCGCAATCCAGGGTTTCAGCACCGCGACAAAGCGTTCATGGGCGTCGCGGCAGTGCAGGAATACCGGCATTTGCAGTTCCGCCGCCAGCGCCAGCTGCGCGTCGAACGCATATTCCTGCTGCTCGTGCGCGGAAAAGTTACGGTTGAAGTCGAGTCCGCATTCGCCGATGGCGACCACCTGCGGATATTCCGCCAGGCGACGCAGCGTCGCGGCCGTATCCGCCGACCATTCGCTGGCATGATGGGGATGAACGCCAGCCGTCGACCAGCAGAAATCGGGATGGCGCTGCGCCAGGCTCTGCGCCTGCTGGCTCTCCAAAGCGTTGGTGCCGGTAATCAGCATGCCGGTGAGGCCTGCTTCGCGCGCACGCGTCACCACCTGCTCACGATCTTTCGCAAACTGCGTGCTGGTCAGGTTTACACCGATATCAAACATGGTATGTCCTGAAAATGTTAACCGCCCGTAATGGGCGGTTAGCGATGAATGTTCCCCGCGCTGGCGGGCCCTGCGTTAAACGTCAGGTGCCATTATCTTGCTCTTCTTCGCGATCCTGACGTCCTTTGCCTACATAGAAGCGCGAACAGAATACGCCAACCTCAAACAGGCAGTACATCGGAATAGCGAGCAAAGTTTGCGAAAAAACATCGGGCGGCGTCAGCAGCATGCCGACGACAAACGCGCCAACCAGCATATAGGGGCGCTTCTGACGCAGCATTTCAGGGGTGGTAACGCCAGTCCAGCACAGCAGCACGATGGCGATCGGCACTTCAAACGCGACGCCGAAGGCCATGAACAGCGTCATAACGAAATCGAGATAGCTGGTGATATCGGTCGCCATCGTGACGCCCTGCGGTGCGGTTTTAGCAAAAAAGCCAAACGCCATCGGGAACACGACGAAATAGGCGAACGCCACGCCGATATAAAACAGCAGCGTGCTGGAGAACAGCAGCGGCATCACCAGACGACGCTCATGACGATACAGCGCCGGCGCGACAAAAGCCCAAATCTGGTAAAGAATGACCGGCACCGCCAGAAAGACGGAAACGATGATAGTGAGCTTAATCGGCGTCAGGAACGGCGAAGCCACGTCGGTGGCGATCATGCTGGCGCCCGCTGGCATCTGCTTAATCAGCGGCTCCGAGACCAGCTGGTAGATATCGTTAGAGAAGTAAACCAGCGCAAGAAAGATAGCCAGCACGGCGATAATGCAGTTAAGCAGCCGTTTACGCAGCTCGATCAGGTGGCTGATAAGCGGTTGGGTATCTTCAACGGCCATGTTCGTCATTCATCGTTGGTTGAGTGAAAGAGGCGGGCTTTTCCCCGGCGACAGGCGCAGTGACGGAAGCGGCGGCCTGGCCTGCGGGCGTCGCTGGCGACGCGTTTTCCGTTTTCGCAGCCGGAGCGGCAGCGGGTTCAGCCGACGCGGCGGACGTATTGACCGGCTTGCCGACAGGCTGCATTTCCGGCGCGGCGGCATTCACCGCCGCCTGCGGCTTCGGCTTCGGCGCGCTGTCATGCTGAGCAGCAGCTGGCGCGGCGTCAGCGTCCGACGCTACGGCTTCCGGCTTCTGCGCTGGCGCGCTGGCCTGATGGTCAGCGCTGCCAGGCGTTACGCCGGTATGCTCGTCCTGCGGCTTGATCAGCGGGTTGTGAATCGTGTGCGCTTCGTCATCGGCCTGCTCGTTTTCGCCCAGGTAGGAACGACGCATCGAGTCCGCCGTTTTACGCAGCTCTTCCATCGATTCCTTCAACTCTGGAGAAAGTGAATTCTTGCTGGCCTGCTCGACTTTCTTCAGGCTGTCCTGTAACTCCTGCAGTTTTAACTCTTGCGCCAGTTCGTTCTGGACGTTCGCCGCCAGCGAACGCATGGCGCGAATCCAGCCGACGACCGTTTTTACCGCTATCGGCAAACGCTGCGGACCCAGCACTACCAGTCCGATAACGAACACCAAAACCAGTTCGCTAAAACCTATGTCGAACACGTTTTATACCTGCTCTTTATCTTTTTTGGCCTCTTCTTTATTTGTCGTGGTCGCCTGCTTATCTACCAGCGGCCGCGTATCAAATTCAGCATCCTGCTGTTTATGCGTCTCTTTGTCGTCATCGCTCATCGCTTTTTTAAAACCTTTGATCGATGAGCCTAAATCGGAGCCAAGATTACGCAGTTTGTTGGTGCCGAAAAGAAGGACCACGATCACGGCAATGATGAGTAACTGCCAAATACTGATACCGCCCATGAGTATGCCTCTGATAAAAAGAAGTGTGAAAACGAGTGGAGAGGCAGTATACCTCAGCTTATGGGCCAGTGACGATGCGTAAGCCCGTCCCCCTGGCCGCAAAGCGCGATTTTACCTTTCCTGACAATTAGCTTGAACGGCGCCATCCGATCAGCCAGGCGCACAGGCCAGCGATAATCATGATCGTCGGCGTCGCGTCCATACCCGGACGGGTAATCAGCAGCGCCGTGCCGCTCAGCAGCAGCGTGGCGCCAATGCCGAACAGATAACGCGACTGATGCTGCCGCTCGCGCTGAACGCTCAGCTCGTTCGCCAGGCGATCGACGCTGTGCTGCAAACGCTTATGCTGGCGCATGCTGTCATAAAACAGATCCGGCAGCTCCGGCAGACGCTCGGCCCAGAACGGCGCTTTCTCTTTCACCGAACGGATAATCGCCGGAATGCCTACCTGATCCTTGATCCAGTCTTCGAGGAACGGCTTCGCGGTTTTCCACAGATCGAGCTGCGGATAGAGCTGTCGCCCTACTCCTTCGATATAGAGCAGCGTTTTTTGCAGCAGCACCAGCTGCGGCTGCACTTCCATATTGAAGCGGCGCGCGGTGTTGAACAGATTCAGCAGCACATGGCCGAAAGAGATTTCCGCCAGCGGCTTTTCAAAAATCGGTTCGCACACGGTGCGAATGGCGAATTCAAAATCTTCTACGTTGGTGTCGGCTGGCACCCAACCGGAATCAACATGCAGCTCGGCCACTTTACGGTAGTCGCGGTTAAAGAAGGCGATAAAGTTTTCCGCCAGGTAACGTTTGTCCGCTTTGTTCAGCGAGCCGACGATGCCGCAGTCGATACCGATATAGAGCGGATCGTGCGGATGCTCATAGCTGACGAAGATATTGCCGGGATGCATATCGGCATGGAAGAAGCTGTCGCGGAAAACCTGGGTAAAGAAGACCTGTACGCCGCGTTCCGCCAGCAGACGCATATTGACGCCATGCTGCTCCAGCGCCACCACATCGTTGACAGGAATGCCGTAGATACGCTCCATCACCAGCATCCCTTCGCTGCAGTAGTCGGAGTAGACTTCCGGCACGTAGAGCATATTGCTGTTTTCAAAGTTACGGCGCAGCTGAATGGCGTTCGCCGCTTCGCGCAGCAGGTTCAGCTCATCGATCAGCGTTTTTTCATAATCCGCCACTACTTCTACCGGACGCAGACGACGGCTTGCCGGCATCAGGCGCGGCAGCCAGCGGGCGAGACGATAAATCAACCGCATGTCCGCCTTGATCACCGGTAAAATATCCGGGCGGATAACTTTGATCACCACCGCTTTGCCGTTCTCTTTCAGCGTCGCGGTATGCACCTGCGCGATAGAGGCGGACGCCAGCGGCGTAATATCGAAATCATCGAACCAGGATTCAACCGGGCCGCCGAGCGACTTTTCAATCTGCTCTTTCGCGCGAGCGCCGTCGAAAGGCGCGACGCGATCCTGCAAGATCGCCAGCTGATCGGCAATTTGCGGCGGAAAGAGATCGCGACGGGTGGACATCATCTGCCCGAACTTGATCCATACCGGCCCCAGCTCTTCCAGCGCCATGCGCAACCGCACGCCCAGCTCCAGATCTTTATGGCGGTTAGGCAGCCAGAAAACGCCGCGCCGCCAGAGGCGGATCGGCAGGGTAATGCGCAGGCGCGGGATCAGCTCATCCAGACCGTAGCTGAGGAAAACTTTGATGATGAAATAGAGGCGGCGAATTTCTCCGGGCGTCATTTCGCCTCCAGCTTTTGCAGACGTTGTTCAAATTGACGGGCCTGGCGCTCCAGCGCCTCGACCTCATCACCATACCAGGCCATCTCCAGCGGACCGGGCGCGACGCGCCACTCTTCGGTCAGGGTTTCCGTCAGGTAGCGCTGTTTGCGCTGGACATCGCCGCGCACCAGCTGAAAGCCGCGTCGGACGACATTGCTGAGGCTCTGCGCGAGAATGTCGCCGGTCCAGGGCGCGAGGTATTCGGCCGGATCGAGCTCCGCCATATCCACCAGCGCGGAGAACTGCTGAACCACCTGCAGATCGCCCTCGACCTCCAGCTCGCCGCTGCGGATCATTCCGGTCAGCTGCTGACGGTCGCGCAGTTTCGGCAGCAGCGACAGACGCGTTTTCACCGTACAGTCGCAGCGATCCTGCCAGTCACCCAGCACATCTACCTGTTGTTCGCTGAACACCAGCGTAATCGGCTGCGCCAGCTCCTCTAGCCGCAGCTGCAACACGCGGCCATTCAGACGCTGTCGGGCCGCTTTCAGGCCTCGGTCGCGATAAAGAACTCGATTCAGTGCGGTCTCCAGACCGGCGGTTAACAGCGGGGTTAACGTCATTCGCTTTCCTGCTTAAAACTTGAACCCGCGGTGCAGAGCGACAATTCCGCCCGTCAGGTTGTGGTACGAGGTGTTTTCGAAACCGGCATCCATCATCATCGATTTCAGGGTTTCCTGATCGGGATGCATACGGATCGATTCCGCCAGATAACGGTAGCTTTCGGCGTCTTTCGCCACCAGCTCGCCGATACGCGGCAGCACATGGAATGAATAAGCGTCGTACACTTTGCTCAGAGGTTCCAGTACCGGTTTAGAAAACTCCAGCACCAGAAGACGTCCGCCCGGCTTGAGAACACGAAACATGGAGGCCAGCGCCTTCTCTTTTTCCGTGACGTTGCGCAGGCCGAAAGAGATAGTGATACAGTCGAAATAGTTGTCCGGGAAAGGCAGAGCTTCGGCGTTCGCCTGCACATAGCTGACGTTGCCGATCACGCCGCTGTTGCGTAACTTTTCGCGGCCCATTTGCAACATAGAGCTGTTGATGTCTGCCAGCACCACCTGCCCGGTTTCGCCCACCAGACGCGAAAATTTCGCCGTCAGGTCGCCGGTGCCGCCAGCCAGATCCAACACGCGCTGACCACGACGCACGCCGCTGCAGTCGATGGTAAAACGTTTCCAGATACGATGGATTCCCATCGACATCAAATCGTTCATCAGGTCATATTTCGCGGCAACGGAGTGAAAGACGCCCGCTACCATGTCCGCCTTTTCGTCTTTTGCTACGGTGCGAAAGCCGAAGTGTGTCGTTTCCCTGGATTCATCTGCCATGTGCTTCACCTGCTCCACAATCAAATATCTTTGCAGTGTAACAGAGTCCCCGTAGTCAGGCACGTCAGCCTGGCGTTATTCATTGATGCGCCGAATGCTGTCATGCCAGGTTGCGGCGCCCTGCTCCGACGCGTTTTCCGCCGCGTCAGTGTCCTCGTCATCGTCATCCGGCAGCGCGCTTTCCGGCATCGCCTGCTCTACCAGCCGGGGATTGATGCCGCGCTTTATTTCCACGCCTAAATGACGAAAGCTTTCACTTTGGGCGATCAAGTTGCCGCGCCCTTCCGACAGCTTTTTCATCGCCTGCCGGTAACTCTCCTGCGCCCTGTCGAGATTCTGTCCCATGCTGGTCATATCATCGACAAACAGCCGCATCTTGTCATACAGCCGCGCGGCGCGATCGGCGATGCGCTGGGCGTTGCGGCTCTGGTGTTCATAACGCCAGAGATTATTGATGGTGCGCAGCGCCACCAGCAGCGTGGTGGGGCTGACCAGCATAATATTGTGCTTCAGCGCCTCGCTGATCAGCTCCGGCTGACGATCGATCGCCAGCAGAAACGCCGGCTCGACAGGGATAAACATCAGCACATAATCCAGCGATCGTAAACCGGGCAATTGTTGATAATCTTTACGGCTCAGCAGGCGGATATGGCCGCGAATGGCGGCGATATGCTCGTCAATTGCCTGGTCGCGCGTGACCTTATCTTCCGCGTTGAAGTAGCGTTCATAGGCTACCAGCGTCATCTTCGCATCAACGACCACGTCCTTGCCCTGCGGCAGACGCACAATCACATCCGGCTGCATGCGGCTTTGCGCGTCGACCTGAATATTTACCTGGGTTTCGTACTCATGCCCCTCACGCAGGCCGGACGCCTCCAGTACGCGGGTCAGCACCACCTCGCCCCAGTTGCCCTGGGTTTTATTGTCGCCTTTCAGCGCGCGGGTAAGGTTAATGGCTTCCTGCGCCATCTGCGCATTGAGCTGTTGCAGGTTGCGGATCTCATGCGCCAGCGTATGGCGCTCGCGTGCCTCCTGGCCAAAGCTCTCCTGCACCTGACGTCGGAAGCCATCGAGCTGCTCGCGCAGCGGCGCGATCAGGCCGTTCAAACTCTGCCGGTTCTGTTCATCGACACGACGGCCGCTCTGTTCAAAGATGCGATTGGCGAGGTTTTCAAACTGGGCGCTGAGACGCTGCTCGCTGTTGGTCAGCAGGCGCTGCTTCTCTTCGGCGGCAAGGCGGGTTTCTTCAAGACGGATAGTGACTTCGCGCAGCTCCGCTTCCTGAGCGCTGTTAACCTCCAGCTGATTGCGCAGTTCACGGCTCAACTGCTCGCATTCATTGCGCCAGTAGTCGAAGTGCTGGAGTTTTTCCTGGGCGGCGGTCAGCGAGCCATGCAGCTGACGCAGCTCTTTTTCGCGCTGTTGCAGCTGCTGCTGTTCCATCTGACACTGCTGTCGCAGCTGCGCTTCCTGCTGCTGCGCCTGAGCCAGCGCCTGTTCCAGCAGCCGTCGCTCTGTCTCCTGCGCGGCCTGCTGTTGCAGCGCGCGAAAATGCGCGAACAGCCAGCCGGCCAGCCCGCCGGCCAACGCAAAACTGACGCCGACGATCAGTTGATTATCCACCGCACCTTCTCCTTCCCGCTGCAAACAGAGCAAAGGTAGAGGCGCGCTGTATGAATGTCCACACAAAAAAATGGGCCGACGCGAAGCCAGCCCTGAGCGGTTACGCCAGCAGGCGGCGCGCCGCGTCGACCACGATGGCGATCGCGTTGCTTTCGGTCTGTTTCATGGTCGCGGCGTCCGGGATCTCTTTCTGCGTGCGGTTCACGATCACGCCTGCCACCATACCGGCGCGCAGTCCCTGACTGGCGCACATAGTCAGCAGCGTGGCGGACTCCATTTCATAGTTCAGCACGCCCATCTGCTGCCACTCTTTCATCGAGCCCTGGAAACGGCTGACGACGCGGCCTGAATAAGTATCGTAACGCTCTTGCCCCGGATAAAAGGTGTCGGAAGAAGCGGTCACGCCAATATGTGGTTCGGCACCGGCGGCTTTCGCCGCGTCCACCAGCGCGGTAGTGCAGGCGAAATCGGCGACGGCGGGAAACTCCATCGGCGCGAAATGCAGGCTGGCGCCGTCGAGACGGACCGCTGCGGTAGTCACCAGCACATCGCCAACCTTAATATCAGGCTGAATGGCGCCAGTGGTGCCGACGCGCAAAAAGGTGCGAATGCCCAGCTGCGCCAGTTCTTCCACCGCGATAGAGGTAGAGGGCCCGCCGATGCCGGTGGAGCAGACGATTACCGCTTTGCCGTCCAGCTCGGCGCGCCAGCTGGTGAATTCACGGTGCGAGGCGAGAGGCTGCGCATTATCCATCAGCGCGGCAATCTTTTTTACGCGCTCAGGATCGCCCGGCACGATAGCCAGCGTGGCGCCCTGCAGGTCCGCTTTGGTAAGTCCTAAATGAAACACATCTGACTGGGCCATATTTCCTCCTGAGAAAAATCAGTTAATCGCGCTACTTTACGGGATGCCCTGCGAAAAATATGTGAGATAAATCAACAGCAAAAATGAAAGTTACATTTTCATGAAAAAACAGTGTGACAAGAATCACATTAAAACGTTATGTATCACCTGTTTGCCACAACTTGCTGTGTGTCTTTATTCAGCAGAATGTTAAAGAGATGTGAGATATGCAGACCGGAGACCCTTGCTGATTTTGGCTATAGTTACCGGATTGCGCTACCAGCAGCACGGAGAGAACAATGAAAACCGAAGACAATCTGGCTCAGAAAGAGCGTAATCGCGGGTTCGCTCCTGCGGCGGCGCCCACGGCTTCCACGACCATCATCACCGATAACGACGCCATTCAGGGCGGCGATACCACCATTAACACCCAGGGCGAAAATATGCCCGCCTGGTTCGCGCGCCCGAAAGAAGCAAATGGCCCGCTGCCGGTTGTGCTGGTGGTACAGGAAATTTTTGGCGTTCACGAACATATCCGCGACATTTGTCGCCGCCTTGCCGCAGAAGGCTACCTGGCCGTGGCGCCGGAACTCTATTTCCGTCAGGGCGATCCCAGTGAATACAGCGATATCAAACAGCTGTTTGAGGAACTGGTCAGTAAAGTACCTGATGCACAGGTGCTGGCGGATCTCGATCACGTCGCCAACTGGGCGGCGCGACACGGCGGCGATATGCGCAATATGGCGATTACCGGCTTCTGCTGGGGTGGCCGCATCGTCTGGCTTTACGCAGCGCACAATCCTCAGCTGAAAGCGGGCGTCGCCTGGTATGGGCGTCTGGTCGGCGAAAAGACGATGAAGCAGTCGAAACACCCGGTTGATATCGCCGTCGATCTGAATGCGCCGGTGTTGGGTCTGTATGGCGCGAAAGATGAAGGCATCCCGCTGGAGAGCATCGAAACCATGCGCCAGGCGCTGAACGCGGCCAACGCCACGGCGGAGATCATTGTCTATCCCGAAGCGGGGCACGCCTTTAACGCCGATTACCGTCCCAGCTATCACGAAGCGTCGGCAAAAGATGGTTGGCAACGGATGCTGGCGTGGTTCCATCAGTATGGCGTGAAGCCGAATCGCTAATAAAAAGGGGCGCACAGCGCCCCTTCTCACCACAACAAAACATCCGTAGAAAAATTTATGCGTTTTCCTCACGCAGCTTGCGCGCCGCCTGCACCATGTTGGCCAGCGCCAGGCGGGTTTCAGTCCAGCCGCGCGTTTTCAGGCCGCAGTCCGGGTTGACCCACAGACGCTCAACCGGAATACGCTTCGCCGCTTTACGCAGCAGCGCCTCGATCCACTCGACGTCAGGCACGTTCGGCGAGTGAATGTCATACACGCCTGGGCCGATTTCGTTCGGATAATCGAACTCTTCAAACGACTCCAGCAGCTCCATATCAGAGCGTGAGGTTTCGATGGTAATCACATCGGCGTCCAGCGCGGCAATAGAATCCATGATGTCATTGAACTCGCAATAACACATATGGGTATGGATCTGCGTATCGTCCTGCGCCACGGCGGCGTTAAGACGGAAAGCGTCCACCGCCCAGTTGAGATAGGCCGCCCAGTCAGATTTGCGCAGCGGCAACCCTTCGCGCAGCGCCGGTTCGTCAATCTGAATAATACCGATGCCCGCCTGCTCCAGATCCGCCACCTCATCGCGCAGCGCCAGCGCGATCTGTTTGGCGATGGTTTCACGCGACACGTCCTCACGCGGGAACGACCAGCAAAGAATCGTCACCGGGCCGGTCAGCATACCTTTTACCGGTTTGTCGGTCAGCGATTGGGCATACTTCGCCCACTCAACGGTAATCGGCTCAGGACGGCTGACGTCGCCGATAATCACCGGCGGCTTCACGCAGCGCGAACCGTAGCTCTGCACCCAGCCGTTCTGGGTAAAGACAAAGCCGTCGAGATGCTCGCCAAAATACTCCACCATGTCGTTGCGCTCAGCTTCGCCATGCACCAGCACATCCAGCCCCAGACGCTCCTGTTCGACGATCGCTTGTTTGATATGCTCCGCAATGCCGGTGCGATAATGATTGCTGTCCAGACGACCCTGTTTGAAATCGAGGCGCAGGCCACGGATCTCCGTCGTTTGTGGGAAAGAGCCGATGGTGGTGGTTGGCCAGGCGGGCAGGTTAAAGCGTTGACGCTGCGCTTTGGCGCGTTCGGCGTAGCTGCTTTGACGCTCGCTGTCCTGCGCGCTGATGGCTGCCAGACGCTGCGCCACTGCGGCGTTATGCACGCGTGTCGAACTGCGGCGGGCGCGGATGGGCGCGCTCCAGGCTTCCAGCGAGGCGGCGTCGTTGTTATTCAGCGCCTTGCTCAGCAGCGCCAGCTCGCCACACTTCTGTAGGGCGAACGAGAACCAGCTTTTTACTTCGTCATCCAGACGGGTTTCTGTGTTGAGATCGATCGGGCTGTGCAGCAACGAGCAGGAGGAGCCGATCCAGAGCTGCTGACGCTGCGCCGCCAGCGGCTGCAAACGCGTAAACCAGCTGCTCAGGTCGGCGCGCCAGACGTTGCGGCCATTGATCACGCCCAGAGAAAGCAGCCAGGAAGACGGTAACTGCGCGTTCAGCGTCGCGGCGTCATCCTTGCCGTGAACCAAATCGACATGCAGGCCCTGCACCGGCAGTTCACGAATGGTTGCAATATTCTGACCGATGCTGTCGAAGTAGGTCGTCAGCAGCAGCTTGCTGTGGCCCTGCAACGCCTGATAAGCGGGCTTAAAGGCCTCCAGCCACGCCTGCGGCAGCTCCAGCACCAGCGCAGGCTCATCAATCTGCACCCATTCGATATCGCGCTTCGCCAGTTCCGCCAGCACCTGCTGGTAAACCGGCAAAATATCATTCAGCAGGCTCAGACGATCGAACTGTTCGCCCTTCACCTTGCCCAGCCACAGGTAGGTCACCGGGCCAAGCAGCACCGGCTTCACTTTGTGGCCCAGCGCCAGCGCTTCGTCCACTTCATCCAGCAGCTGCGTCCAGCTCAGACGGAACTGCTGCCCTTTCGTGAACTCCGGCACCATATAGTGATAGTTGGTATTGAACCATTTGGTCATTTCCGCTGCTGCCGCCGGTTCGCCGGTCGGCGCGCGACCGCGTCCGATGCGGAACAGCGTATCCAGATCGACGGCGCCATTTTTATTCTGATGACGTGCCGGCACGTTGCCCAGCAGCAGGCTGGTGGTCAGTACATGATCATACCAGGCGAAATCGCCCACCGGCACGATATCCACCCCAGCGTCTTTCTGCTGCTGCCAGTGGCGGGCGCGAAGTTCACGTCCAACCGCCAGCAGCTCTTCCTGGCTGCTGTTGCCAGCCCAATAGCTTTCCTGCGCTTTTTTCAGTTCGCGGCGCAGGCCGACGCGGGGAAAGCCGAGCGTATGATTCAGAATAGTCATGCTGTTTCTCCATCGAAATTCATTAATTTGGCGCGGACGGCGCGGTCAGTTTACGTACGGCCAGCGTTAAGCAACCGGGGCGAGCCGCAGTTCGCAGGTTGCGAACCCTGCCCAAACGTAAAATGACCCGCTGCCAAGATGTTTAGCCGTCCAGATGTTTACACCGCTATAATCTGCAGGTACTGTATATTCCTCAAGCGCAAATTGTTCATTGTCGATGTGAAGGACTCTCATGATCGAAATCAGGCACCTGCGAACGTTGCAGGCTCTCAGGCATACCGGCTCTCTGGCCGCAGCGGCGGCGCAGCTTCATCAAACTCAGTCGGCGTTATCTCATCAGTTCAGCGATCTTGAGCAGCGCCTCGGTTTCCGCCTGTTTGTGCGTAAAAGTCAGCCGCTGCGCTTTACGCCGCAGGGTGAGATCCTGTTACAGCTCGCGGAGCAGGTTCTGCCGCAGATTCAGCAGGCGTTGCAGGCCTGTCATGAGCCGCATCAGACGACGCTGCGCATCGCCATTGAGTGCCACAGCTGCATCCAGTGGCTGACGCCAGCGCTGGATACATTCCGTCAAAGCTGGCCGCAGGTAGTGATGGATTTTAAATCGGGCGTCACCTTCGATCCGCAGCCTGCGCTACAGCAGGGCGAGCTGGATGTGGTGCTGACCTCCGATATCCTGCCGCGCAGCGGTCTGCACTATTCGCCGATGTTCGATTTCGAAGTGCGTCTGGTGCTGGCGCCGGATCATCCGCTGGCGCGCGTCGGCGTGATTACGCCGGAGGATCTCGCTCAGGAAGTATTAATGATCTATCCGGTGCAGCGTCAGCGTCTCGATATCTGGCGGCATTTTTTACAGCCCGCCAGCGTCAGCCCGACGCTGAAAAGCGTCGATAACACGCTGCTGCTGGTACAGATGGTCGCGGCGCATATGGGCATCGCCGCGCTGCCGCACTGGGTGGTGGAAAACTTCGAGCGTCAGGGCCTGATTGTGACAAAAACTCTGGGCGACGGGTTGTGGAGCCGCCTTTATGCGGCGGTCAGGGATGGTGAACAGCGGCAGCCGGTTATCGACGCCTTTATTCGCTCCGCGCGCCAGCATGCCTGCCAGCATCTCCCTTTTGTGCGCGACGCTTCACGTCATTCATCGCCGGTCGGTTAATATTTCCCGGTCGGTCCGCCCGGCCGGGAAAATAAGTATATTTTCAAAAATGTAATATCCTCCTGATTATCAGTCATGTTTAATTAAAAGATGAATCTTAATTAATTGACCCTTTAATCGCACAAAGCATAATCCCTCAGGGAAAAAAGATTCCCGACATTAAAATATCAATTATGAGGGTTTAGAAATGAAAGAATTATCTGTAATCGAAATCCAGGCTGTAAGCGGCGCAGGAAAAATTGAAGATTGTCTCTCATCTGTATTTGGAAATTTTTTTAGCGATGCAACTAAAGTACTGAATGGCGTATTTAACTTAGGTTATGAAGTAGAAGCTGCACAGCAAACCGGGCAGGATTTTGGCAGCCGTCTGGGTAAAGCGATCGAAGATGGTGTGAACAATATTCTTTCCCGCTTCAAGAAAGAAATTATTGGTTAATTAAAAAGTACCGGATTCAACAATAAATCCGGTACTTTCTTTAGCGAAGAACCCAGCGACGATGTATCCATAACGAAGCGACAATCAGCCCACCGCCGATAATAAAAGGCGGCCAGTCCGGCTGCTCCTGCCAAATCGCCAGGTTTACCAACAGTCCCGCTGGCACATGCATATTATTCATAATGCCCAGCGTGCCGGCATCAACCTGCGTCGCGCCGTAGTTCCACATAAAATAGCCCAGCCCGGAAGCGACAACGCCCAGCCAGATCAGTATTCCCCATTGCAGATGCGTGGTCGGCAGTTTCTGCGGGTTGCCCCACAGAAACCAGGCGACGATCGCCACCAGCACCGCGCCGATATAAAACCAGGAAAAGGCGGTATGCTGCGGCATCGGGCGTGTTTCCTGTAAACGTTTGTACCCGACCATCCCGACGGCAAAGCAGATATTGGCCAGCTGCACCAGCAGCAGGCCGGTCCAGAAATGCTCGCTCAGCTGGTCGTAGCGAATAATCGCTGCGCCGATCACCGCCAGCAGCGCGCTGAGCGCATAGCCGATGCGCACGCCACGACCACTAATCAGGTCATATATCAGCGTGACGTACAGCGGCGTCATAACGGTAAACAGCAGGAATTCCGGCACGCTAAGATAGAGATACGCCTCAAAACTCAGCAGATACATAATGCCGAGCTGCAACATCCCGACCAGCATATAGAGCAGCAGCGTAGAGGCGCGATAGCCGCGCCAGCGCAGGAACGGCAGAAATACCAGCGCCGCCAGCGCCAGGCGCACCAACACGGAAAAAACGCTGTCCACCTGCCCCGCCAGATAAACGCCAATCAGGCTGAACGAAAAGGCCCACAAAATAGTAGTAATAATCAGTAATGCCACAGTTGATGTCTCCAGCTAAACAGGCGGCTATTGTAGCGGAATGTTCGCTGCGCCTGGCGACTTAGTGGTTGACATCTGTTCTTATTTTGCGCAAAAGCGCCTCCTGATACTCCTGTGGCAGTCCTTAACTGGCCCGCTCTGGCGCCCTACCACGCCGCACTACCCTGTATGGCGCCTTTTTGTGACATCGGTTACAACCCTTTGTCATAAAACTGTAACATTTGCGCTTTACCTCACAGTCAATTTCATCCTCAACCACTATTCTTTGCGCGAAATAGAACATCGGGCAAAAAAATGCCCCTTTTCGCTCATTTTATGCGTGTTTAAAAACATTCTCGCCTCTGGAGGCCTTTTTATGCTTAGCATTTTTAAGCCAGCACCACACCAATCCCGCGTGGCGGCGGATCGCACCGATCCGCTTTACCGCCGTCTGCGTTGGCAGATCTTTATCGGCATCTTTTTCGGTTACGCCGCCTACTATCTGGTACGAAAAAACTTCGCGCTGGCCATGCCTTATCTGGTGGAGCAAGGCTTTTCACGCGGCGATCTCGGCTTTGCCCTCTCCGGCATCTCCATTGCCTATGGCTTTTCGAAATTTATTATGGGTTCGGTCTCCGACCGCTCAAATCCACGCGTTTTCCTGCCCGCCGGCCTGATAATGGCGGCGCTGGTGATGCTGGTGATGGGCTTTGTTCCCTGGGCCACCTCCAGCATTATGATTATGTTCACGCTGCTGTTTGTTTGCGGCTGGTTTCAGGGCATGGGCTGGCCGCCTTGCGGACGCACTATGGTTCACTGGTGGTCTCAGAAAGAGCGCGGCGGCATCGTCTCGGTCTGGAACTGCGCGCATAACGTCGGCGGCGGCATCCCCCCACTGCTGTTTCTGCTTGGTATGGCCTGGTTCAACGACTGGAAGGCGGCGCTTTACATGCCCGCGTTCGCCGCAATTGTCGTCGCGCTGATTGCTTTTGCGCTGATGCGCGATACGCCGCAGTCGTGCGGTCTGCCGCCGATTGAAGAGTATAAAAACGATTATCCGCCCGATTATAACGAGCAGCACGAACAAGAGCTGACGGCGAAACAGATCTTTATGCAGTACGTGCTGCCCAACAAACTGCTGTGGTATATCGCGCTGGCGAACGTTTTTGTCTACCTGCTGCGCTACGGTATTCTCGACTGGTCGCCGACCTACCTGAAGGAAGTGAAGCACTTTGCGCTGGATAAATCCTCCTGGACCTATTTTCTCTACGAATATGCAGGCATTCCCGGCACGCTGCTGTGCGGCTGGATGTCGGATAAGGTATTCAAAGGCAACCGCGGCGCGACCGGCGTATTTTTTATGGTGTTGGTGACCATCGCCACCGTCATTTACTGGCTCAACCCGGTTGGCAATCCGGGCGTGGATATGGCCTGTATGATCGTTATCGGCTTCCTGATTTACGGCCCGGTAATGCTTATCGGCCTGCATGCGCTGGAGCTGGCGCCGAAAAAGGCGGCGGGCACCGCGGCGGGCTTTACCGGCCTGTTTGGTTATCTTGGCGGCTCCGTCGCGGCAAGCGCGATTGTCGGTTATACCGTGGACTATTTCGGCTGGGACGGCGGTTTTCTGATTATGATCGGCGGCTGCGTGCTGGCGGTGATCCTGCTGCTGCTGACCATGCTGAGCGAGACTAAGCACAAACGCCAGATGCAGCATGAGGGTGAAAAATGAAAGCAAAACGGTTAATCGCGACGGCGCTGCTCGCCGTCGCCTGCGGCGTCAACGCGCAGGGGCCTGACAAGATCGTTATCGCGCACCGGGGGCCAGCGGCTACCTGCCTGAACATACGCTGCCCGCCAAGGCGATGGCCTATGCGCAGGGTGCGGACTTTCTTGAGCAGGATCTGGTGATGACCAAAGACGATCGGCTGGTGGTGCTGCACGATCACTATCTCGATCGCGTTACCGATGTCGCCGAACGTTTTCCCCAGCGCGCGCGTAAGGATGGTCGCTACTACGCCATCGATTTCACGCTGGCGGAGATTAAAAGCCTGAATTTCACCGAAGGCTTTAAGCTGGTGGGAGGCAAGAAGGTGCAGACCTGGCCTGGCCGCTTCCCAATGAACACCTCCTCTTTTCACATTCATACTTTTGAAGAGGAAATTGAGTTTATTCAGGGGTTAAATCATTCAACCGGCCGCAATATCGGCATCTATCCTGAGATCAAAGCGCCCTGGTTTCATCATCAGGAAGGCAAAGATATCGCCAGCGCGGTGTTGCAGACGCTGAAGCGTTATGGTTACAGCGGCCGTCAGGATAAGGTCTGGCTACAGTGCTTCGATTTTAATGAGCTGAAGCGCATTAAAACCGAACTGGAGCCGAAAATGGGTATGGATCTGCGGCTGGTGCAGCTGATTACCGAAACCGATTCGCATGAAACGGAAGAGTTGCGCGAAGGCAAATGGGTGAACTACAGCTACGATTGGATGTTTAAGCCAGGCGCGATGAAAGAGCTGGCGAAGCATGTAGACGGCATCGGCCCCGATTATCATGAGTTGTTCAGCGCCGATTCAAAGCCGGGCGCGGTACGTCTGACGCCGCTGGCGCAGGAAGCGCACGCCAGCCATTTGCAAATCCATCCCTATACGGTGCGCGCCGACCAGCTGCCCGACTGGGCTACGGACGTGAATCAGCTGTATGACGCGCTTTATAACCGGGCGCAGGTGGAAGGACTGTTTACCGATTTCCCCGATAAGGCGGTTCAGTTCCTGCAGCGACAGTAAATCTGGCAGAGTTGCGTTTCTCTTTCCGACGCTGCAAAGCGCCTGTGTCGAAAGATAAAAGCGGGAACGCTCAATAAATCAGGCGGCCGTGGGCCGCCTTTTTTACACTCAGGCAAGGAATAGCTGGCGCAGCGTGCGCGGCACCGCATCTTCCGCGTTGCTGCCAATCACTTCCAGCTCCGGCAGCAGATCTTTCAGACGCTGATGGGCATTACGCATGATGTAGCCTTTACCAGCCATAATCAGCATCTCTTTATCGTTCATACCGTCGCCGAAGGCGATAGCGTTTTCCAGCGAATAGCCCAACAGCTTCGAGACCTCTTCCAGCGCATGGCCTTTCGACACGCCGCCCGCCATCACTTCCAGGCAGGTGGGGAAAGAGAAGCTGACATTCACCCGATCGCCCCAGCGCGCCACAATCGCTTCTTCCAGCGGCACGAGTTTTTCAGCGTCGTCGCAGATAAAGAAGACCTTGCTGATGCCGTCAGTCGGCAGCAGACCCGGCTGATAAACCTGATAAGTAAACACCGACTCACGGAAATAGCGTTCTTCCTCCGGGCGGTGCCGGTTCAGAAACCATTCATCATCGCGGTAAACGTTAGTAAGGATATCGGGATCGTCATACTTCAGCGCATAAAGATCGCGGGCGATATCTTCATCAAGGTTGTGGCTGAAGATCAGCTCGCCAGCGGTGTTATGCACGCGCGCGCCGTTAGAGGTGATCATATAGGCTTCGATTTCCAGATTATCACGCATCTGCGAAACATCGACATGATGACGGCCGGTGGCGAAAACGAAATGTACGCCGCGCGCTGTCAGTAGCCGGAGCGTTTCTTTAGTGTAGGGCGTTAAACGATGATCGGGAGAAAGCAGGGTGCCATCCAGATCGGAAGCAACAACATGGTACATGCAAACCTCTGGTATCGAAGAGAGTGGTAACGTTCTGAGTGGTGCAATTTAATCATGCCGCTCGAAAAAATTGACGATGGCATGTAAAGCTTCGGCGCGCATGGCGTCTTTTTCAAACAGGATCTCATGACGCGCGCCTGCAATAACATAGGGCTTTCCGCCTTCGCAGGGATGACCGGCGGCCTGCATCGCCGCGCAGAAGAGATCCTGCGAACGGTTATCGACCACTTTGTCATCCCCGGCCTGCAACAGCAGCAGCGGCGTAGTAATCGCTGCCGCTTTTTTCAGGACATTCTGCCCCGCCTGAATGCCTTCGCGCACCCAATGGTAAGTTGGCCCGCCAACCCGAATCGCGGGATCGTCTGCATAAAAACGCAGGTTGCGCTTATAACGTTCGCGGCTGTGCGTCAGTTCGTTCAGGCTGAACGGCCGCGCACGCCAGCGACCGGTTCCCAGGGCGTAGCCGTCACGCATTGCCGGACGTTTTTCCGCCCAGTCAAGAATGCGGTGCGCCATCCAGGCAGGCATCGGCAGGTAAATGCCAAACATCGGCGAAGCCAGCACCGCCGCGTTAAACGCCGTGGGATTGCGTGCCAGCAGCAGCGTTAAAATAGCGCCGCCCATCGAGTGCGCCAGGGCATAGCGACGGCGGTAGTGGCCAGCGATCAGCTCTTTCAGGCAGAGTGTTTCCAGATCATCGACATAATGTTCGAAATGAACGACGTGTCCCCGATGGGCATCTTTCAACAGCCTGCCGGATCGCCCCTGCCCGCGGTGATCGACAATCACGATATCATAGCCGCAGTGCCAGAGGTCGTAAGCCAGTTCCGGGTATTTAACGTAGCTTTCAATACGGCCGGGCACGATGAGTATGACTTTGTCGTGTTCCGGCGATGTGAAGCGCACATAGCGGATCGGGACGTTTTCGATGCCGGTGAATTCGCATTCTTCGCGTTGACGCCAGAAATCAAGCAGCGGCCCGGTAGCAAAAGCGGCGAAAGCTTGTTCCCGTATTGGCCAGTGTTTTTTATGACTGGTCATGGCTCGACTCCTTTAAACCTTCCGGCAAACAGCCGCCGTAGCGCAACCGCTGGCAATGGCGTATTGTGGCATAATTCTGCGCATTCAGGGAGTGTTACCCATGACTATCGAATGGTGGCTGGCCTATCTGTTAACCACCGTGATCCTCAGCCTGTCGCCCGGTTCGGGCGCTATCAATACGATGAGCACCGGCATCAGCCATGGCTATCGCGGCGCCGCGGCGTCGATTACCGGACTGCAGGTGGGCCTGGGGCTGCATATTGTATTGGTGGGCGTGGGGTTAGGCGCGCTTTTTTCCCGTTCGCTGTTGGCGTTTGAGGTGTTGAAGTGGGCGGGCGCAGCCTATCTTATCTGGCTGGGCATTCAGCAATGGCGCGCCGCCGGCGCGATCGATTTGACTGCGGTTTCGCGCGCGATGCCGCGCCGCCGTCTGTTTCAGCGCGCGGTGCTGGTGAATCTGACCAATCCCAAGAGCATTATTTTTCTTGCCGCACTGTTTCCGCAGTTCATTATTCCCCATCAGCCGCAGGCGTTGCAGTATCTGGTGCTGGGCGTGACTACGATTGTGTTCGATATCGTGGTGATGATCGGCTATGCCACGCTGGCGCGGCGTATTGCGGTATGGATTAAAGGCCCGCACCAGATGAAGCTGCTGAATCGGGTATTCGGCGGACTGTTTGTCGCTATCGGCGCGTTGCTGGCGTCGGCGCGGCGGATGGCATAGAAAGGGCTGGCGTTCTGGTTTCGGTCAGCGGCAAAGAATTGGGCGCCCAGGCTCCGCTCAGCGGGGACAGGCAGCTACGTAAAGACGCCGTGAATCCATCCCTGGAGGCTCCGCCGCGTCATCCATGACGCGGAGGCTTTACTCCGCTGCCTGCCCCCGCTTCCCTGGCTTCAGTGTCTGCCGCTTCCCTGTTTGCTATCAGCCAACCCTATTATCTTTAACGCCCGTTTGTAGCCAGGCCGCCTACACCACAGCCAGACGGCCGTCGACGGCGCAGTGAGTTGCCGTTCGGCCAGCACGCAGCGATCCGAGCGTATAGTAATACGTGAGGAAGCGAGTACTGCCCGGACGGCAAATCATCAGTAAGCCAGGCCGCCTACACCACAGCCAGACGGCCGTCGGCGGCGCAGTGAGTTGCCGTTCGGTCAGCATGCAGCGATCCGAGCGTATAGTAATACGTGAGGAAGCGAGTACTGCCCGGACGGCAAATCACCAGTAAGCCAGGCCGCCTGCACCAAAGCCAGACGGCCGTCGGCGGCGCAGTGAGTTGCCGTTCGGCCAGCACGCAGCGATCCGAGCGTATAGTAATACGTGAGGAAGCGAGTACTGCCCGGACGGCAAATCACCAGTAAGCCAGGCCGCCCTCAGCGGGAAAGGATCAGATGGATGCCGAACCCGGCGAATAGCACTCCCGCCATGCCGTCGATCCATTTCGCCATACGCTGATACTGTCGGCGCATCCACGGCAGCGCGAACACCGCCGCCACCAGGGTAAACCAGGCGAACGTTTCACTGATGATCAGCACAAAAAGCCCCAGCGCGTGCCGGTTGCGACGTCGTCGCCGACAAACAGTGAAAAAACGCTGCCGAAGTAGATGACGGCTTTAGGGTTGGAAAGGTTGGTCAGGAAACCTTTCAGGAAGCTGTGGCCTTTTTTCGCCAGCGCGACTTGCGGCTCGGCATTTTCCACCGGCTGACGATGCTGGCGATGCGCGGACCGCAGCAGCTGCCAGCCCAGCCAGGTCAGATAGAGTCCACCGCACACCATAATCACTTCATGCAGCCACGCCATTTTTTGCAGAATAAGGTGCAGTCCCATCAGCGCCACGCCTGCCCAAATGACTATCCCCAGCGTGATGCCCAGCACCCCCATCATCGCCTCTTTGCGTGAGCGGCTGGCGGCGGTTTGCGAGACAAAAAAGAAATCAGGACCGGGGCTCATCAGTGCCACTAAATGCACTGCGGCGACGGTGAGAAAAAGCGCGAGCATAACAGTTTCCTTGCCGATGAATGGAGTGAGAAAGCCGACGGGCTTTTCACGACGCGCATGATTATTACGCTAAATCCTTTTCGGTTCATCTGTTATCTGCGGCGTCGTGCGACGCCCGGAGAGGATTTATTCCTCGCCGTCGACATGCTCGCGGATCATCACCAGGAAAGGCTTGCCAAAACGCTCCAGCTTGCGATGGCCAACGCCGTTAACGCTGAGCATTTCCGACGCCGTCAACGGCATCTGCTCCGCCATCTCAATCAACGTCGCATCGTTAAACACCACGTAAGGCGGGATGTTCTCTTCGTCGGCGATCGCTTTGCGCAGCTTGCGTAGCTTGGCGAACAGCTTGCGGTCGTAGTTGCCGCCGTAACTTTTCTGGTTGTTATATTTCGCTTTTACCGTCACCAGCCGCGGTACGGCAAGCATCAGCGGCGCCTCGCCGCGTAAAACCGGCCTGGCCGCTTCGGTGAGCTGCAGCGCGGAATGCAACGTAATGTTTTGCGTCACCAGCCCAAGATGAATAAGTTGGCGCAGCACGCTGACCCAGTGTTCATGGCTCTGATCGCGGCCAATGCCATAGACCGGCAGCTTATCGTGGCCCAGCTCGCGAATACGCTGGTTGCTGGCGCCGCGCAGCACCTCAACCACATAGCCCATGCCAAAACGCTGGCCGACGCGATAGATGGTCGACAGCGCTTTCTGCGCCTCCACCATGCCATCGTAGCGACGCGGCGGATCGAGGCAGATATCGCAGTTGCCGCACGGCTGCTGGCGTCCCTCGCCGAAATAGTTAAGCAGGACCAGACGGCGGCATGTTTGCGCTTCGGCAAACGCGCCCATCGCATTCAGTTTATGACGCTCAATATCCTGCAGCGGACCGGGCGCTTTCTCTTCCAGACACCGGCGTAGCCAGGCCATATCCGCCGGATCGTAAAGCAGCATGGCTTCAGCAGGCAGACCGTCTCGTCCGGCGCGTCCGGTTTCCTGATAATAGGATTCAATGTTGCGCGGAATATCGAAATGCACCACAAAGCGCACGTTGGGTTTGTTAATGCCCATGCCGAAAGCGACAGTTGCCACGACGATTTGCAAATCGTCGCGCTGAAATGCCTCCTGCACCTGCGCGCGATGGGCGTTTTCCATGCCGGCATGGTAGGCGCCTACGCTTAAACCGCGGCTTTGCAGACGCGCCGCCGTGTCTTCCACTTTCGCCCGGCTGTTGCAGTAAATAATGCCGCTTTTACCGCGCTGATCCTGCACGTAGCGCAGCAGCTGTTCGGTCGGCTTGAATTTTTCCACCAGCATATAGCGGATGTTCGGCCGGTCGAAGCTACTGATTTGAATCAGCGGGTCGTGCAACTGCAGCAGGCGGACAATATCATTGCGCGTGGTTTCATCGGCGGTTGCCGTCAGCGCCATCACCGGCAGCGACGGGAAACGCTGGCGCAGCTGGCCCAGCGCGCCATATTCCGGGCGGAAATCATGTCCCCACTGGGAAATACAGTGCGCCTCATCCACCGCCAGCATCGCCGGCTTCCAGTGCGTCAGGCTGTCGAGGAAGTTATCCATCATCAGACGTTCCGGCGCGATGTAGAGCAGACGTATTTCGCCGCTGCGACATCCCGCCATCACCGCCTGCTGCTCTTCGCGCGTTTGCGTCGAATTCAGGCACGCCGCCGCCACGCCGTTCGCCAGCAGCTGATCGACCTGATCTTTCATCAGCGAAATCAGCGGCGAAACGACCAGCGTCAGGCCATCACGCAGCAGGGCCGGAATTTGATAACAGAGCGATTTTCCGCCGCCGGTGGGCATCACCACCAGACAATCCCGGCCGCTCAGCGACGCCTGAATGATGGTTTGCTGCCCGGGGCGAAACTGCTGATAGCCGAAGGTATCGCGTAATACCTGTTCAGCCAGCGCTTCCTGATTAATTACTGCCGCCGTAGACACGTCTTCCCCGTATTGCACTGCATTATGATGATGTGACGGGCGGGATAGCCGCCCGAAGAGACAATGACTGTGTGGCAGGCCCGCGTACGGGCCTGTATCAGAACAGATCGTTTAAGGTTACGCCAACGCCGACGCGGGTCTGACGATGATTATAATCGATTAACGATTCGCCGTAGCCACTGAACACCTGCGTATAGAAACGCACATGCTCGCTGATCGGATAGCTCCATCCCAGTTCTGCGCCGCCATAACCGCTGTTCCAGTTATAGTTGCCCTGCACGCTGAAGACGCTGTTGCCTACCCGGTAACCTAATTTGGCGCGATAGTAACCCATGTACTTGGTAATGTCAGGGTTGTCATCGTTGCTTTCGCCATCCGGCAGACGATACCAGGGCTTAATTTCCGCCAGGAGGTTGCCGTTTTCCGCCATCAGTCGCGCATAAACGCGGTTCCAGCTGCGCGACGTCGGATCGGAACGTCCGTTTGACTGGTGGTTCAGGCCCAGCTCGATATCACGCAGCGTCCAGCCGGCGAAAGAGTAGTCCGTTGCCCATCCGAGAAAAATTTGCGGTTCGTAGTTCGTCTCGCGGAAAGGCGATGACGCGCCGCGGTTGGAAAGCTGCCACCAGGAACGCTGAGTATAGGACGCCGCCAGTACGGAATTATCGCCCAAAATGCCGCGCCAGAGCGGAAACGCCAGGCTGAGCTGAAATTTTACCTCATCCTTTTTCGCTTTGTCAGCCCAGTCGTATGATTCAATGGCTTCCTTGTTCATATCGCTGGTCAGGGTATAAAGCAGATAATTGCTTTCATAAGGATAAAGCACGAAGGGATTGTCATGCTTTTCCAGCAGGTTGGCGATAATGCTGCCCTGAACTGCTGGCGCGTCATGTACTTCCCTGACGGTGGCTTCTTGAGCCTGCGCAAAGGCGGGCAATAATAAAGCCGCCGCTATTAGCATACGCATAGTCTTCTCCGGTGAAGCGCTGTGTGACCATTAAATAAAAAAAGCAGGCCATTCTACACACAATCCCGCAACGAGATCAGCGCTGTTTTCTTAAAGTGGAAAGCAGGTTCCTGTCAGCATAAAATACACAATCTGTTAACATCCTAACGCTTTACCAGCCGGTACCAGGAAAATCCTTTTATGTCAGAGACTCAGTTAGATCGGGCGGCGGCCCGCCAGCTTATCGGCGAAATTTTCGTCTACCATATGCCCTTTAATCAGGCGCTCGGTCTGGAGCTGAAAAGGCTTGAATCAAACTACGCTGAACTGCGCTTCGCCAATAAAACCATGCTGGTCGGCAATGCGGCCCAGCAGATCTTACACGGCGGCGTTATTGCGTCAGTACTGGACGTGGCCGCCGGGCTGGTCTGCGTCAACAGTTCTCTGACGCGCCAGGAGCATATTACCGAGGAGGAGCTGCGTCACCGCCTGTCGCGTATGGGCACCATCGATCTGCGCGTGGATTATCTGCGTCCCGGACGCGGCGAACACTTTATCGCCGCCAGCAGCCTGCTGCGCGCCGGGAATAAAATCTCCGTCGCGCGCGTCGAACTGCATAACGACGCGGGCGTCCATATCGCCAGCGCCACGGCAACCTATCTTGTTGGTTAATTTCAACCGCACGCCCGTTTTTACTTTAGACTGGCGCTTTTAATCTGAGAGTACGTGATGGACACACAACAAACGCGCCAGGGTATTTTTTTCGCGCTGGGCGCCTATTTTATCTGGGGCGTTGCGCCAGCCTATTTCAAACTGATCCAGCAGGTGGCACCGGGCGAGATCATGACGCATCGCGTCATCTGGTCGGCGCTGTTTATGCTGCTGCTGATCTCCGTCAGCCGCAGCTGGCCGCGCGTGAAAACCGTAATGCGTCAGCCGAAGAAAGTGCTGATGCTGGCGGTTTCGGCCACGCTGGTCGGCGGCAACTGGCTGCTGTTTATCTGGGCGGTAAATAACCACCATATGCTGGAAGCGAGCCTGGGCTATTTCATTAACCCCTTGCTCAACGTGGTGATCGGCATGCTGTTTCTCGGCGAGCGCTTTCGTCGTATGCAGTGGCTGGCGGTGTTGCTGGCGACCGCCGGCGTGCTGGTGCAGCTGTGGAAGTTCGGATCGCTGCCGCTGATCGCGCTGGGACTGGCGCTCAGCTTCTCGCTATATGGCCTGACGCGTAAAAAAATCGCGGTGGACGCGCAGAGCGGCATGCTGATCGAAACGCTGTGGCTTTTCCCTGTCGCTTCCTGGTATCTGTTCGGCATCGCCGACAGCGCCACCAGCCATCTGTCGCACAATAGCGCCATGCTGAATCTGCTGCTGATCGCCGCCGGGATTGTCACCACCATTCCGCTGATGCTGTTCACCGCCGCCGCTACGCGCCTGCGTCTCTCGACGCTCGGCTTTTTCCAGTACCTGGGACCGACGCTGATGTTTCTGCTGGCGGTGCTGTTCTACGGCGAAGCGATGACGCCCGACAAAGCGGTGACGTTCGGCTTTATCTGGCTGGCGCTGGCGCTGTTTATTATCGACGCGCTCTATACGATGCGCCGCTCACGCACGGGCAAAGCGTGAGATAAAGCGCGCCATAGCCGGGCCGGTAAGCAGAATGGTAAACAGCCGCAGCGTTTGCAGCGCCATGACGAAAGCGATATCGACCCGGCTTCCTGCAGCAATAATCGCCACGGTATCCAGCCCGCCAGGGCTGGTAGCCAGATAAGCGGTCAACAGATCGACATGTAGCAGTTTAGTCAGTATCCACGCCATTCCTCCGCACAACAGCATCAGCCCGGCAATCGACGCCAGCATCTGCGGTAACGTGCGCAACGCCAGACGGAAAATGGGCAGCGTAAAGCGCAGCCCTACCGTCCAGCCGATCAGCGTGTAAGCGGCGGCTAACAGCCATTCCGGCACCTGCAACGCTACCGTTCCGCTGCTTTGCAACACCGCGCCAGCCAGCGCAGGCAACAGCAGCGCGCCCGCCGGAATGCGAAAACGCTGGCCGAGAAACGCGCCTGCCAGCATAACGCACAGCGTGATGACAAAGCGTATATCAAGCGCCGGAAACCAGACCTGCGGCGCCGCGCTTTGCGCATCATCGCCCAGGCTGATGCGAGCGACAGTCGCAGCGGCAGTCGCCACGAACAGCACGCGCAGATACTGCATAAAGGCCACCAGCCGCGCGTCGGCGCCGTAGTCGGCCGCCATCACTACCATCGCCGACGCGCCGCCCGGCGATGAACCCCAGGCGCCGGTCGGCCCCGGTAGATCGCTGTAACGCACCAGCAGGAAACCGGAAAGGCCGCTGGCAGCGAGCGTCATCAGCAATACCGCCAGCACCACCGGCCAGTCGGCGATCAGCGGATCGATAATCGAGGGAGAGAGGCTGCGGGCGATCATGCAGCCCAGCACCGCCTGACAGAGAATAAACAGGCGCTTATCAATACGCAGCGTCGCGCCCAGCAGCCCCATGACCACGCCGACAATCATCGGCCCCAGCAACAGCGCAGCCGGCACATGGAAATATTGCAGAACAAAACCCAGCAGCAGCGAGACGACAATCAGCATCGTCCATTGCTGCCAGCGCGAAAGCTTTTCCATAAAAGGGTGATATCACAGCGGCTTGAAAAACCTAAGGTTACGCACAACCCGCCAGGAATGCCAGCGGCGGAAGGCCGGTGTTTATCCGGCCTTCCGGCTTTACAGCCAGTTTTTACGTTTAAAATAGAGGTACGGCGCCAGCCCGGCCAGGATCATCAGGCCGATCGCGGCAGGATAACCAAAGCTCCACTTCAGCTCCGGCATAAATTCAAAGTTCATGCCGTAGCTGGAGGCGACCAGCGTCGGCGGCAGGAAGACCACTGATACCACCGAGAAGATTTTGATGATGCGGTTCTGCTCGATATTGATAAAGCCCATCGCTGCCTGCATCAGGAAGTTCACCTTCTGGAACAGCGATTCATTGTGCGGCAGCAGGGATTCGATATCGCGCAGGATTTCGCGCGCCTGCTCCAGCTGGTTAGTCGGCAGACGCGCCTTGCGCACCAGGAAGTTCAGCGCGCGCTGCGTATCCATCAGGCAGAGACGCACCTTCCAACCGATATCCTCCAGCTCCGCCAGCGTAGAGAGCGCCTGATCGAACTCGTCGCCCTGCTGTCCTTCCATAATCACGCGGCTCAGCTTTTCCAGATCGCTGTAGATGTTTTCGATCTCATCCGCCAGCTGTTCGATTTTGGTTTCAAACAGATCAAGCAGCAGTTCATAGGCGTTACCGTCAATCAGCGTCTGGCTGCGGGCGCGCATGCGATAGAGGCGAAATGCGGGCAGTTCACGCTCGCGCAGCGTATAGAGGCGGCCTTCGCGGATAGTAAAGGCGACGGTGGCGTTGCCCGCGTGATCTTTGGCGTCTTCGTAGAAAAAGAAGGAGTGAATATGCAGGCCGTCTTCGTCCTCGAAAAAGCGGGCGGACGCCTCGATATCTTCCAGCTCAGGGCGCGTGGCCAGGCTCTGACCCAGCTCACTCTGTACGCGCTCGCGCTCCGCTTCTTCCGGCTCGATAAGATCGACCCATACTGAAGATATCAGGTCTTCCGGCGCATCTTCCAGCTCCAGGCGGGTAAGGCGGCTGCGATCCAGTTTAAAAGCGCTCAGCATAGCAGTACTCCCAATTGGTCATTCAAACGGGACAATACGCCAGAACACAGAAACCTGAGTTTCAGTCAGTGATAAACGCTAACTCGCGCGACGGGAAAAAGAGAGTCGCTGACAACCACAAAGGCTATCAGCATAAGAGGATGGCCTTAGGGGTTGTACCTGTTGACAAGGTGGTTGAGCCAGCATCGACTGGGAGTGTCCAAGGCGAAAGTCCTCTTAGGGTAATCGTGCGCGCATGTTACGCCGAGACGAAAAAGGCGTCAAGCGAAGCCGGGCGCCCTGAAGAGTGCGTTGCTGCTGGCCAGCGAGCGCGCAAGTTAATCCCGCCTGACGCGACGGTCAACGGCGGGAACATCGCCTGCGGTGATGCGCTCAGCCTCTTGCGCTATACCGCTTCGAGACGAGCGTAGGCGGCCACCAGCCATTTAATGCCCTGTCCCTGAAACGCCACCTGCAAACGACTGTGATCGCCGCTGCCTTCGAGATTGATGATGGTGCCTTCGCCGAATTTGGCGTGACGTACGCGCTGACCCAGCGTAAAGCCGCTGTCGTTTTGCGCCACCGGCGTGCCCATGCGCTGATGATTGACCGGCCTGCTAATACTGGCGCGCAGGCGCACCTCATCGACGCACTCTTCCGGCAGCTCGCCGATAAAGCGCGACGGGCGATGATAAACCTCTTTGCCGTACAGCCGACGCGTTTCCGCATAGGTCAGCGTCAGCTTTTTCATCGCGCGGGTGACGCCAACGTAGGCGAGACGGCGCTCCTCTTCCAGCCTGCCGCCCTCATCCAGCGCCATCTGACTGGGGAACATCCCCTCTTCCATACCAACGATAAATACCTGACTGAACTCCAGCCCTTTCGCCGCATGCATGGTCATCAGCTGCACCGCGTCCTGCCATTTGTCCGCCTGGCCTTCCCCGGCCTCCAGTGCCGCATGCGACAGGAACGCCTGTAAGGGCATCAAATCTTCATCTTCATCCTGGTAGCTGTACTGACGCGTGGCGTTTACCAGTTCCTCTAAGTTTTCGATGCGCGTCTGGCCTTTTTCGCCTTTTTCCTGCTCATACATCAGCCACAGGCCGGAATCTTTAATCACCCGGTCAGTCTGGACGTGCAGCGGCAGTTCGGCGGTCTCCTGCGCCAGCGAATCCACCAGTTCGGTGAAGCGTTGCAGCGCAGCGGCGGCGCGTCCGGCCAGCGCTTTTTCCTGCAAAAGCTCGCGGCTGGTTTGCCACAGCGTCAGCTGACGATCGCGCGATGCCTGACGCACCACGTCCAGCGTGCGGTCGCCGATGCCGCGCGTCGGCGTATTGACCACGCGCTCAAAGGCGGCGTCGTCGTTGCGGTTGGCGATCAGACGCAGATAGGCCAGCGCATCTTTGATCTCCTGGCGTTCGAAGAAGCGCATGCCGCCATAAATGCGGTACGGCATACTGGCCTGTAATAACGCCTCCTCCAACACGCGCGACTGGGCGTTGCTGCGATAGAGAATGGCGCAGTCGTTGAGCGCCCCGCCGTTCTCCTGCCAGACCTTGATGCGGTTAACCACAAAGCGCGCTTCATCCAGCTCGTTAAACGCGCAGTAGAGCGAGATCGGCTCGCCGTCGCTGCCGTCGGTCCACAGCTCTTTGCCGAGACGACCGTTGTTGTTGGCGATCAGGGCGTTGGCCGCTTTCAGAATATTGTTGGTGGAGCGATAGTTCTGCTCAAGTCGAATGGTTTCTGCGCCGCGAAAATCCTGCAGGAAACGCTGGATATTCTCCACCTGCGCGCCGCGCCAGCCGTAGATAGACTGGTCATCGTCGCCGACGATCATCACTCGACTGCTGTCGCCCGCCAGCAGACGAATCCAGGCGTACTGAATATTGTTGGTGTCCTGGAACTCGTCCACCATGATGTTGGTGAAGCGTTCGCGATAGTGATTGAGAATATGCGGCTTAGTAAGCCACAGCTCATGGGCGCGCAGCAGCAGCTCGGCAAAGTCGACCAGCCCGGCGCGATCGCACGCCTCCTGATAGGCCTGATAAACGCGCAGCCAGGTTTGCTCCACCGGATTGCCGTAGCTCTCGATATGATGTGGGCGCAGCCCTTCGTCTTTCTTGCCGTTGATGTACCACATCGCCTGACGCGGCGGCCACTGCTTCTCATCCAGGTTCATCGCTTTGATCAGGCGCTTCAGCAGGCGCAGCTGGTCCTCGCTGTCGAGGATCTGGAAATCCTGCGGCAGACGGGCGTCAAGATGGTGCGCGCGCAGCAGGCGGTGCGCCAGACCATGGAAGGTGCCGATCCACATGCCGCCCTGGCTGGTGCCGATCAGCTGCTCAATACGGTGACGCATTTCCGCTGCGGCCTTGTTGGTAAAGGTCACCGCCATAATTGAATAGGGCGAGCAGTTCTCTACCGTCAGCAGCCAGGCGATGCGGTGCACCAGCACGCGTGTCTTGCCACTGCCCGCGCCCGCCAGCACCAGCAGGTTGGTGCGCGGCGCCGCAACGGCCTCGCGCTGTTTATCATTCAGGCTGTTTAGCAGGTCAGAAACGTCCATAAGCACCGTCAGTCAGGAAAAACGCACCAGTGAGACACTGGATATTTGTACAGAAGATTATAACAACGCCGTCAGCGATGCCAACTGCGTAATTTCAACATGCGGCAGCAGGCGCGCATCATGAATCTGCATCAGATTGCCCTCGCGCAGATTGATCCAGCAGGCCTGCATGCCGCAGCGCACCGCGCCAGCAACGTCAGTCGTGAGATCGTCGCCGACGTGCAGAATGTTTTCCGGAGCGATATTCAGCCGCTGCGCCGCCAGATGATACATATCCTGGTAAGGCTTGGCGCGCCCATGCGGGCCCGCGCGCAGCACAAACTGAAAATAGCGGTCGAGCCCGAACAGGTGCGGCTCGGCATTGCCGTTGGTGATCGCCACCAGCGGCACGCGCTCCGCCAGCGCAGCCAGCGCGACGTGCGTTTCCGGCGGCACGCTAATCTGGCTGCGCCAGTGAGCGAATACCTCCATCACCTTATTCGATCCCTCCCGCGCCTCGTTGAGCGTGAGACCCACATCCAGCATCGCCTGTTCGACGGTGCGGCGTCGCCATTCGGTGACGTCGTGGTAGATCTCAGGCTCCTCGGCCAGCAGCCGGTCGCGTAATTTTTGATACGCTTCGGTGGAAAAGTCGCGCAGGCTCGGATGATATGCCTGCAAAAAACGGTGCGACTCCTCGGTGGTCTTCAGGATGACCGGATAGTTGTCATACAGCGTGTCATCCAGATCGAAGGTGATCGCTTTGATCGGCTTCAGCCGACGATAAAAATGCATCAGGATTTTCCTCGTTTGGCGCGCGGATGCGCCGCATCATACACCGTCGCCAGATGTTGAAAGTCGAGATGGGTATAAATTTGCGTCGTGGAGAGGTTGGCGTGGCCTAAAAGTTCCTGCACCGCGCGCAGATCGCCGCTCGACTCCAGCATATGCGTGGCGAAGGAGTGGCGCAGCTTGTGCGGATGCACATGACTGCTTACGCCCTGCTTGACGCCCCACTCGGCGAAGCGCTTCTGCACGTTGCGCACCGAAATACGCTTACCCTCTTTCGAGACGAACAGCGCGTCGCTTTCCGGCGCGTAGATATCGCGTAGCGTCAGCCATTTCCGCACCCATTCCACCGCCGTGCGGCCGATGGGCAGGCGGCGCTCTTTGCTGCCTTTGCCCGTGACCCAGACTTCGCCCGCCTCCAGATCGAGATGACGACGGTCGATGCCCACCAGCTCGGAGAGACGCAGCCCGGCGCCGTACATGATTTCCATCATCGTGCGGTCTCGCACCGCCAGCGGATCGCTCTGGTCAATATCCAGCAGCTGATTCACCTCATCGACATCGATGTTTTTCGGCAGATGACGCGCGGCGCGCGGCGTGGCGATCCCTTTCGCCGGGTTCGCCTTCAGCGCCCCCTGGCTGACCATCCAGTCCAGAAAACTGCGCAGCGCGGAAAGTCGCAGCGCCAGGCTGGCTGGCTGCAAACCGGCGCGACGGCTGCGCGCCGCCAGCTGACGCACGTGCGCCGGCTCCAGCTGCGACCAGTCGGCGATTTTCATCTCGTCGGCCAGCTGCATCAGCGCCGCCAGCTGGCGCGCATAGTTTTCATGGGTTAACGGACTCAGCTGACGCTCGACCTTCAGGTAGCGCAGAAAGCCCTCGACGGCGGCCTGCAGCGCAAGTTGGCTCATACGCGCGCAACCCAGCGGCTGAGCAGTTCCGGCAGCATCAGCGCCAGGTAATGCAGCAGCAGCGTGCCCTGTCCGGGCTGATAATGGTGCGTATCGCGGCTGCTGAACATCAGCACGCCCAGATCGCCGCGCTCGCCGAACAGCGACATCGCCACCGAGCCGACCGAGCGCGCCTGCGGCAACAGCAGCAGCAGCTCCGGTCCGTTCAGCGAGCCGAGATAGTGCTGATCTTTACCCAGACGCTGAATGCGCACCGGCTCAAACGCCTGACGCGACAGCGCCAGCTGCGTAAAGCTGGAGGGCGCGCCCAGCTGCCAGCGATCGCTGAACAGCCGCACGTCTGCGCCGGCAAGCCCCAAATCGCGCGCCCAGCGCTGAAGACGGTTAAGCATCTCCTGCAGCGAAGGCGCAGAAGCCAGGTGACCCTGCAAGCTGAGCAGACGATCGAAAAGCTGATGGTTGGCGGACGCCTGCTCCATCAGCTGCGTGATTTCATTTTCCAGCTGATGGATATGGTTGCGCTGACGCGCCATATGCCACTCCACCAGCGAAACCGTACCGCGCACCGGGTGCGGCACCGCCATCTGTTCGACCTGGCGCGCATTGCGTATAAAAAAATCTGGATTTTGCAGCAGGTAGTCACACACCGACTGGTCGTCCAGCATCAGTTCGGCGGCTGTCTCTCCGACATGTTTCATAAATGAATAAACCCATCATAAACGTGCGTGGCCGGTCCGGTCATATAGAGCGGATGTCCCGGCCCTTTCCATGCGATATGCAGCGTACCGCCCGGCAGATCGACGCGCACTTTTTCCGCCAACAGCCCTTGCTGAATGCCGCAGGCCACCGCAGCGCACGCTCCGCTGCCGCAGGCCTGCGTTTCGCCTGCGCCGCGTTCATAAACGCGCAGACGGATATGATCCGAATTCACCACTTCCATAAAACCGACGTTAACCCGCTCCGGGAAACGTTCATGGCTTTCCAGCACCGGGCCCAGCGTTTCGACCGCCGCGGTTTTTACGTTGGCGACCTGAATCACGCAATGCGGATTGCCCATGGAGACCACGCCGAACATGATGGTTTGCTCGGCGACGCGCAGCAGATAAAGGCTTTCCGCCTTGTTGGCGCGAAACGGCACCTGCTGCGGTTCGAAATTTGGCTCGCCCATGTTGACGCGCACCAGCTCATCGTTGGTGACGCTGAGTACCATGCGCCCCGTCTGGGTGCTGACGCGGATATCGCTTTTGTTCGTCAATCCCTTCAGACGGACAAAGCGGGCGAAACAGCGTGCGCCGTTGCCGCACTGCGCCACTTCGCTGCCGTCGGCGTTAAAGATGCGGTAATGGAAATCGAGATCGGGATCGTAAGGCGGCTCGACGATCAACAGCTGATCGAAGCCGATGCCCAGATGACGATCCGCCAGGCGACGGATCAACTCCGGCGAGAAATAGACATTTTGCGTGACGGCGTCAACGACCATAAAGTCATTGCCAAGACCGTGCATTTTCGAGAACTGCATTTTCTGCTCCGCCGGCTGGGCCATCATGGTTACTGCGTCGCCTGAGTGGCCGTATCCGGGCTGGTCAGGTTATTCTCCTGCTGGCCATCCGGCTGGGTCGCCGTTGAAGAAAGGGTCGTCTGTTCGACAGGCGGCTGCGGCGTAGTCTGTTTCGGCTTATCCTGCGGCGGAAAATAGAGCGGCCCTTTCAGTCCGCAGCCGGCCAGGCTGGCCAGCGCCAGCGCCATTGCCAGGTGGCAAAGGATTTTCTTCATGCTATTCCTGCTTATGTTTGATGCGATTACCTTGTTGCTTATCATCGCAGCTGACTTTGGAAAAGCAACAGGAAAAGGTGACGTGATGTGCTGCATCTCACTCTTGTCAGACGATGTCGTAAAATCCTGCGGCGCGTTATACTGCGCCAAAACCTTAAGGAAACAATGATGAACGACAGTGAATTTCACCAGCTGGCCGATCGCCTGATGTTAACCATTGAAGAGTATTTTGACAGCTGGGACGGCGACAGCGATATCGACTATGAAACCCATGCCGGCATCATGACGCTCAGTTTTGAAAACGGCAGCAAAATCATTATCAACCGTCAGGAGCCGCTGCATCAAGTCTGGCTGGCGACCAAAGGCGGCGGCTACCATTTTGACTACCGCGACGGGCAGTGGATTTGCAACCGCGGCGGCGGCGACTTCTGGCAGATTCTGTCGGACGCCTGCAGCGCGCAGTCGGGCGAAACGGTGTCGTTTCGTTAAGTGTTCTCCATTTGAAACGTACTAATTTGATAGTTAAAAGCTCCCCACAGGAGCTTTTTAATACGCACACTTACTTAAAGAAATATATTTCCCTGTTTTATCATACTGAATATAAAAAGTAGTGAGAGGCCCTCGTTTGCCTACCCAGCGTTCACCGAACATATCGTCATTATTTATGTGGCGGTAGCCTATAGAGCCAAGATAATCTTTTAAAGGTTGAGGATTTATAGCCTTTTCGCTAATAAAAATGATGCTGCTGGTTTCAGGTGAAGCGCCGTCCAGCCTGCGAAAACGAAAGTAGTAATCATCCGAAATACGCGGCGCGCTTTTAATATCTTTATCAACATAAAAGCGATAAAGCCACCGGTCGCTCTCCTTAAAACCCGAATTTCGCTCTGCTGCATTTATCAGTTTTTCATCGATTAAAAAAACGACGACAACTGAGAGAAATAGCAGCCCCAGCGTCCGCCAGATCCATTTCATTCAATATTCACTCCCATTTAGCTGTCACCTGCACTCCGGCATCGATACGACGGACGATAAATCGTCTGTAGAGCTTTGCGCTATAAAGTATATTTTGTCAAAAAGATCATGCGCCTTTCTTTATCCTGCCAGAGATAAAACTCAGGAATCGGCCAGTCTTCTTTTTCCCAGCGGTCTCCGTACTCATCGGTGGTGACATAATGGTAACCCAGAGTAGTCAGATAGCTCTCCAGCGCAGCCGTTTCCGTTGCGTCACGATACACAATACCGCTGATTTCAGGCGATGGGCCGTCCAGCCTGCGAAAACGAAAGTAGTAATCAGCCGAAATACGCGGCGCATTTTTAATATCTTTATCGACGAAAAAGTGATAAGTCCCCCACTCGCTCTGTTTGAAACCGGACATTCGCTCTGCGTCTTTTATTATGATGGTATTAATGTAAAAAAAGGCAACAGCAGAAATAACCAACAGCCCCAGCGTCCACTTTAGCCATTTCATGTTTTTCCCTTACTTTCCCATCCGACAGTAACCTGCACTCCGGCATTGATACGACGGACAATATCAGAATCAAACCGGGTAAACGGCGTAATCGACATCATAAAATTCGGCAGCCTGCCTTTATAAGGAACATGAGGAATGTGTTTATCAGCCGGGTCCGGGAACAGCAGCGGAATAAAACCCCTGTTTTTAAAACTGCCCAGCGCGCCATAGTAATCCCAGCGCCTGAGCGCCGCCTCTTTGCATTTGTTCAAGACAATTTGTTATATCATCCCCGCGCGCATGGCCTAAATCTATCCAACCTAAAACCTCTGAATAAACCAGCCCATATTCTTTTTCCCTACGTGCCCAGGGATCAATAATATCTTCCCGTTTGCTCATTGCCGTCCCTGCTCATTGCTAAAGCGGAAAAGCGTCCGCCGCCTCAGGCAAAATAAAGCAGGCGCGCGTCAGCGCACGTAAGACCTGTCTCGAAAGGCAAAGGAAATCCAGCCGGGCCGGTTAAAAAACCGACGCCGAAGCGGATTCGTGGAAAAGACAGGTAAAAGCAGAGCCCGCAGGCTTAGTGCATCTGGAAGCGCTGCGGGTAGTCGTTGCTGTTGCCGTCAGGCAGGTTCGCGCAGAGCTGGGTCAGCGCCTGGCTGCGGAACGGGATCACCTGCGTGCGGTCGTCCGCTTTCACAATCTGATAGAACTGCGGCAGATTGAAGTTAACGAAGCTGGAACCGTAGGTGAAGCGGTCGTGCGATGAGGAGTAGAAACGGCTGACGTCTCGCACCAGCTCCTCTTTGCTGCCTTCGCAATGGTGATAAACCTCAATGCGGTTTGCTTCATCCAGGATATAGATGTTAAAGCCGCTATCGGTGTTGGTGTCCTCGAAGAAGAACTGGATAATCCCTTCGCTGGCGTAACCGTTGACCACCGGCGGCAGCGGCACCTGCTCTGTCTCCACCTTAATAGAAAGGCCGTGCAGCTTGTTATTCGAGATGGCGCCGTAGAAGTCCACCGCGTTTTCCAGCTTCTGCACCGACACGCCGAGACGCTCGAAGAACAGCCCCCACGTTTGTCCGGCGACGCGCAGCGCTTTAAAGCGGCCTGGGTCCTGACGCGTGCTGGAAAGGCGCAGCTCGATGCATTCGGAGACCAGCTGTTGTACGCGCGTGCGGATCAGGCCGCGCAGATGCTGACTGTAGCAGAATACTTCCACCGCATCGGGCGGCGCGGCGTCCTGATGCATTTTGCCGAGGATGGTTTTCAACGCCTCAAGCATCGCCTGCTCGCCGTTGAAATGCAGCGTGCGCACTTCATTCCAGGAGTTGCGATAGAGCAGATCGACACTGCCGATCAGACACTGCTGCTGCTGGCCGAAGCTAAAGACATCCAGCTTGCGGAAATCGAAATGCACCACCTGATTGCGGAAGGCGGCGGTCGGGTCATATTCCAGATTGACGATCAGTGCCAGATGGCGGATTTCGCACGGGCTGTAGAGCGCTTTCGCCGTCGGCGCCGGCAGACGCAGCGGGAAATGGTGCGAGACATCCGCCACCAGCTCCTGAAGCCGCGCCAGGTCACACACCTCATTGCCTTTAATATGGAGCCGGGTTTTTTCCGTCAGCAGCCCGTTAAACCAGGCCCACGCCACCAGCTTATTCAGATAGCGGTTATATTCCAGCGGCTGATGGCTGATGATGGAGTTCATATCCGGCGCCTGGTTATACAGGTACCAGCCCGACCGGTTGGCGCGCCCCGCCGGCACATGAATAAAGGTCAGGTGCGGCTCGGAAAGGTCGGGTGAAATTTGCGGGTTGACCAGCGTCACCTTGCCCGGCAACGCTTCAAACGCGGCGTACAGCTTGCGCGTCAGCACGCCGATATCCTGCGGACTGGCGCTGACGCTTAAATTATTGCGGCGCGCAAAGCGAATCAGGTTGCGATAGCTCTGCATCATCGCATCCAGCAGTTCATTATGCGCTTCGCGCACGCGTTCGATTTTCCAGTCGGCGCGGCTGTCGAGAACCGCGAGACGCGTCTCGTCCCAGCCCCATTCGCTGACCAGCTGCGCCAGAATCTCCCGACGCCAGCCGGAACGCTGCGGATTTTCATCCTGCGACAGCTTTTCGCATACTTTCAGGTAAAAACAGCGGCGCACCAGATCGAGCCGGGCGTGATCGTCGATGCTGATGAGATATTGTGTAACGCGCTCCAGCATCATGCAGTAGGAGTCAAGACCAAACGAGACAATTTCGCCGTCGTGCAGTCGCTGCTTGATGTCCATGGCCAGCAGGCGGGTACGGGGATACTCCCAGGAATAGGCTTCCAGCAGCAGGGTTTTCAGCACCGCTTTATAAGGCGAATCGATGCTTTTATAGAGCTGCCACAGGCTGGCGCCAAAATACTCTTCGGCGGAGAGCGTGCTCAATCCGCCTAAATCAAGCCACTCATTCGGCGTCAGCACGCCCTGCGCGTAAAGGGACATCACGTAGTCGTCGTAATGTTCCTCTTCTTCGCCAGGCACCATATTCCACAGGATGCGCTTGCCCGCCATCCGCACCGCGGTGCGGTAGAATTCGTCGAGCAGCAGGATATGTTGAGTGGAACCACAATCTTCGCCACCGAGACTGCCGCTTTCATTGTGCCGGAAGCGGTTTTCGTCGATCAGGAAGAAACTGACTTCCACACCCATCGACGCGCACCATTTTTCCAGCAGCTGGCATTTTTTCTGCAGCGCCAGACGCTCTTCGCCGTCCAGCCAGGATTGATGGCAGACCCAGATATCCAGATCGGAAGTGCTGTTTTGCCCAACGGAGGAGGTACTGCCCATAGAGTAGACGCCGGTGATCGGCATCTCCCCTTTAGGCGGTGTGGCGACCTGAAGACCAGATTTCTGCTCCATGTCCTGCAGGTAGCGCCGTTGGTTTTCATCAGACGTGTAAAAGCTGATACCGTATGGAACGTTACCTTCAAGGTAGCCCGGCATCTGCGGATGATGATGATGTAATAAGGTTGGCAGCAGACCGTATACCTGCTGGAAAGCAGGGCCCATTGCGGCCAGCGCGCGGTCGACACGCAGCTGGTTAATGGCATCCAGTCTCTGTTTCAGTGTCTCAATGTAGAGGTACAAGACGTCTCGCCTGATTATCCCAGTGCTTATAAATAACCCTGTTTCCGGGATCTGCCGCTTCATTTAAAAATTTTCGGGCAGATTACTGCTGGAAACGTGATCAATCTAACACCTGGCAGATTGACCGTAAAGAAAGTTGCGCTACTTAACAGTTTAGCACGCTTTATCCACCGATCGTCCTGGCCTTTCCCTTCTACGCTTTTCCTTGCCGTTTCAAAATCGCGAAAACTGACAGCCTTCCTGTATCAATGATAGGATAATCAGTGAACGATCAAAACGGTACCAAGCATGTTAGACAAAATTTTAAGAATTGCCACCAGGCAAAGTCCACTCGCTTTATGGCAGGCACAATATGTTCAGCAGCGTCTGATGGCCTGTCATCCGGGCCTGCGCGTAGAGCTGGTGCCGATGGTGACGCGCGGCGACATCATCCTTGATACGCCGCTGGCGAAAGTCGGCGGCAAAGGGCTGTTCGTTAAAGAGCTGGAACTGGCAATGCTGGAAAACCGCGCCGATATTGCGGTGCATTCTATGAAGGATGTGCCGGTCGAATTTCCGCAAGGCCTTGGATTAGTCACCATTTGTGAACGCGACGATCCGTTGGACGCCTTCGTCTCAAATCATTACGCCACGCTCGATGCGCTGCCGCAGGGCGCGGTCGTCGGCACGTCCAGCCTGCGCCGTCAGTGTCAGCTGGCCGCGCTGCGTCCGGATTTACAGATTCGATCGCTGCGCGGCAACGTCGGCACCCGTCTGTCGAAGCTCGACGCCGGCGAGTATGACGCCATTATCCTGGCGGCAGCCGGACTCAAGCGTCTCGGCCTGCACGACCGCATCCGTTATGCGATTCCAGCTGAGGTTTCTTTGCCCGCCGTCGGTCAGGGCGCGGTCGGGATTGAATGTCGTCTGGACGATGAACAGACCATTATGCTGCTGGCGGCGTTAAACGACGACGACACCGCAACGCGTGTTAAAGCTGAGCGCGCAATGAATACCCGCCTCGAAGGCGGCTGTCAGGTGCCAATAGGCAGCTACGCGGTGCTGGATGGCGATGATATCTGGCTGCGCGGCCTTGTCGGTTCGCCGGACGGCTCATCAATGATACGCGGCGAACGTCGCGGTCCGCGTGCTCAGGCGGAGCAGCTGGGGATCTCGCTGGCTGATGAGCTGCTCAGCAACGGCGCGCGTGAAATCCTGCAGGAAGTCTACCAGGGAAATCCGCCGAAATGAGCATTCTCGTCACCCGCCCTTCTCCCGCAGGCGTTGAGCTGGTGACGCGCCTGTGCGCTTTGGGTCGTGCCGCCTGGAGCTTTCCACTTATTGAATTCACGCCCGGCCGCGAGCTGCCGCTGCTGCCGCAGCAGCTTGCCGCGCTGGCGCCGGGCGATCTGGTTTTCGCACTTTCGCAACATGCCGTTGAGTATGCGCACCCTTGCCTGCGGCAGGCCGGTTTAACATGGCCCGCTGCGCTGGGCTATTATGCTATAGGGCGCAGCACTGCGCTGGCGCTACACAGCGTCAGCGGGCGCGAGGTGAGCTGGCCGCACGACCGGGAAACCAGCGAAATGCTGCTGCAGCTGCCGACGCTGCGTCGACTGAAAGGTAAAAGCGCGCTGATCCTGCGCGGCAATGGCGGCCGGGAGCTGCTCGGCGAGACGCTGGCGAAGCGTGGGGCGGAGGTACGTTTCCTTGAGTGTTACCAGCGCTGTGAAAAACATTATCACGGTCCCAGCGAAGGACGCCGCTGGCGCGATCGCGGCATTGATACGCTGGTGGTCACCAGCGGCGAGATGCTGCAACAACTTTATCAGCTGTTTCCCATGATCGACCGTGAGGAATGGCTGCTACGCTGTCGGCTGATAGTCGTCAGCGATCGTTTGGCTACCCTGGCCAGGGAACTTGGCTGGAACCATATCACGGTAGCCGATGGTGCTGATAACGACGCGCTGATGCGCGCGTTACAATAAACTTGAAAATGGGATGTGCCACAATGACGGAACAAAAAGATTCCTCCGCTATGGTTGAAGAGACCACTCCTGCGGTAGAAACCCGCACCCCGCCTGTAAAGAAGCCGCCGCGTAAATCAGGCCAGGCCGGCACTGCGCTGGGTGCGCTGGCGATTGTTATTGCGCTGGCGATTGGCGCTGGATTATGGATGAATGCGCATCATCAGGCGCAGCAGCAAGCGCAGGTCAGTCAGACGCTCAGTGAGCAGTTGACGGCGCTACAGCAGCAAAGCGAGCGTGAAAAAGCGCAGTTAACGCAGCAGCTCGCCACGCAAACCGCCGACCTGCAAACCGCGCGCGAACAGCAGGCGGCGCTGAGCCGTCAGCTGGATGAGCTAAAAGAGAAAGTGGCCGCCATTTCAGGCAACGATGCGCGCACCTGGCTGCTGGCGCAGGCTGACTATCTGGTGAAGCTGGCGGGACGCAAATTGTGGAGCGATCAGGATGTTACTACCGCGGCGGCGCTGCTGAAAAGCGCGGACGCCAGCCTGGCGGATATGAACGATCCCAGCCTGGTGCCGGTACGCCGCGCACTGACGCAGGATATCAGCAATCTTTCCGCTATCAGCCAGGTGGACTACGACGGCATTATCCTGAAGCTGAACCAACTCTCTAACGGCGTTGATAATCTGCGTCTGGCGGATAACGACAGCGATAGCGCGCCGATGGACGCCGACAGCAACGAGCTAACTTCGTCGCTGCGTGAATGGCGACAGAATCTGGTAAAAAGCTGGCACAATTTTATGGATGATTTTATTACCATCCGTCGCCGCGATAACACTGCCGAACCGCTGCTGGCGCCGAATCAGGATGTCTATCTGCGCGAAAATATTCGTTCGCGTCTGCTGATCGCCGCACAGGCGGTGCCGCGGCATCAGGATGAGATCTATCGTCAGTCGGTAGATACTGTCTCTACCTGGGTGCGCGCCTGGTTTGACACCAGCGACGCCAGCACTAAATCGTTTCTGGCGCAGCTTGATGACTTAAGCCAGCAGAGCGTATCGATGGATATCCCGGAGGCGCTGGAAAGCCAGCCGTTGCTGGATAAGCTGATGCAGACGCGGGTGCGCAACCTGCTGGCGCAGCCCGCTGAGCCGGCGCAACCGCAGCAGGGAGAGTAACGATGTTAAAAGTCTTTATACTGTTCCTGCTACTGATCGCGGGCATCGTGCTGGGTCCGATGATCGCCGGTCATCAGGGCTATGTGCTTATTCAGACCGACAACTGGAATATTGAAACCAGCGTTACCGGCCTGGCGATTATCCTGATTGTCGCGCTGCTGGTTATCCTTGCCGTTGAGTGGCTGCTGCGTCGTCTCTTTCGCACCGGCGCCAGAACGCGCGGCTGGTTTTTAGGCCGCAAGCGCAATCGCGCGCGTCGTCAGACGCATGAGGCGCTGGTGAAGCTGGCGGAAGGCGACTATCGCCAGGTGGAAAAACTGCTGTCGCGCAACGCCGATCATGCCGAGCAGCCGGTGGTGAATTATCTGCTGGCTGCCGAAGCCGCACAGCAGCGCGGCGACGAAACACGCGCTAATCAGCATCTGGAGCGAGCGTCTGAGCTGGCGCACAACGATCCGATTCCTGTTGAGATTACCCGTGTACGTCTTCAGCTGGCGCGTAATGAAGATCACGCCGCTCGTCACGGTATCGACCGATTGCTGGACGTCGCGCCGCGCCATCCAGAAGTGCTGCGTCTGGCGGAGCAGGCTTATGTGCGTACCGGGGCCTGGAGCGCGCTGCTCGATATCCTGCCCGCGATGGAAAAAGCGCAGGTGGCGGATGACGAGCACATTAAAGCGCTGCGTCAGCAGTGCTGGCTCGGCCTGATGAACCAGGCGATGGCGGATCAGGGCAGCGAAGGCCTGAAGCGCTGGTGGCAGAGCCTGAGCCGTAAAACGCGTCATGAAACGGCGTTGCAGGTTGCTATGGCGGATCATCTTATCGCCTGCGACGATCATGAAACGGCTCAGCAGATCGTGCTGGACGGCCTGAAGCGCAACTATGATGAACGTCTGATCCTGCTGATGCCGCGTCTTAAAACCGGTAATCCCGAACAGCTGGAAAAAGCGCTGCGCCAGCAGATTAAGCAGCATGGCGCGACGCCGCTGTTGCACAGCACGTTAGGCCAGCTGTTGATGAAGCACGGTGAATGGCAGCAGGCAGGCGATGCGTTCAGGGAAGCATTAAAGCAGCGTCCTGACGGTTTCGATTACGCCTGGCTCGCGGATACGCTGGATCGCCAGCATCGCCCGGAAGAAGCGGCACAGATGCGTCGTGAAGGTCTGCTGCTGACGCTAAAAAATAATCGTTAACGTCAGAAGCGCTAAAGAAGCCGGGGCATCCCGGCTTTTTTGTATCTGCAATTTGAGCAACAGGAAGCAGCTGGCGGTTTATGGCAAAAAAAAACCTGCCTAAAAAGGCAGGTGTAAAAATCAGGTCGGTAAGACAACCGAATTGGTACCCGACTCAACGTAGTGCCCTTAACTCCAATAAAGCGAACGATATTGGCTGGCTGGACAACAGGTACCCTAATTGGCTCTGCATCATTCCTGAGTTTATGAAGCCGAAGCGAGCATAAGAGATGGAATGAGCATCTACGCCTATATTATTGCACAGGTTGTGCCAAAGTGGGATTTATCGCACCAATGATTTTTATATATGATTGAATTGATTAATTAATTATTTCAAACGGCTGGAATTGTTTGCTTGATGTCTGTCGTTAGCTAACAACAATCTTAGCAGGTGTTGTCGTCAACCAGAGACAACAGATAACGCGTAGCCGAAAAATTCTATAAAACAGTAACTTATATGTCTCTGGTTTGAGACAAAATCGGAAATTAAGCATGCTCGCCTCTTCGCGTCTGATTAACATCGGACGAAGAAATTAACGGCAAAAATGGCATCGAACACCATCAAATAAGTCAGCCAGCTAATTATGCGCATCAAGTATCTGGAATATTCGCCTGGTGGCCGCCTTTGCAAAAGGAGGGAGAGAAAGTACAGCGGCAAAACGAGTACCTGTGCGGGAAGAAAAGGATGGTAAAACAACGCAGGCTCAGCGCAAGAAGCTGAACTAAGGATAAGGATAAGGATAAGGATAAGGAAGTAATGAAGCAGATATGGAACGACAAAAACAAAAAAACCTGCCAATGCAGGTTAATAAGATGGTCGGCGAGAGAGGATTCGAACCTCCGACCCACTGGTCCCAAACCAGTTGCGCTACCAAGCTGCGCTACTCGCCGACGTAATGCTCTTATTCGTACTACTTTCTTTTGCCTGGTGCGAAGAGAGGGACTTGAACCCTCACGTCCGTTAAGACACTAACACCTGAAGCTAGCGCGTCTACCAATTCCGCCACCTTCGCATGTTCCAGCAAAAGTTGGGGTGGCTAATGGGACTCGAACCCACGACAACTGGAATCACAATCCAGGGCTCTACCAACTGAGCTATAGCCACCATTACTTCTTACTTCTACTAACGCGGTAAATGTTACCACCGCAGCTCTTGCGCCTGTCTAATGGCGCGCCCGACAGGATTCGAACCTGAGACCTCTGCCTCCGGAGGGCAGCGCTCTATCCAGCTGAGCTACGGGCGCGTAGCGCCGTTGCGGATGGGGATACTACGGATTTGCACCGAAGCTGTCCAGTGCTTTTTTAAGAAAAAAACGCGTTTGATTACGCTTTGTGCATTCCGTCTAAACAAACGTCACTCTGAATCGCTAAGCGGCTAAAAAGCCGCCGTTTAGCGTTTTGCCGCCTGAGATTCTGCTCTCTTACAGCTGGCCGCCATAGTAATAGCGCAGGAATTTTATTAACCGCAGCTGGCGGCGCAGACGGCTCGGCTGGCTTAACAGGCGGTAAAGCCACTCCAGCCCCATCCGCTGCCAGATAAGCGGCGCGCGCTTTACATGGCCGGTAAACACATCATAGGTGCCGCCCACGCCCATATAGAGCGCCTGCGGCCAGACGGCCTTACATGCCTGCATCAGCAATTCCTGTTTCGGCGAGCCCATCGCCACCGTAACGATCTGCGCCCCGCTCGCCGCCACGCGACTGAACAGCGCTTCACGCTCATCTTCTTTAAAGTAGCCGTGCTGCGTGCCGACGATATTGACGTTCCACTGACGTTGCAGCTTCGCGACTGTCTCCTCCATCACCTGCGGCTTGCCGCCGATCAGGAAAACCGGAATTCCCTGCGCGCCCGCACGCGCCATCAGCGCTTCCCATAAATCGGCGCCGGGAATGCGCGTCACCTGCGCCTGTGGATACTTTTTGCGAATGGCGCGTACAATGCTAATGCCGTCGGGATATTTGATCTCCGCCTCATCAATCAACTGACGCAGTGCCGAGTCGTTCTCATAGGTCAGCACCTTTTCCGCATTGATGGCGACCAGCGTACCGCTACGCACCGCACCCTTAGGGCACAGGTAATCCAGACATGCTGTCATGTCGGCAAAGCCGTGCAGACTGATGCCACGGATCGGGTACTGGGGCGCGTTTGGCGCAACGTCCATTTCAAACATCCTCACATCATTCCGGCGACGCCGACAGCGTCCCGGTCGGCTGTGCGCCGCATCGGCGCGGGCGAATCAAACCAGCGCTGTCGAACAGCCAGAAAAGTAACTTAGCCACCACCACGCAGGCGGCGAAAATTAAACAGAAAAACACTACGCGGCTGACGAAAGCGTCCAGACCTTCTCGCGCCAGCACAATAATATTGAACACCGCGCCAAAGCAGAAGCTTTGCAAAATGGCCGACTTATAGCGGTTGGGATGCTGCTTGCCGCGCTCATAGAGCCAGTCGAACCATTTGATAATCAGCCCTACCGCCACCGCGCCCAACGGAATAAAAGCCGCGCCGCCCATCACGACCAGCGAGCCGAGCAGGGTCGGCGAAATCGCCAGCCCGGAATGGTTATTCAGCACTTCCCAGGTAAAGTAGTTGGCGCTGTTCAATACCAAAGAAGGCCGCCCCGGCCAGAGCCAGCCGGGAATATAGACGTAGAAATCACGCACTATCGGCGCCAGGCCCTGAAAATGGATGTTGTCGTAGTTTTGCAACAATAGCGCCAGGTTTTCCCAGGGCGAGAAGGTATCGCGCGTCAGATAAAGGAAGGTATAGAGCGCCTCTGCGCCGCTGACGTCCAGGTTATAGCGGCGCAGCGCCAGCCAGAACATGCCGACAATACCGAACGCCCCCGCCGCCGCCAGCATCCAAAGCGTGATCCAACCGCGAATAATGCCGATAAACAGAAACAGGGAAAACGCGATGATGATATTAGCACGCGTGCCGCCGACGATCGCATAGGTCAGCAGGCCAAAGGCGACGGTGCTGGCGAGGAAAAAGAGCCACGCCTTACGCCCCGGCTGTAAGAAGTAAACCACCAGCATCGCCGGAATAAAGAAGTAGAAGAAACGCTTTAGCGCCACGCCGGAGACTTCGCTGGAAAATATTTCGCTGTAAGCATGCAGACGAAACAGCAGAAAGCCGTTGCGCATAAAGAATATCGCCACCGTAACCAGCGCCAGCAGCGCAAGAATGCCCCAGATCAGGTGCGCCTCCACCCGGTTAACGGTGAATAAACTGCGCTCGCGCCTTTCCTTCCGCGCACGCAGGCGCGTTTTATAGCTGACGTAATAAATGGCGTAAAAGCTGCCGGCCGCGAGCAGCGCCTGTAGCAGGAATGTCGGCGGCACGACCGCCACATCAAAGCGAAACACCAGCAGGCTGGTGAGCGGAAAACCGAAATAGAAGGTCAGCAAAAACAGCAGCGAGAAAAAGACGTTGAAGTTAAACCGCACTCGTCGAAACTCACGCCACGTCAGGGTCAGAATAAAGGTCAGGGAAACCAGCCAAACCAGCAGCAGGCCGCCGAACTCTGCAAGGCTCATTGCGACTCTCCTTCTGCAAGGGCCAGCGCCCGTTGCCAACCGACAACAAAAGCGGGATCGAAAAAGGCGATATGGCGCTTATCGATACCGGCAAGCTGTCGACGCGCCTGCGCAACGATATTTTCGCTCAGCGCATCGTTATCAAACAGTACCGGCAGCTGTTGTTCAACCATATCCTGCCAGAACGGATTTTTACGGTTCAGCACCACCGGCACATTGGCCTGGATCAGCAGACAGAGCGTGCCGATCCCCTGCTGTCGCTCAAAGGTAAAATAGCCCAGATCGCAGTCAGCGATCAGTTGCAGATAGTCGTCGAACGCCAGCTTGTCCGTCAGCAGACGCACCTGTCCTTCCGGGAACAGGTTTTGCGCTGCCGCGCGTACCTGGCCGATATAGTCCAGGTTGTTTTCCGGATAGCCCAGCGGCACCAGAACCCGTACCTGCTCGCCGAACTGCTGACGTATCGCCTGCAATGCCGGAATATGACGATTGCTGGGATCGCCGGAGTTACCCAGCAGCAGCGTCAGAGCGCTCTCCTGGCGCTGACGCGCCGGCATCGTTGAATGCATGCGCGTCGGGAAATAGAGCAGCGAGGCCGGGACGCGGCGATGACGCTGCTGATAATGGCTGATATCGCCACGCGTGGCGAACAGATGTGACACTCTGCCCTGGGCCAGACGGCGCAGCAGATAAAACAGGCGAAACTTCAGGCTGCGCGACTCTTCATAAAGATCGGCGCCCCAGACGTGCCAGAAAACCTGCTTGCGACGCAGACCGCCGTTCAGCAATGCCAGCCACAGCCAGGGATTGAACTGACCGTGCAGGAAAAAGCGCGTCTGGCGATCGCGCGCGCGCTGCAACACCGCCTGCGCCAACGCTTTTTTATTGGGGTAAATCTCTACCTGCAACGCCTGGAACGCCGTTTGCAGCACTTCATCCTGGCTTACGACCATAAACAGGCGCGGCGCGGGACACGGCTGCGCCTCGCTCATCACATCATTAAAAAAGCGCAGAACCGTCTGGTTATGATGTGGAATATCCGAACCCAGTACATGAATCAATGTCGTCATACTCTTCGGCGATAGATCAAAAAGGCGCATAAACAGAGCGCAAAATAGACAATATAGGTGGCCATGTAGGCTTGCGCCGCGCCAGTTGCGCCGGAAAGCGGGATCAACCAGCGCGAAAAAGCGGTCAGCAAAATAAACTGGCTTAGCTCGGCGGCAATATAAAAACGCAGCGAGGCTTTCGCAATCACCAGATAACCGAAAACGTAGGCGCCGACTTTTAATACATCGCCAATCAGCTGCCAGACAAACAGATCGCGCATGCCGTGAAACTGACTGGAGAACAACAGCCAGATCGCCACGTCGCGCAGCAGCCAGACGCAGAATCCCACCGCAGCCACCAGCGGCAGTACAAAGCGTAGCGTGCGGAAGATCTCGCGGGAGATATCCTGCTTTGCGTTCAGACGCGAGAGCGTCGGCAACAGCCAGACGCTGAAGGTAGCGGTGATAAATTGCAGCCAGGCGTCAGAAATGGTAGTAACGCCCTGCCATAACCCGACTTCCTGCCAGCTGTAACGCGCCGCCAGCAGGTTACGCATCATCATCCAGGCGATGGGCAACGTGGCGGAGGTAATCAACGCCATCAGGGTAAACTTCGCCAACTGTCGAGCCAAATCGCCGTGCCAGCGCGGCAGCAGCGCCCGAAGCGGCAGATGGTCGCGCTTGATCAGCAACAGCATCGCCGGGATAACGATCAGCGCCGGCACCACCGCCAGGCCGACCAGCGCGCCGCGATAGCCGCCCAACCAATAGCAGATCACATAGCCGATGACGCCGATAACGCTGCCCGCCATCAGCGACAGCGCATTACCCAGCGCATCGCGGAAGCCCTTCATGATCGCCAGCGCAAGGTTCGCCCAGGCGATGCCCATCTGTAAAAACGCCACGATACGAATAATATCCTGATAGCGATCGTGCCCGAATAGCGCCTGGCTGATCGGCGCGGCGGCCAGCAGAAAAACCACCGCTACCAGCAGTGAAAAGCTCAGCACCATAGCAGAGGCGGTGCCGGTCACAGCAGCCAGCCGCAGCGGCTGGTGCTGATGTTCCGCCACATACTTGGTGACGCCGTTGAAAATCCCGGCGCCCGCCAGCACGCCCAGCACGGTAATCAGCTGGCGGAAGTTGCCCGCCTGCCCGACCCCTTCCGGGCCAAAGCTCACCGCCAGCAGCTTGACTACCAGTAAACCGGAGACAATTTTTACCAGCGTGGACGCGGCGGTCCACACTGAGGCCTTTGCTAATGACATATCAGGCGAAGAAGCTCAGCAGAGAATTGATGACGGTGCTTTGATTGTTCTCTGACAGGTTGTAGAACAGCGGCAGACGCAGCAGGCGTTCGCTTTCGACGGTGGTATTGCGATCTTCGCCGTCAAAACGGCCAAAGCGCTCTCCGGCAGGCGAGCTGTGAAGCGGGATGTAATGAAATACCGCCAGGATTTCCGCCTCTTTAAGCCAGCTTATCAACGCCGAACGATCGTCGGCGTCACGCAGTTTGATCCAGAACATATGGGCGTTGTGCTGGCAGTGCTGCGGAATAGCGGGCAGCGTAATGCGGCCGCTGGCGGCCACCGACTGCAGTGCAGCATAATAGCGCTGCCAGAGATGCAGGCGTCGCTCGTTGATACGCGTGGCCGCTTCCAGCTGCGCCCAAAGATAGGCCGCCTGCAGATCGGACATCAGGTAGCTGGAGCCGATATCGCGCCAGGTATATTTATCTACCTGGCCACGGAAAAACTGGCTGCGGTTGGTGCCCTTTTCGCGAATAATTTCCGCGCGCTCCGCCAGCGCCGGATCGTTAATCAACGTCGCGCCGCCTTCGCCGCCGGCGGTGTAGTTTTTGGTTTCATGAAAACTGAAGCAGCCGATATGACCGATGCTGCCCAGCGCTTTGCCCTTCCAGGTGGACATAACGCCCTGCGCCGCATCTTCAATCACGTAAAGCTGATATTTTTCCGCCAGCGCCATGATCGCATCCATTTCACAGGCGACGCCTGCATAATGAACGGGCACGATAGCGCGGGTTTTCGGGGTGATCGCCGCTTCGATGCGCGTTTCATCGATATTCATCGTATCCGGCCGCACGTCAACAAAGACGATGGTAGCGCCGCGCAGTACAAAGGCGTTAGCGGTGGAAACGAAGGTGTAGCTCGGCATAATGACTTCATCGCCGGGCTGCAGATCGATCAGCAGTGCGGCCATCTCCAGCGACGCGGTACAGGAAGGGGTCAGCAGCACCTTTTTACTGGCGAAACTTTGCTCCATCCACTGCTGGCAGCGACGCGTGAATCCGCCGTCGCCGCACAGTTTGCCGCTTTGCATGGCGGACTGCATATATTCAAGTTCGGTACCCACCACCGGTGGCGCGTTAAATGGAATCATGACGTTACCTGTATAGCCAGTAAGCGGTGCTGTCGATAGCAGCACCACAACGAGTATAGAGCCGCATCGCGGCCAGATTGCTGAGCTGCGTGGCGACATGCAGCCTGGTCAGGCGTCGCGCCCGGCACCAGTCCACCGCCGCCAGCATTAACTTTGTTCCGATGCCTTTGCCCTGCGCTGTCGGTAACGTCGCCAGCAGCCCGATACGCGCAGCGTCAGCGCCGACTTCACGTAGCGAAACAAAGCCCTGCAGCTTGCCCTGCTCATCATGAGCGATCAGGCATTGGTTATCGAACGTGCCCCGCACCGCGTTTTCAATCCACTGCGCATAGAAGCGCGCGCTGTCATGCGCCTGATACCAGGGCGCGCGGAATCGGCTCAACGCGAACGCCGCGCCTGCTGCGGCGCGCAGCGCGGGAATATGTTCCGGGCGCGCAATGCGGATGCGGGTCTGTCTTTCCGCCGCCGTAACCGCCAGCAGGAGATCCGCTTCGCCTTCCACCAGGCGGAAGCCCAACTGCTGTAAGGCATCCAGCCGCGCCGTTTCCCGGCTGTCGACTTTCGCCTGCACAAGGTCAAAGGCCGCCAGCTGCGCGGCTTCAAGCACGACGGCGTCATCCCACACCAGCTGCGCGCTGTTGCGTTGGAAAAACTGATTTTCCCAGTCGAGGGATTTAATACTGGCGTGGACGGGCATGAAGGATATCCAACAGATACTGGCCGTAGCCGGTCTTTTGTAGCGCCTGCGCCGCGCGCCGCAGGCCATCGTCATCCAGCCAGCCGTTGCGCCAGGCGATCTCTTCCAGGCAGGCAATTTTGAATCCCTGCCGCTTTTCCACCGTTTGCACAAAGGTGCTGGCTTCAATCAGGCTGTCGTGCGTACCGGTATCAAGCCAGGCGAAGCCGCGGCCCAACAGCTCAACATTTAACTCGCCGCGCTCCAGATAGCGCTGATTAACAGAGGTGATTTCCAGCTCGCCGCGCGCGGAAGGCTTCACCTGGCGAGCGAATTCCACTACCTGGCTGTCATAAAAGTAGAGGCCGGTAATCGCCCAGTTCGATTTCGGACTGGCCGGTTTTTCTTCCAGCGAAATAGCCCGGAAATTATCGTCAAACTCAACCACGCCAAAGCGCTCCGGGTCCATAACCTGATAGCCGAAGATCGTCGCACCCTGCGGTCTTGCTGCGACTTTGCGCAGCTTGGGGCTGAAGCCCTGACCAAACCAGATGTTATCGCCCAGCGCCAGACAGCAAGGTTCACCGTTAAGGAAGGTTTCGCCAATAATAAACGCCTGCGCCAGTCCATCCGGGCTGGGCTGCGCGGCGTAGCTTAGCGTGATGCCGAATTCGCTGCCGTTGCCCAACAGACGTTGAAAATGCGGCATATCATCCGGCGTAGTAATGATCATAATGTCGCGGATGCCCGCCAGCATTAAGACCGACAGAGGATAATAGATCATCGGCTTGTCATAAATTGGCAACAGCTGCTTGGATATCCCGCGTGTAATGGGATGGAGCCGCGTACCAGACCCGCCAGCCAGAATAATGCCTTTCATGATGACGCGCCGTCCTGAGAGGCGTGAGAGAGTCCGAGCCGCTCGCCCTGATAACTGCCGTCAAGAATGCTGCGCCACCAGCGCTCATTATTCAGATACCACTGCACCGTTTTACGCAGGCCGCTGGCGAAAGTTTCCTGCGGACGCCAGCCCAGCTCGCGCTCGATTTTACCGGCGTCGATGGCATAGCGCAGATCGTGCCCCGGACGATCGGCGACAAAAGTAATCAGCTCACGATACTGCGTTACGCCAGCCGGTTTGGTCGGCGCCAGCTCATCCAGCAGATCGCACAGCGTTTCCACCACGTCGATATTACGCTGTTCGTTATGGCCGCCGATATTGTACGTCTCTCCCGCCTTTCCTTTGGTGACCACGGTCACCAGCGCGCGGGCATGATCTTCCACATAGAGCCAGTCGCGCACCTGATCCCCTTTGCCATATACCGGCAGCGGTTTCCCCGCCAGCGCGTTAATGATCATCAGCGGGATAAGTTTTTCCGGGAAGTGATACGGGCCGTAGTTGTTAGAACAGTTAGTGACGATGACCGGCAGCCCGTAGGTGCGCATCCAGGCGCGCGCCAGGTGATCGCTGCTCGCCTTGCTGGCGGAATAAGGGCTGCTCGGCGCGTAAGGCGTGGTTTCAGTAAAGAAATTATCGCTGCCGTGCAGGTCGCCAAAGACTTCGTCGGTGGAGATATGATGAAAAACAAAGCCCTGCTGGCGTTCGGACGGCAGGCTGCGCCAGTAGTGACGTGCCGCCTCCAGCATTTGCCAGGTGCCGACAATATTGGTTTCAATAAAGGGCCAGGAACTGTCGATCGAACGATCGACATGGCTTTCCGCCGCCAGATGCATAATGCAGTCGGGCTGATAATGCGTCATGATGCGATCCAGCGCCGCGCGGTCGCAAATATCAACCTGCTCGAAGGCAAAACGCTCGCTCGAAGCGACCTCGTCCAGCGAAGAAAGATTGCCGGCGTAGGTCAGCTTATCGACCACCACTACGCGATGCTCCGTCTGCTGAATCAGATGCCGCACCACGGCTGAGCCAATAAAACCGGCGCCGCCGGTGACCAGAAACTGCTTCATCGCCATACTCCTTTGGTATCCACTACCCAGCGCTGGGCTACCTGCTCGCCAGGCACCGCTCTGAAGGCGCGGTGGTCCACCAGCATAACCAGCACATCCGCCTGCTGTAACGCCTGTTCACTGGAAACCAGCGTCGCCTCGCTGGCCAGCTTCGTCGGGATCTGTTTCACGTTGGGCTCCACCACCCAGGTCGCGCCGCTGTGCCAGTCAGCAATCAGATGCGCCACTTCCATCGCCGGGCTTTCGCGTAAATCATCGATGTTGGGCTTAAAAGCCAGGCCGAAACAGGCGATCGTCAGCTCATCGGCGCGCTTGCCGGTTTCGGTCAGGCAGTCGGCGACGGCGGCTTTTACCTGGTTTAACACCCAGTGCGGCTTGGCGTCGTTGACCTCGCGCGCGGTGCGGATCAGGCGCGCCAGATCGGGATTCTGCGCCACGATAAACCAGGGATCGACGGCAATGCAGTGGCCGCCGACGCCCGGCCCCGGCTGGAGAATGTTAACGCGTGGATGGCGATTCGCCAGCGCGATCAGCTCCCAAACGTTGATGCCCTGCTGCGCGCAAATCAGCGACAGTTCGTTGGCGAAGGCGATATTCACATCGCGGAAGCTGTTTTCGGTCAGCTTGCACATTTCAGCCGTGCGGGCGTTAGTCACGACGCACTCCCCTTCCAGGAAGATGCGGTACAGCTCGCTGGCGCGCGCCGAGCAGGCAGGCGTCATGCCGCCGATCACACGATCGTTTTTAATCAGCTCGACCATGACCTGTCCCGGCAGGACGCGCTCAGGACAGTAGGCGATATGCACTTCGGGATTTTCCGCCTGCTGCTGAGGAAAAGCGAGATCGGGACGCGCCTCCGCCAGCCACTGCGCCATCTGCTCGGTCGCGCCGACCGGCGAGGTCGACTCCAGGATCACCAGGTCACCTTTCTTCAGCACCGGCGCCAGAGAGAGGGCCGCCGCCTGTACATAAGCCATATCGGGCTGATGTTCGCCTTTAAACGGCGTCGGCACGGCAATCAGAAAAGCATCGGCCGCGACCGGCTGAGTGACGGCGCGTAAACAACCGGCCTGCACCGCCTGTTTGACGACGGCGTCCAGGTCCGGCTCGACAATATGAATTTCCCCACGATTAATGGTCTCAACCGCCTGGGCGTTGATATCCACGCCAACCACATTTTTTCCGCGCGAGGCGAAAGCCGCTGCGGTAGGGAGTCCGATATAACCCAGGCCAATAACCGAAATAGTATTAAAGCTCATAGCGTTACTCTGTTATTTTTTAGCGCCTGCAGAATGCGCGCGCAGGCATGGCCATCGCCATACGGATTATGCGCGCGGCTCATCGCCTGCCAGGCTTCTTCATTGTTCAGTAGATGGTTAACTTCCGCCACGATCTTCTCTTCGTCCGTACCTACCAGCCTTACCGTGCCGGCCTCAATCGCTTCGGGACGCTCCGTGGTTTCCCGCATGACCAGCACCGGTTTGCCCAGCGACGGCGCTTCTTCCTGAATACCGCCGGAGTCGGTCAGAATCAGCCAGGCGCGATGCATCAGCCAGACAAAGGGCAAATATTCCTGAGGTTCGATCAAAATAATGTTATCGATACCGCTCAGAATGCGGTTAACCGGCTCACTGACGTTCGGGTTCAAATGCACCGGATAGACGATTTGAATATCGGGATGCTGACGCGCCAGCGTCGCTAGCGCGCTGCAAATACGCTCAAAGCCGTCGCCGAAGCTTTCGCGGCGGTGTCCCGTCACCAGAATCAGCTTTTTCGCCGGGTCAAGGAAAGGGTAACGGGCCGCCAGACTCTCATAATGCTGGCGATCGGAAAGAATACGGTCACGCACCCAGAACAGCGCGTCGATCACCGTGTTGCCGGTAACGAAAATCCGGCTGTCCGCCAGGTTTTCGCGCAGCAGATTTTGTCGTGAATTCTCAGTTGGGGTGAAGTGCCAGGTCGCCAGATGGCCGGTGAGCTTACGGTTGGCCTCTTCTGGCCAGGGCGAGTAGAGATCGCCGGTGCGCAAGCCCGCCTCGACATGCCCAACGGGAATGCGGTGGTAAAAGGCCGCCAGGCTGGCGGCCAGCGTGGTGGTGGTGTCGCCATGAACCAACACCACATCAGGTTTAAACGTGGCGAAGACGCCTTTTAGCCCTTCAAGAATACGACTGGTGATTTCGGTCAGTCCCTGCTCCGGGCGCATAATATTCAGATCGAAATCAGGCGTGAGCGCGAACAGGCGCAACACCTGATCGAGCATTTCACGATGCTGGGCCGTGACACACAGGCGGGCGTCGAATGCATCATCATTCGCCAGCGCATGCACCAGAGGCGCCATCTTAATGGCTTCCGGTCTCGTGCCAAAAACGGTCAGTACTTTCACTGTTTTTCTCTTCGTTCGTTAGCCGTGTCAGTCACAGCGACACCTGCAACGCGCGTTTCAGGCACGAGGACGGCGAATCAGCGCAACACCTGCGCCAGCAATGGCTCCGATTGCGCCCCACATAATCATTAAGAACGCCCGACGCGGACTGTCGCGCTTTACCGGCTCTTCCGGCGTCCGCAGATAGCGGTAAGTCTGAAACTTGCTGTCCAGCGTCGGGCCGACGTTCAACGTATCAAGCATCGCCCGATTTTGATCGTAGTCCAGATCGTAAGTCGGCCCGTTCGCCTGCAGGTTTTCCAGTCGCGCCTGCAACATCGGTCGACCCAGCAGGAAAAGCTCCGAATCGGGCAGCTGTTCCGAAGGCGTGCTGGTTTTGGTCTGGTCAATGCCCTGCTGTTGGGCAATTTTTAACGCCTGTTCAACGCTGCGCACCTGACGTTGATAAACCGCATTGGCAACCGTTTCCTGACGTTTTACCTGCGCTTTCAGTTGAATAGTCCGCGCAGCCCAGGCTGCCGACAGCTCCTGATTCAGGTGACGCGCGGCGCGCTCGCTGGCGAAAGCGATATACTGACGCAGCAGGTTATTGGCGTCCACGGAAGTCTCGGCCACCAGTCTGACGCTATCGCTCACGTTTTTCGCGCTGTCGGCCGGCGTAAATTGAATATTGCCGATCATCTCATCCAGCAGCGCGGCGTCGTTGCGCACATTGCCGTTTTTGCGATGCTTGTAGTAATCGGTTTGCAGCCAGAACTCACGACGGGTATCCCAGGAAGAGAGCTGCATAATAAATTCCTGGTAGGCGTCATCCATCACCGATGTTTGTGGCACGGTCAGCGCGCCGGCGCTGCTGCGCATATCCAGGTTACGTAAAAACTGCTGCTGCGAGTAGTAGCTGCCAATCATATTCACCGTCGGACGATCGGTAATCGCCGTCGCGCTCCACTCCTGTTTAACCAGCAGTGAATAAATCCAGGCCAGTAGCATGCCCAACAGCGCCAGCCCAATAATCCAACGTTTACCGCGCCACAGCGTGCAAAACAGGCCACGAATATCCAGTTCGTTATCCACGGAATCAGAGGTCATAAGTAGGGTATCCTTGTCCAAAGGGAGATTAGCCCGGAAGCTTATTCTTATTGGCGCGACGCAGGCGGCGCTTGATGCGTTTGATCATGCGGGCAACGCGCCAGGCGCGCTTAATGCAGTAGCCATAAAGGAAGAAAGCGAATAAAAACAGCAGCAGCATCACCCACTCCGGGATGAAAGCCAGATATTCACCCAGCACGCCGACGCCCGCCAGCAGCGCAGCGGCAAGCGTGATCAGTACAAACGCCTGCCGGGAAGTAAACCCGGCGCGCATGATCAAATGATGAATGTGCTGACGGTCGGCGGAAAACGGACTCATGCCTTTGCGCAGCCGGCGATACATGATCGCCACCATATCCATCAACGGAATCGCGATCAACCATAGCGCAGTAACCGGCGTAATGGGATGCGTGATGCCCTGCGTGGTTTCCAGCAGGATCCAGATAATGGTGAAGCCGATGAGCGTGCTGCCCGCGTCGCCCATAAAGACTTTATAGCGCTTACCGAAAACGCCAAGATTCAGCAGGATATAAGGCAGCGTGGCGGCAATCATGGCGAAGCACCACATCGCCAGGCTGTGCTGACCGTCAAAGAAAAGGATGATGCCCATCGCGCCGAAGGTGACGCAGGAAAGGCCGCCCAACAGGCCGTCGATGCCGTCGACCATATTGAAGGCGTTGATCGCCGCCCAGACGGCAAACAGCGTCAGTACATAGCCGAACGGCCCTACCACCAGCTCCATCGGCCCGATAATATAGCCAAGACTCAGCAGATAGAGCTTGCCGACCACCATCATCACGATAGCGATCGCCGCCTGCACGACAGCGCGGAATTTTACGCTGATATCGAACCGGTCATCCAGCGCTCCCACCAGAACCAGCACGCCTGCACAGGCCAGATAGAGCATGGCGTGCGGGAGATAGTAGTTGGTAATGAAGAAAGTGAAACAGATACCGGCATAAACGGAAATGCCGCCGACCAGTGGAATCAGCCCCTGATGACGTTTACGGTAGTTAGGTCGATCGACCAGGCCGACTTTTTTAGCTGCTTTACGAGCAAAAAAAAGGAATGCCAGTGAAAACAGAAAAATTAGACCAAGCTCGGTACTCATGGTGAGTAAATTCACATTAACAGCTCTCAGCTAAGACACCGGGTAACTATAAGCAATTATTATGCCTGCCAGCCTGACTGACGTCTGAATAATGCACTTTCGCCGCTTGACCGCTTGTTCTTTAAGCAAAAGCGTCCGTTGCTGTTACGCTTTGCGGCTTACGACGCCCGACAGTCGCTTTATCCTATAGTCCCAAAATGAAAAACGCCACGTTTGAGCGTGGCGTTACCCGAGTTTTCTTACTGCCATCGTGGGCAGCTGTCGCGCAGCTGCCCTATGGCCAGCAATATTATGAACGTTTCATCATGTCGAAAAATTCATCGTTGGTCTTGGTCATCGCCAACTTATTAATGAGGAATTCCATCGCGTCGATTTCACCCATCGGATGGATGATTTTGCGCAGGATCCACATTTTCTGCAGCTCTTCCTGGGAAGTGAGCAGTTCTTCTTTACGTGTACCGGAACGGTTGTAATCGATAGCCGGGAAGACGCGTTTTTCAGCGATTTTACGCGCCAGATGCAGCTCCATGTTGCCGGTACCTTTAAACTCTTCGTAGATAACCTCATCCATCTTCGAACCGGTATCAACCAGCGCGGTAGCGATGATGGTCAGGCTGCCGCCCTCTTCCACGTTACGCGCCGCGCCGAAGAAACGTTTCGGACGATGCAGGGCGTTCGCATCCACACCGCCGGTCAGGACTTTACCGGACGCCGGCACCACGGTGTTGTAGGCGCGCGCCAGACGGGTGATGGAGTCGAGCAGAATAATCACGTCTTTTTTATGCTCAACCAGACGCTTCGCCTTTTCGATCACCATTTCGGCAACCTGGACGTGACGGGACGCTGGCTCATCAAAGGTAGAAGCAACCACTTCGCCTTTGACCAGACGCTGCATCTCAGTCACTTCTTCCGGGCGTTCGTCGATCAGCAGCACCATCAGCACGCAGTCTGGATGGTTGTAGGCGATGCTCTGCGCGATGTTCTGCAGCAGCATGGTTTTACCCGCTTTCGGCGGCGCCACGATCAGACCACGCTGGCCGCGGCCGATCGGCGACGCTAAATCCAGTACGCGAGCGGTCAGGTCTTCCGTTGAGCCGTTGCCGCGCTCCATGCGCAGACGTGAATTAGCGTGCAGCGGCGTAAGGTTTTCAAACAGAATCTTACTGCGCGCGTTTTCCGGCTTGTCATAGTTGACTTCGTTAACTTTCAGCAGCGCGAAATAACGCTCACCTTCTTTCGGCGGACGGATCTTGCCGGAAATGGTGTCACCAGTGCGAAGGTTGAAGCGGCGAATTTGGCTGGGGGAAACGTAGATGTCATCGGGACCGGCAAGGTAGGAGCTGTCTGCGGAGCGGAGGAAACCAAATCCATCCTGCAGTATCTCCAGCACACCATCACCGAAGATATCCTCACCACTCTTGGCATGTTGTTTGAGGATAGCGAAAATGATGTCCTGTTTGCGCATGCGCGCCAGGTTTTCCAGCCCCATGTTCTCGCCGAGAGTAATCAGCTCTGAAACCGGCGTATTTTTTAGTTCGGTAAGATTCATAATGGTGGGTTCTTAAACTCGGGTATATCTCGAAAAGGTTGTCGTGAATGGTATGGCAAAGAAGGTCCATGCCCGTTAATGGCTCCGTTTCCGTGTCTGCTCGACGATCTTATGCGTGAATGCCGATCTGAAAACGAGGAGACGGTTGGAAACCGATACCGGAAAATTGATGCTAACCGTCAGATTGTTGATGCACTGTGAAGAAAACGCCAGCGTTCAACAAGGGAAACAAACTACAGGTAAGTTCGTAATGCAGTAGATTTAACTTAGCATGCTTCATGCCGGGCGTCTAGCGGTCAGGAAAAAATTACTCGGACCGCCAGCGCCGGCAATGAAATCAGCTCAGGTTCGCGTTCAGGAACTCTTTGAGCTGGCCTTTGGACAGCGCGCCGACTTTCGTCGCCGCCACTTCACCATTTTTAAACAGCAGCAGCGTCGGGATGCCGCGAATACCGTATTTCGGCGCCGTTTCCGGGTTCTCATCGATATTCAGTTTGGCAATGGTCAGCTTACCGTCATACTCTTCTGCTACTTCATCAAGGATAGGGGCGATCATTTTGCATGGACCGCACCATTCCGCCCAGAAGTCCACCAGCGTTAAACCTTCGGCTTTCAGCACGTCGGTTTCGAAGCTTTTGTCGGTCAGATGAACGATTTTATCGCTGCTCATGTCTTACTCCACAAGATTATGCCTGGCTGGTTGGCGTAAAATCTGCCAACGTAGGTTGACTTTATTTCACCGGATACGCTTTCGTAAAGCAATAGTAAGCTGATATTCTACCACACTATGAGCAAAACACACTTAACCGAACAGAAGTTTTCCGACTTCGCCCTGCACCCAAAAGTTATCGAAGCCCTTGAAACTAAAGGCTTCCATAATTGTACGCCTATTCAGGCGTTAGCATTGCCGCTCACGTTGGTCGGGCGCGATGTTGCCGGTCAGGCGCAAACCGGAACCGGGAAAACGATGGCGTTTCTGACGTCAACGTTCCATTACTTGCTTTCTCACCCTGCCGCTGAAGGCCGCCAGGTTAATCAGCCGCGCGCGCTGATTATGGCCCCGACGCGCGAACTGGCCGTGCAGATTCATGCTGACGCCGAGCCTCTGGCGCAGTCGACCGGATTGAAGCTGGGCCTCGCCTACGGCGGCGACGGCTATGACAAACAGCTTAAGGTGCTGGAAAACGGCGTCGATATTCTGATCGGCACCACCGGCCGCTTAATTGATTACGCTAAACAGAATCATATCAACCTGGGCGCTATCCAGGTCGTGGTGCTGGATGAAGCCGATCGCATGTTCGATCTCGGCTTTATAAAAGATATTCGTTGGCTGTTCCGCCGTATGCCGGCCGCGAACCAACGCCTCAACATGCTTTTCTCCGCTACGCTGTCTTACCGTGTGCGCGAGCTGGCGTTCGAGCATATGAACAATGCCGAATATGTTGAAGTCGAACCAGAGCAGAAAACAGGCCACCGCATCAAAGAGGAGCTGTTCTATCCCTCTAATGAAGAAAAGATGCGTCTGCTGCAAACGCTGATTGAAGAAGAGTGGCCGGATCGCGCCATTATCTTCGCTAATACCAAACACCGCTGCGAAGATATCTGGGGCCATCTGGCCGCCGATGGTCATCGCGTAGGGCTGCTGACCGGCGACGTGGCGCAGAAAAAACGCCTGCGTATTCTGGAAGATTTCACCCGCGGCGATCTCGACATTCTGGTGGCGACCGACGTTGCCGCGCGCGGCCTGCATATTCCGGCAGTGACGCACGTCTTCAACTATGACCTGCCCGACGACTGCGAAGATTACGTTCACCGCATCGGCCGTACTGGTCGCGCCGGCGCCAGCGGTCATTCCATCAGCCTCGCCTGTGAAGAGTATGCGCTGAACCTGCCCGCGATCGAAGAATACATCGGCCACGGCATTCCGGTAAGCAAATACAACAGCGACGCGCTGATGACCGATCTTCCGCCGCCGAAGCGTCTGACCCGTAGCCGCCCAGGCAATGGTCCTCGTCGCGCGACCGGCAATAACCGTCGCAGCGGTCCACCGCGTAATAATAACCGTAAACGTTCGGGTTCATGACACTATGCTGAGCGCGTCGTCACTTTATGCTGCGATTGATCTGGGTTCTAACAGTTTTCACATGTTAGTGGTGCGCGAGGTGGCTGGAAATATCCAGACCGTCGCGCGCATCAAGCGTAAAGTACGTCTTGCCGCCGGCCTTGATGGCGACGGAGAACTGTCAGAAGAGGCAATGGAACGGGGCTGGCAATGTCTGCAACTCTTTTCAGAGCAGCTACAGGATATTCCCGCCGATCAGATCCGCGTGGTGGCGACCGCCACGCTGCGTCTGGCGAATAATGCCCGTCAGTTCCTCTCTCAGGCGGAAGCCATTCTCGGTTGTTCAATCAACGTTATTACCGGCGAAGAGGAAGCCCGCCTGATTTATCAGGGCGTTGCGCACACCACCGGCGGTTCCGATCAACGTCTGGTGGTCGATATCGGCGGCGGCAGCACCGAGCTGGTTACCGGCAACGGCGCGCAGGCGACCGCCCTGTTCAGCCTTTCCATGGGCTGCGTCACCTGGCTGGAGCGCTACTTTGGCGATCGCCATCTGGGTAAAGAAAACTTCGCCCAGGCGGAACAGGCCGCGCGCGACATCATTCAGCCGGTAGCCGATCGACTGCGGGAACAGGGCTGGCAGATTTGCGTCGGCGCCTCCGGCACAGTGCAGGCGCTGCAGGAAATTATGGTCGCGCAGGGCATGGATGAACGCATTACGCTCAGCAAGCTACAGCAGCTGAAGCAGCGCGCCATTCAGTGCGGCAAACTGGAAGAGCTGGAAATCGAAGGCCTGACGCTGGAACGCGCGCTGGTATTCCCCAGCGGACTATCGATTCTGATCGCCATCTTTGAAGAGCTGAAAATCGAGAGCATGACGCTGGCGGGCGGCGCACTGCGCGAAGGTCTGCTGTACGGCATGCTGCACTATCCGGTCGATCGCGATATTCGCAGCCGAACGCTGCATAATATTCAGCGCCGCTTTTCCATTGATATTGAACAGGCCGAGCGCGTGCGTCAGCTGGCGGCCAGCTTTGTGCGCCAGGTCAACCCGCACTGGAAGCTGGATAACTATTGCCGCGAGCTGCTGGAAAGCGCCTGCCTGATCCATGAAATCGGCCTGAGCGTTGATTTTCGCCTGGCCGCGCAGCACGCTGCCTATCTGGTGCAGCATCTTGATCTGCCCGGCTTCACGCCAGCCCAGAAAAAATTGCTCGCCACCTTGCTACAAAACCAGAGCAGCGGCATCGATCTCTCCTTGTTGAATCAGCAAAACGCCGTGCCGCCGCGTACGGCTGAGCATATGTGTCGACTGCTGCGTCTGGCGATCATTTTCGCCAGCCGTCGTCGCGACGATACGCTGCCTGCCGTGCGTCTGCACAGTGAGGATGACACGTTGCAGGTGACGCTGCCGCCAGGCTGGTTGAAAGCGCACCCTTTACGGGCGGAGCTGCTGGAACAGGAGAGCCGCTGGCAGTCCTATGTGCACTGGCCGCTTGCGGTGGTGTAAGCTCTTCGCAGGCTGCATAGTCGCTTATATGCAGCCCTCTTTCAGGCCCCTTTTTTCGCTTTATCCAGCATAGCGCGCAGCCCGGCTACACGACTCTGCCCGGTTTTCATGCGTTCTTCAGCGCTCACTACCTTACGCTCGGTTTCCCAAATAAGATCGTCCTGCGGCAGTTCCAGCAGAAAACGGCTCGGCTCCGGGCGCACCAGCTCGCCATACTGCCGACGTTCACGGCACAGGGTAAAAGTCAGCTCTTTCTGCGCTCGGGTAATGCCGACATAGGCCAGGCGCCGCTCTTCCTCGATGTTATCTTCATCGATGCTGCTCTGATGCGGTAACAGCCCTTCTTCCATGCCCACCAGATAGACGTAGGGAAATTCAAGGCCTTTTGAAGCATGCAGCGTCATCAGCTGTACCTGATCCAGCTCCTCATCGCTTTCGCCGCGCTCCATCATATCGCGCAGCGTAAAGCGCGTAACAACCTGCGTCAGCGTCATCGGCTCGTCCAGCTCGCTGCCCTCCAGCATCTCCGTCATCCACTGAAACAGCGTATTCACGTTCTTCATGCGCATTTCCGCCGCTTTCGGGCTGGCGGAAGTCTCGAACAGCCAACTCTCATAATCGATACCGCGGATCAGATCGCGCACGGCGCTGATGGGCTCGCGCTCGGCCAGGCGAGCAATCTCCTGTAGCCAGCCGGTAAAGCGCTGCAAATTTTCCAGACCGCGGCCGGTCAGCGTCTGGCCAAGCCCCAGATCGAAGCTGGCGCTGAACAGGCTTTTATTACGCTGGTTGGCCCATTCGCCCAGCTTTTGCAGCGTCGCCGGGCCGATTTCACGCCGCGGCGTATTGATAATGCGCAGAAAAGCGCTGTCGTCGTCCGGGTTGGTCAGCACGCGCAGATAGGCCAGCAAATCCTTGATCTCCGGGCGGGAGAAAAAGGAGGTGCCGCCTGAAATACGATAGGGGATGCGGTTCTGCATCAGCATTTTTTCAAACACGCGCGACTGGTGGTTGCCGCGATAAAGGATGGCGTAATCCTTGTACTGGGTTTTATTAATAAAGTGGTGCGCGATCAGCTCTCCGGTGACGCGCTCCGCTTCGTGATCCTCGTGATTGGCGCTCAGCACTTTCAGCTCGACGCCATAGCCCAGCTCAGAGAACAGGCGCTTTTCAAAGACGTGCGGGTTGTTGGCGATCAGAATGTTCGCCGCCTTCAGAATACGTCCGGTAGAGCGGTAATTCTGCTCCAGCTTGATCACCTGCAGCGCGGGGAAGTCTTCTTTCAGCAGCACAAGGTTTTGCGGCCTGGCGCCCCGCCAGGAGTAAATCGACTGGTCATCATCGCCTACTACGGTAAAACGCGCCCGCGCACCCACCAGTAGCTTAACCAGCTCATACTGGCTGGTGTTGGTGTCCTGATACTCATCCACCAGCAGGTAACGGATACGCTGCTGCCAGCGCTCGCGCACCTCTTCATTACGTTGCAGCAGCAGCGTCGGCAGCAGGATCAGATCGTCAAAGTCCAGCACGTTGCACGATTTTAGATGCCGATCGTACAGTTCATAGCAGTGCGCGAAAATACGATCGCGCTCCGACTGGGCACGCGCCTGCGCCTGAGCCGGATCGATCAGATCGTTTTTCCAGTTGGAGATCGTTGAGATCAGCTGTTGCAGCAGATTTTTATCATTTTCCAGCCACTGCTCGGTCAGGTCTTTCAACAGCGCCAGCTGATCCTGATCGTCGAACAGCGAAAAGTTGGATTTCATGCCTAGCGCGGCATATTCGCGCTTGATGATCTCCAGCCCTAAGGTATGGAATGTGGAGATCATCAGGCCGCGCGCTTCTTTACGACCAAGCGTTTGCGCCACGCGCTCTTTCATCTCGCGCGACGCTTTGTTGGTAAAGGTAACGGCGGCGATATGACGAGCCTGATAACCACACTCGCGAATAAGGTGAGCAATTTTATTGGTTATCACGCGCGTCTTGCCGGAACCCGCGCCAGCCAGCACCAGGCAAGGGCCGGTGACGAATTCGACAGCGTGTTGTTGGCTGGGATTAAGGCGCATAGAAGTACTCAGTGAAAAGGAGGAGGGTTGATTAACAGCGTGGTAGTATATCCAGCAGCATCCATACGACTCAAGGCACGATCATGGCAAAAACCGCAGCGGCAATGCATATCCTTGTAAAGGAAGAAAAACTGGCGCAGGAACTTCTGGCCCAGCTGGAAAAGGGCGCCGACTTTGAAAAGCTGGCGAAAAAACACTCTACCTGTCCCAGCGGACGCAAAGGCGGACATTTAGGCGAGTTTAAAAAAGGGGCGATGGTGCCCGCTTTTGATAAAGTGGTATTTTCCTGTCCCCTGCTGACGCCTTACGGCCCTCTGCATACCCAGTTCGGTTATCACATCATTAAAGTGCTGTACCGAAACTAAAAAAAACGGGAGAGCGATGCGCTCTCCCGTTTTGCCTTCTACGGCTGCGGCCAATTAGCCGGCAACGCTGATACGTTTCATATCAGTCATGTAGCCGCGCAGCTTGCGGCCGACCGCTTCGATCGGATGGTTGCGCACCGCTTCATTCACGTCGCGCAGCTGAGCGTTATCAACCGCCGCCGGCGCCACTTCTTTTCCTAAATCGCCTGCCTGCAGCGTGGTCATAAACTCTTTCAGCAGCGGCACCGCCGCGTTAGCGAACAGGTAGTTGCCATATTCCGCAGTATCGGAAATCACCACGTTCATTTCATACAGACGCTTACGGGCGATGGTGTTAGCGATCAGCGGCAGCTCGTGCAGCGATTCATAATAGGCGGACTCTTCGATGATGCCGGAATCAACCATGGTTTCAAACGCCAGCTCAACGCCCGCTTTTACCATGGCGACCATCAGCACGCCGCGATCGTAATATTCCTGCTCGGAAATTTTTCCGTCATACTGCGGCGCGTTTTCAAACGCGGTCTGGCCGGTCTCTTCGCGCCAGGTCAGCAGTTTTTTATCGTCGTTCGCCCAGTCCGCCATCATGCCGGAAGAGAATTCGCCGGAAATGATGTCATCCATATGTTTCTGGAACAGCGGCGCCATAATGGTTTTCAGCTGCTCCGACAGAGCGTAAGCACGCAGCTTAGCCGGGTTAGAGAGGCGGTCCATCATCAGGGTAATGCCGCCGTGCTTCAGGGATTCAGTGATGGTTTCCCAACCGAACTGCAACAGTTTGCCCGCGTAAGCTGGATCAACGCCCTCAGCCACCAGCTTGTCGTAGCACAGCAGAGAACCCGCCTGCAGCATACCGCAGAGAATGGTCTGCTCGCCCATCAGGTCAGATTTCACTTCGGCAACGAAGGAGGATTCCAGCACGCCCGCACGATGACCGCCGGTCGCCGCGGCCCAGGCTTTGGCGATCGCCATGCCTTCGCCTTTCGGATCGTTTTCTGGATGCACCGCGATCAGCGTTGGGACGCCGAAGCCGCGCTTGTACTCTTCGCGCACTTCCGTGCCCGGACATTTCGGCGCCACCATCACAACGGTAATGTCTTTACGGATCTGCTCGCCTACCTCAACGATATTGAAGCCGTGCGAATAGCCCAGCGCCGCGCCGTCTTTCATCAGCGGCTGCACTGCCTGCACGACGGATGAGTGCTGTTTGTCCGGCGTCAGGTTAACCACCAGATCGGCCTGCGGAATCAGCTCTTCATAGGTGCCGACTTTAAAGCCATTTTCGGTCGCCTTGCGCCAGGAAGCGCGTTTTTCCGCAATCGCTTCAGCGCGCAGCGCATAAGAAACGTCCAGACCAGAGTCACGCATGTTAAGGCCCTGGTTGAGACCCTGGGCGCCACAGCCAACGATGACGACTTTTTTCCCTTTCAGGTAGCTTGCTTCATCAGCAAATTCGTCGCGCGTCATAAAGCGACATTTACCTAATTGCGCCAGCTGCTGACGCAGGTTCAAAGTGTTGAAATAGTTAGCCATGGGCACTCCGTTTTTGAGGTTGTGTTTACCGTTATTTTATGGCGAAGCCGTATATTGCTTCGTCTGATATAGCCCCATCATATGACAGGAAATCCGTTGCTTAAATTGATATATTAACAACGCCGCATTGCAATAACTGCAACGTAAAAACGAGGCCTGAATCGCATGGATTTACGAGACCTGAAACTTTTTTTACATTTGGCCGAGAGTCGACACTTTGGTCGTACCGCCCGCGCAATGCACGTTTCGCCTTCCACCCTGTCGCGCCAGATACAGCGGCTGGAGGAGGATTTAGGGCAAAGCCTGTTTTTACGTGATAACCGTACCGTCACGCTGACCGAAGCAGGCGAACAACTGCGCCAGTTCGCGCAGCAAACGCTGCTGCAATATCAGCAGCTGCGTCACGCGATAGACCAGCACGGACCTTCGTTAAGCGGCGAACTGAAGCTGTTCTGCTCTGTAACCGCCGCCTACAGCCATCTGCCGCCGATCCTCGATCGTTTTCGCGCCGAGCATCCGCAGGTGGAAATCAAGCTCACTACCGGCGATGCCGCCGACGCGGTTGACAAAGTGCAAACCGGCGAAGCGGAGCTGGCGATTGCCGGTCGTCCTGAGATGCTGCCCGCCAGCATCGGCTTTACCCCGCTAGGGTATATTCCGCTGGTGCTGATCGCGCCAGCGCTGCCTTGCCCGGTTCGTCAGCAGGCGACGCAGCCCGATCCAGACTGGGCACAAATCCCCTTTATTCTGCCGGAACAGGGCCCGGCGCGACGCCGCATCGATCTGTGGTTCCGCCGTCGGCGCATTGCTAATCCGCTGATTTACGCCACCGTTTCCGGTCATGAAGCCATTGTTTCTATGGTGGCGCTGGGCTGTGGTATCGCTCTGCTGCCTGAGGTGGTATTGGAAAACAGCCCGGATCCGGTGCGCAACCGGGTTCTGGTGCTGGAAGATGTTGACGCCGTCGCGCCCTTTGAACTGGGCGTCTGCGTACAGAAAAAGCGGCTCAGCGAGCCGCTAATTAGCGCGTTCTGGCAGCTACTGTAATTATCCCGCCAGGAAAAAACGAAACGCCGGGTTTTCGCTTTCATCATGAAAGTCGTAGCCCAAAGCGGCAAGATGCTCGGCGAAGCGCGGTTCATCCTCGCCCTGCTCGAAAGCGGCCAGTACCCGACCATAGTCGGTGCCGTGACTGCGATAGTGGAACAGCGAAATATTCCAGTGCGCGCCCAGCGTTTGCAGAAATTTCAGCAGCGCGCCGGGCGCTTCAGGGAATTCGAAGCTGAAGAGACGCTCACGCAGCGGCCGGGAAGGTCGACCGCCTACCATATAGCGCACATGCAGCTTGGCCATCTCGTCATCAGAGAGATCGACGACCTGATAGCCACCTGCCGTTAATTCGCTGATAATTTCCCGACGCTCTTCGCGGCCGCGCGTCAGCCGCACCCCGACAAAAATGCAGGCGTTATCGGCATCGGCGTAACGGTAGTTAAACTCCGTTACCGCTCTGCCGCCCAGCGTCTGGCAGAACTTGAGAAAGCTGCCCTGCTGTTCGGGAATGGTAACGGCAAGCAGTGCTTCACGCTGTTCCCCCAGTTCACAGCGTTCGGAAACGTAGCGCAGCCCGTGGAAATTGACGTTCGCGCCGGAAAGGATATGCGCCAGCCGTTCGCCCTGCAGATTGTGCTGTTGGATATACTTCTTCATTCCCGCCAGCGCCAGCGCCCCGGAAGGCTCCGCCACCGCGCGCACATCCTCAAACAGATCTTTCATCGCCGCGCAGATGGCATCGCTGTCGACGGTGACGATATCATCCAGCCAGGCCTGGCAAAGACGAAAAGTTTCGCTGCCGATACGCTTCACCGCCACGCCTTCCGCAAACAATCCGACACGCGGCAGATCGACCGGCTCGCCCGCCTCCAGCGCCGCTTTCAGACAGGCGGAATCCGCCGCCTCTACCGCAATCACTTTAATTTGCGGCATCAGCTGTTTAATCAACACCGCGACTCCTGCCGCCAGCCCGCCGCCGCCGACCGGCACGAAAATGCGATCGAGATGCGCGTCCTGCTGCAACAGCTCCATCGCCAGCGTGCCCTGTCCGGCGATCACCGCCGGATGGTCAAAAGGCGGTACGAAGGTATAGCCCTGCTGTTCCGACAGCTCGATGGCTTTCGCCTTCGCCTCATCGAAATTAGCGCCGTACAGGTAAGTCTCACCGCCAAAGGCGCGCACCGCGTCGACTTTAATATCCGCCGTGGCGACCGGCATCACGATCAATGATTTAATGCCGAGTTTGCTGGCGGAAAGCGCCACGCCCTGCGCATGGTTGCCGGCAGAAGCGGTGACGACGCCGCGCGCCTTCTGCTCTTCGTTAAGCCCGGCGATCATCGCGTAGGCGCCCCGCAGCTTAAAGCTATGGACCGGTTGGCGATCTTCGCGCTTCACCAGCACCGTGTTGCCAAGGCGCGCGGAGAGCTTCTCCATATGCTGTAATGGCGTCACCTGCGCCACTTCGTAAACGGGCGAGCGCAGCACGGCGCGCAGATATTCAGCGCCGCAGGGCGCCTCCGGTAACGGTTGAGACTCAGCCATCCTTAGCCTCCCAGCTTCGATTTGTCGCGTACAGCGCCTTTATCCGCGCTGGTCGCCAGCGAGGCGTAGGCGCGCAGTGCGAATGAAACCTGACGCTGACGCGAATGCGGCGTATACGCGGCGTCGCCGCGCGCTTCTTCCTCTTCGCGACGCGCATGCAGTTCGTTATCCGGCACATCCAGTCGGATGCCGCGATTCGGAATATCGATTTCGATCATATCGCCATCTTTCACCAGCGCGATGGTACCGCCGCTGGCCGCTTCTGGTGAGGCATGGCCGATAGAGAGCCCTGAAGTGCCGCCGGAGAAACGTCCGTCAGTGATTAACGCGCAGCTCTTACCTAATCCCATCGATTTCAGGTAGGTGGTGGGATAAAGCATTTCCTGCATGCCCGGCCCGCCTTTCGGCCCTTCGTAACGGATAACGACTACATCGCCCGCGACCACTTTGCCGCCCAGGATCGCTTCAACGGCGTCTTCCTGGCTTTCGTACACTTTCGCCGGGCCGCGGAAGGTCAGAATCTCTTTATCCACGCCCGCGGTTTTCACGATACAGCCATCTTCCGCCATGTTGCCGTACAGCACCGCCAGCCCGCCATCCTGGCTGAATGCATATTCGCGTGAGCGGATGCAGCCTTCGCGACGATCGTCGTCAAGCGTATCCCAGCGGCACTCCTGCGAAAACGCCTGAGTGGTGCGGATGCCTGCCGGTCCGGCGCGGAACATCTTTTTCACGGCCTCATCCTGCGTCAGCATGATGTCGTAGTTATCAAGCGTTTCACGCAGCGTGGTGCCCAGCACGTTATGAACGCTGGTATCCAACAGCCCGGCACGATCCAGCTCGCCCAGGATGCCGATTACGCCACCAGCGCGGTGAACATCTTCCATATGGTATTTCTGCGTGCTGGGCGCCACTTTGCATAAGTGCGGCACCTTGCGCGACAGGCGATCGATGTCAGAGATATTGAAATCGATTTCGCCTTCCTGCGCCGCCGCCAGCAGGTGCAGCACGGTGTTCGTGGAGCCGCCCATGGCGATATCCAACGTCATGGCGTTTTCAAAGGCGGCCTTATTCGCGATACTGCGCGGCAGCGCCGTTTCATCGTCCTGTTCGTAGTAGCGTTTCGCCAGCGTAACGATGCGCTTGCCAGCATTGATAAACAGCTCTTTGCGATCGGCATGGGTCGCCAGCAGCGAGCCGTTGCCCGGCTGAGACAGCCCCAGCGCTTCGGTCAGACAGTTCATTGAGTTCGCGGTAAACATGCCGGAGCAGGAGCCGCAGGTCGGACAGGCGGAACGCTCGATCTGCTCGCTGTCGGCGTCGCTGACGTTAGGGTTGGCGCCCTGAATCATGGCATCGACCAGGTCCAGCTTGATGATCTTATCGGAGAGCTTGGTTTTACCCGCCTCCATCGGCCCGCCGGAGACGAAAATCACCGGAATGTTCAGGCGCAGCGCGGCCATCATCATTCCCGGCGTGATTTTATCGCAGTTGGAGATGCAGACCATGGCGTCCGCGCAGTGCGCATTCACCATATATTCAACCGAGTCGGCAATCAGCTCGCGCGACGGCAGTGAATAGAGCATGCCTCCATGACCCATAGCGATGCCGTCATCGACCGCAATGGTGTTGAATTCTTTCGCCACGCCGCCGGCAGCTTCAATCTGATCGGCAACCAGCTTGCCCAGATCGCGCAGATGAACGTGTCCCGGCACGAACTGGGTGAAAGAGTTAACGACGGCGATAATCGGTTTGCCGAAATCCGCGTCAGTCATTCCTGTTGCGCGCCACAAGGCACGGGCACCGGCCATATTACGGCCATGAGTAGTAGTGGCGGAACGGTACTTAGGCATGCTCTGTTTACTCCAGTCTGGATAAATAAGCGGGCCCGACCGGGCGCCCGCAACTGTCTGTCTTATGGGTTTACCTGATCTAACCAGCCCCATTTATCTTCGGTTTCACCGGTGAACAGGCCAAAGAAGGCCTGCTGAATACGTTTGGTGATCGGCCCGCATTTGCCTTCGCCGACCTGGATGCCGTCTACGCTGCGCACCGGCGTGATTTCCGCCGCGGTGCCGGACATAAAGACTTCGTCCGCCAGGTAGAGGGACTCACGCGACAGTACCTGCTCGCGTACTTCAATGCCCGCATCTTTCGCCAGCTTGATAATGGCGTCGCGAGTGATGCCCGGCAGCGCGGAAGAGGTGAATGGCGGAGTGAAAAGGATGCCGTCTTTTACTTCAAACAGGTTCTCGCCCGCGCCTTCGGAGATATAGCCGTTGGTATCAAGCGCAATACCTTCCTGATAGCCGTGGCGGCGCGCTTCGCTGCCGACCAGCAGTGAGGAGAGGTAGTTGCCGCCCGCTTTCGCGGCGGTAGGAATAGTGTTCGGCGCGACACGGTTCCAGGAGGAAACCATCGCGTCGATGCCCTGCTCCAGCGCTTCAGCGCCCAAATAGGCGCCCCACGGGAACGCGGCGATGATTACGTCCGTGCTGTAGCCTTCCGGCGGGTTAACGCCCAGGCCAACGTCGCCGACAAAGGCCAGCGGGCGAATATAAGCGCTTTTCAGCTTGTTGACGCGCAGGACTTCGCGGCAGGCTTCCATCAGCTCATCCACGCTGTGCTTCAGCGGGAAGCGATAAATTTTGGCGGAGTCGTGCAGGCGCTGCATATGTTCACGATGACGGAAGACTACCGGTCCTTTGTGCGAGTCGTAGCAGCGGACGCCTTCAAAAACCGACGTGCCGTAATGCAGAGCATGAGACATGACGCTGACCTTCGCCTCTTCCCACTTCACCATCTCGCCGTTGAACCAGATAAAGTCTGCTTTCTTCGTACTCATTCTTATTTCCTTTCGCGACTATGCGCGGATTTGTTGTGTTGTCTGTTGTTGAATCTGGACGCAAGCGACATCCATCAGTTTGCTCAGCTGTGTTGACAGTAAATCGACTGAACGCAGGCTGGCAACGGTCATTTCAATATTAATATTTTCGGCGTTTGCGACGGCGGCCATATTCATGGCGCAAACCTGAAAGCCGCGATGACGGACAACGCGCAAAATGCGTTCCAGAACTTCAGGGCGGAAACGCGCTTCGATAGACAACTGATGCTGGTTCATACGGTTTTCTCCATCATGTTTGCGTTGCTGGCGCCGGGTGGCACCAGAGGCCAGACGTTTTCATGCTCATCAATGGCCACATGCAACAACCAAGGTCCTTTACTGGTCAGCAGAGCATCTAATGCGGCGTCGACCTGATCTTTACGAGTAATACGCTGGCCAGGAATATCAAAGGCGCTTGCCAGCGTCAGAAAATCGGGATTATCAGAAAGGTTGGTTTCACTGTAGCGCTCAGAGAAAAAGAGCTGCTGCCACTGACGCACCATTCCCAAACGTTGGTTATCCAGCAGGACGATTTTGATCGGCAGAGCTTTACGTTTAATGGTGCCTAACTCCTGCACGTTCATCATGAAAGAGCCGTCGCCGGAGACGCAGATCACCATATCGTCAGGACGGGCGACCTGCGCGCCTACCGCAGCCGGCAGCCCGAAGCCCATGGTGCCCAGGCCGCTGGAAGTAATGAAATCCTGGGGCGCGTTGAAGGACATATGCTGCGCTGTCCACATCTGGTGCTGGCCGACATCGGTGGTCACAACAGCCCGCGCCGCTTTGCGGTCTGACAGCTGGCGCAGAAACAACGGCGCATAAATCGCCTCGCCGGGATGATCGTAGCGCCACCCATGCTGCGCCTTTAACGCCATGACTTCCGTACGCCATGCATCAATCTGGCATGGCTGCGTCAAAGCGGGCAGCAGGGTTTTTATATCGCCCTGTAAACCCACGTGCGCGCGGCGCAGCTTATTCAGCTCAGCCGGATCGATATCCATATGAATAACGCTGGCATGCGGTGCGAAGGTATCCAGCTTGCCGGTAACTCGATCGTCAAAGCGCGCGCCGACGGCAATCAGCAGATCGCACTGCTGGACGGCCAGATTCGCCGCTTTGGTGCCGTGCATGCCCAACATGCCGAGATAGCAAGGATCGCTGGGATCAGGCGCACCCAGACCTTTCAGCGTCGCAACGGCAGGTATACCCGTTTGCTGAACGAACTCACGCAACGTCGGTACCGCCTGCGCAATGCCGACGCCGCCGCCGATATATAAAACCGGCTTTTGCGCCTGGGCAATCAACGCGCGCGCCTGCGCGATCTCCTGATGCGGATGAGCCAGTGTTTCCTCTACGGGCAGCAGATGCGGCGTCAAGTCGCCGCTGGCGACCTGAATGTTTTTGGGAATATCGACCAGAACCGGGCCCGGACGGCCAGACTGCGCGATGGCGAAGGCTTCAGCCATCACTTCCGGCAATGTCTCCAGCGACTCGACTAAAAAGCTGTGTTTGGTACAGGCCAGCGACAGGCCTAATACATCGATTTCCTGAAAGGCGTCGGTGCCAATCAAAGGGGCAGCGACCTGGCCAGTGATGGCGACAACGGGAACAGAATCCATCATGGCATCGGCGAGACCGGTAATCAGGTTGGTGGCCCCTGGACCGGAAGTGGCGATACAGACGCCGACTTTCCCGGTAGCACGCGCGTAGCCAATAGCGGCCATGGCAGCGCCCTGCTCATGACGGCACAGTAGGTGTTCGACGCCTCCATCATAAAGCGCGTCGTAAACCGGCATAATCGCGCCGCCCGGATAGCCGAATACGGTTTCTACCCCTTGCGCACGCAACGCTTGAACCACCCACTGCGCTCCAGTCATCGTTATTCCCCTGTATTTTCCGGGGAACAACAGTGTTTTATGCTACTGTACATTGTTTGTTCCTCTTTCATTGACTGCCCCGATGCCTGACCATAAAAAAACCCCCGGACCTTTCGGTGCGGGGGTTCTTTTAGATTCAGGCTTGATTTTTAAGCCTTTCTTCCTCCGAGCGCAGCCCCGCACGGTGTGATAATAATCACCACCACGCTAATCACGACTAGGCTAATCACTCGTAGAAGGGCTTTCATATGATGTTCAAAATTTCACTTATTCGAAGTAATGCCTAAAGAGTTATCACAGACAGGCAGGGTTAGACAACCTTTTTTAATAGTTATTTTCAAGCTGCTTTAATGTAATTAGCAAAAAAGCTTTTTTATTCAAACAATAACCATGACTGAAAGTTATTCATTACGTCCCTTCCGTAATAAATAAAAAGCCTGACCCATTTTGAACCTGACGCTTTTTCATTCCGAACATCACAGGGACGTTTTTTTACGAGACGTCACGCAATGCGTTGTCGGACGCATCGCGTTATAAATAAACTCTGCGCATACTCCAGGCTTAAAGCAAAAAGGAGGGAGTATGTCTTTATCCCACGTTGCCACACGTGCAGCGCTTGGCGTCACGGCGCCACTGGTTACGGTGGAAGTACATATCAGCAATGGATTGCCAGGGCTTTCGCTGGTGGGTTTGGCCGAGACGACGGTAAAAGAGGCGCGCGATCGCGTACGTAGCGCTATCATCAACAGCGGCTTCACCTTTCCGGCTAAACGTATCACGGTTAATCTGGCCCCAGCGGATCTGCCTAAAGAGGGCGGACGTTTCGATCTTCCCATCGCCATCGCAATTCTCGCGGCTTCTGAACAGCTTCCTGAGGCTAAACTGGCACAGTTTGAATTCCTGGGCGAGCTGGCGCTCAGCGGAGCACTCAGAGGCGTACAGAGCGCCATCCCGGCGGCGATGGCGGCAAATGAAGCGGGCAGGACGCTGATCGTACCGGCGGAAAATGCGCCAGATGTCGGTTTAGTAGAAAAGAAAGAATCACTGGTTGCGGGAAATCTGCCGGAGGTATGTGCTTTTCTTCTTAATCAATGTCAGTTGCATCCCGGACACGCAGATTTACCGCAAGACGAGGCGAAAAGTGAAGATCTGCACGATATCATCGGTCAGCAGCAAGGTAAGCGCGCACTGGAGGTGGCCGCAGCGGGAGGACATAATCTGCTGCTTATCGGCCCGCCCGGCACAGGAAAGACTATGTTGGCGATGCGGCTCATTGGTCTGTTGCCGCCGCTTAGCGATCGGGAGGCGCTGGAGTGCGCGACCGTGGCAAGTATCATTAATAGTGGAGACGTTCATAAGCAATGGCGAAAACGTCCGTTTCGAACGCCTCATCATAGCTCAACACTGTATGCTCTGGTTGGCGGCGGTTCGCTTCCTCAGCCAGGTGAAATCACGCTGGCACATAATGGTATTTTATTCCTTGATGAGCTACCCGAATTTAGCCGTAAAACGCTGGATGCGCTGCGTGAGCCGCTTGAGACAGGGGAAATCACTATTTCACGCGCCCGCGCTAAAGTGAGCTGGCCAGCGCGCTTTCAGTTAGTTGCCGCTATGAACCCTGGCCCCTCAGGACATTACCAGGGCAAGCATAACCGCTGTACACCACAGCAGACGCTGCGTTACCTCAGCCGGTTATCAGGGCCGTTCCTCGATCGCTTTGATCTCTCTTTAGAGATTCCTCTTCTTCCCGCCGGAATGCTCAGCCAGCCGCATAAAGAAATGGAATCCAGCGCTCAGGTGCGGCAACGCGTTATCGCCGCGCGTAATCAGCAGTTAGCGCGTCAGGGAAAGATTAATGCATTAATGGATAACAATGAGGTGCAACGGTGGTGCGCGCTGGCGAAAGAGGATGCCGAATGGCTTGAATCAATACTTATTGCCCTGGGACTCTCCGTCAGGGCATGGCAAAGGCTACTGAAGGTATCGCGTACGATTGCCGATCTGGCTGGCGAGGAGGCGCTTACGCGTTCACATCTGCTGGAGGCGTTAAGCTATCGCGGGATGGATCGTATGTTAATTCATTTGCATAAAAGCCTGGAATGAAAATGGGGCCGCAGCCCCATCATTTTAACGCCAGCTTCTCAACAGGCGAGCAGCCTACGATTAATCTTCTGAATCGCTATAGTCTTCAACACCTTCCATCTGCGGCTTACCGCCAGAGAGGGTATGAAAACGTTTCGGACGCTTGATGCGTGTCATGTATTTACTCCATACACGCTCAGCTTCAGTTTGTGGTTCACGTAAACCACGACATACTTCTATAAACTGACGCTCTTCTTCTGTCACAGGTTCACGCCTGGCCAGATCAAGCTCATTGAACGCGTAACCATGCCTTTCGAGAAGCTGAGCTTCTTTAATAGTGAAATCACCGTGACGCGAAAACCCACGCGGGTAGTGTTTGTTATCAAAAAAACGATTAGTTGTTGCGAAGCTATCCGCCATTTTACACGCTCCTAACTCTTCTATGGCCGTGCGATTTATGGCGCGGAGTATTAGTTAGGCTTGACAGAGTGTAAAACAAAACATTTAAATCATTACGACAAACATTTTTTTGGAGTTGGCTGTGGATACGGAATTACTGAAGACCTTTCTTGAAGTGAGCAGAACGCGCCATTTTGGACGCGCCGCAGAAGCGCTCTATTTGACGCAATCCGCCGTCAGTTTTCGCATCAGACAGCTGGAAAATCAGCTGGGCGTGAACCTTTTTACCCGGCACCGCAATAATATACGGCTTACTTCCGCCGGCGAGCGCTTGCTTCCTTATGCAGAGAGCCTGATGAGTACCTGGCTAATGGCTAAAAAGGAAGTCGCCCATACTCAGCAGCATCATGAACTCTCTATCGGCGCCAGCGCATCCCTGTGGGAAGCTTATCTGACGCCCTGGCTACAAACGCTTTATGAAAACCGTGAGAGTCTTCATTTGGAAGCACGCGTAGCGCAGAGGCATCTGTTGGTAAAACAGCTGCATGAGCGACAGCTCGATCTGTTAATTACGACAGAAGCGCCAAAAATGGACGAGCTGACAAGCCAGCAGATCGGTCATATTTCTCTTACCCTTTTCCGCTCACGTAAAAGTGAAAAACGGGAGAAATATGACTATATCAAGCTGGAGTGGGGCGCAGACTTTCATCAGCATGAAAGTTATCTGGCTGGCGCCGATGATGTGCCCGTGCTGACCACAACCTCTGCGCATTTAACTCGACAGCTTTTGCATACAACCGGGGCTTGTGCATTTTTGCCAGATAGCTGGATGCAGCTCTATCCCGATTTAACGGTCATTCCTGATACGCCTGTCGCTGTTCGGCCTTTATACGCCGTGTGGTTGCAGAATAGCGATCAACAAACGCATATCCGACAGCTGCTGAAGTTCCCGGTACTGATACAAGCATGACATTTTAATAAACAGGGAGTTATAAAAGACGGGAGGGGTGAGGCTATTTCCGCTCATCCCGGGAGGATGGAGCCGCCAGGTAAAATAAACGCAAAAAAAAATCCTTTGCGTTAGCAAAGGATCCTTTATCTGGCAGGGGCGGAGGGACTCGAACCCCCAACACCCGGTTTTGGAGACCGGTGCTCTACCAATTGAACTACGCCCCTAAATAGGGTGGCGGTGCGGACGGGACTCGAACCCGCGACCCCCGGCGTGACAGGCCGGTATTCTAACCGACTGAACTACCGCACCACCGAATACTGCATTACCAGCGGGGTCTCGCTGATAACCGGTGTCGACCTTTACAGGACTAACCTTGATTTGATGCCTGGCAGTTCCCTACTCTCGCATGGGGAGGCCCCACACTACCATCGGCGCTGCGGCGTTTCACTTCTGAGTTCGGCATGGGGTCAGGTGGGACCACCGCGCTCTTGCCGCCAGGCAAATTCTTTGTGCCGGAAACGAATCTCTCGCGCTGCTGCTGCGTTGGCCGCATTCGCGTCACTCAGTCACATACCGCTGTATGCTCCTTCCTGACGTCTCATTTGCCGCCTTGCTTCAGCGCAACATCTTTCGTTTCCGCAGATTTCTTTTATCCGGTAAACAATGCTGAAAATCGTCTCTCATCCCCAAAACGCCTGTGGCGTTGTAAGGTTAAGCCTCACGGGTCATTAGTACCGGTTAGCTCAACGCATCGCTGCGCTTACACACCCGGCCTATCAACGTCGTCGTCTTCAACGTCCCTTCAGGAGACTCACGGTCTCAGGGAAGACTCATCTCGAGGCAAGTTTCGTGCTTAGATGCTTTCAGCACTTATCTCTTCCGCACTTAGCTACCGGGCAGTGCCATTGGCATGACAACCCGAACACCAGCGGTGCGTTCACTCCGGTCCTCTCGTACTAGGAGCAACCCCTCTCAGTCTTCCAGCGCCCACGGCAGATAGGGACCGAACTGTCTCACGACGTTCTAAACCCAGCTCGCGTACCACTTTAAATGGCGAACAGCCATACCCTTGGGACCTACTTCAGCCCCAGGATGTGATGAGCCGACATCGAGGTGCCAAACACCGCCGTCGATATGAACTCTTGGGCGGTATCAGCCTGTTATCCCCGGAGTACCTTTTATCCGTTGAGCGATGGCCCTTCCATTCAGAACCACCGGATCACTATGACCTGCTTTCGCACCTGCTCGAACCGTCACTCTCGCAGTCAAGCCAGCTTATGCCATTGCACTAACCTCACGATGTCCGACCGTGATTAGCTGACCTTCGTACTCCTCCGTTACACTTTGGGAGGAGACCGCCCCAGTCAAACTACCCACCAGACACTGTCCCCACGCCAGATTATGGCGCCAGGTTAGAACATCAAACATTAAAGGGTGGTATTTCAAGGATGGCTCCACGCAGACTGGCGTCCACGCTTCAAAGCCTCCCACCTATCCTGCACATCAAGGCTCAATGTTCAGTGTCAAGCTGTAGTAAAGGTTCACGGGGTCTTTCCGTCTTGCCGCGGGTACACTGCATCTTCACAGCGAGTTCAATTTCACTGAGTCTCGGGTGGAGACAGCCTGGCCATCATTACGCCATTCGTGCAGGTCGGAACTTACCCGACAAGGAATTTCGCTACCTTAGGACCGTTATAGTTACGGCCGCCGTTTACCGGGGCTTCGATCAGGAGCTTCTCTTGCGATAACCCCATCAATTAACCTTCCGGCACCGGGCAGGCGTCACACCGTATACGTCCACTTTCGTGTTTGCACAGTGCTGTGTTTTTAATAAACAGTTGCAGCCAGCTGGTATCTTCGACTGGCTTCGGCTCGGGGAGCGGGTCCCTCCACCTACATGCCAGCGTGCCTTCTCCCGAAGTTACGGCACCATTTTGCCTAGTTCCTTCACCCGAGTTCTCTCAAGCGCCTTGGTATTCTCTACCTGACCACCTGTGTCGGTTTGGGGTACGATTCACTGTTACCTGATGCTTAGAGGCTTTTCCTGGAAGCAGGGCATTTGTTGCTTCAGCACCGTGGTGCCTCGTCGTCACGCCTCAGCCTTGACCTTCCGGATTTGCCTGGAAAGTCAGCCTACACGCTTAAACCGGGACAACCGTCGCCCGGCCAACATAGCCTTCTCCGTCCCCCCTTCGCAGTAACACCGAGTACGGGAATATTAACCCGTTTCCCATCGACTACGCCTTTCGGCCTCGCCTTAGGGGTCGACTCACCCTGCCCCGATTAACGTTGGACAGGAACCCTTGGTCTTCCGGCGAGCGGGCTTTTCACCCGCTTTATCGTTACTTATGTCAGCATTCGCACTTCTGATACCTCCAGCATGCCTCACAGCACACCTTCGCAGGCTTACAGAACGCTCCCCTACCCAACAACGCATTCGCGTCGCTGCCGCAGCTTCGGTGCATGGTTTAGCCCCGTTACATCTTCCGCGCAGGCCGACTCGACCAGTGAGCTATTACGCTTTCTTTAAATGATGGCTGCTTCTAAGCCAACATCCTGGCTGTCTGGGCCTTCCCACATCGTTTCCCACTTAACCATGACTTTGGGACCTTAGCTGGCGGTCTGGGTTGTTTCCCTCTTCACGACGGACGTTAGCACCCGCCGTGTGTCTCCCGTGATAACATTCTCCGGTATTCGCAGTTTGCATCGGGTTGGTAAGCCGGGATGGCCCCCTAGCCGAAACAGTGCTCTACCCCCGGAGATGAATTCACGAGGCGCTACCTAAATAGCTTTCGGGGAGAACCAGCTATCTCCCGGTTTGATTGGCCTTTCACCCCAGCCACAGGTCATCCGCTAATTTTTCAACATTAGTCGGTTCGGTCCTCCAGTTAGTGTTACCCAACCTTCAACCTGCCCATGGCTAGATCACCGGGTTTCGGGTCTATACCCTGCAACTGAGCGCCCGGTTAAGACTCGGTTTCCCTGCGGCTCCCCTATACGGTTAACCTTGCTACAGAATATAAGTCGCTGACCCATTATACAAAAGGTACGCAGTCACCCTCATAAATGAAGGCTCCCACTGCTTGTACGTACACGGTTTCAGGTTCTTTTTCACTCCCCTCGCCGGGGTTCTTTTCGCCTTTCCCTCACGGTACTGGTTCACTATCGGTCAGTCAGGAGTATTTAGCCTTGGAGGATGGTCCCCCATATTCAGACAGGATACCACGTGTCCCGCCCTACTCATCGAGCTCACAGCACATGCATCTTCGTGTACGGGACTGTCACCCTGTACCGTGCGCCTTTCCAGACGCTTCCACTGACACACATGCTGATTCAGGCTCTGGGCTGTTCCCCGTTCGCTCGCCGCTACTCAGGGAATCTCGGTTGATTTCTTTTCCTCGGGGTACTTAGATGTTTCAGTTCCCCCGGTTCGCCTCGTTAAGCTATGTATTCACTTAACGATAGTGTGACGAATCACACTGGGTTTCCCCATTCGGACATCGCCGGCTGATAGCGGTTCATATCACCTCACCGGCGCTTTTCGCAGATTAGCACGTCCTTCATCGCCTCTGACTGCCAGGGCATCCACCGTGTACGCTTGGTCGCTTAACCTCACAACCCGCAGGCGTCTTGCGACACCGCATGGTGCGAGAAATTGAGAGACTCTGAACAGTTCTTTATACAAGAAGCTGCTCTTTCAAATTTTCAGCTTGTTCCGGATTGTTAAAGAGCAAATACTGCACAATACATTCGTGAATGTATTCTGGAGTGGTCATCAACCTGACGTTGATGGTGGAGCTAAGCGGGATCGAACCGCTGACCTCCTGCGTGCAAAGCAGGCGCTCTCCCAGCTGAGCTATAGCCCCAGATATACTGTAAAATCACCGTTAACCTTTAATTCCGTTCAGGACAAGGCATGGTTTCGCGAAGCATAGTAAACTATGCAAGCCGGAACCATAACGCCGTACTGGAAGGAATTGGTAGGCCTGAGTGGACTTGAACCACCGACCTCACCCTTATCAGGGGTGCGCTCTAACCACCTGAGCTACAAGCCTGCCGGGATTTTACTGCTCGTTAATTTCTATCAGACAATCTGTGTGAGCACTGCACGGGAAGGTATCAGCTTGGTAAGGAGGTGATCCAACCGCAGGTTCCCCTACGGTTACCTTGTTACGACTTCACCCCAGTCATGAATCACAAAGTGGTAAGCGCCCTCCCGAAGGTTAAGCTACCTACTTCTTTTGCAACCCACTCCCATGGTGTGACGGGCGGTGTGTACAAGGCCCGGGAACGTATTCACCGTGGCATTCTGATCCACGATTACTAGCGATTCCGACTTCATGGAGTCGAGTTGCAGACTCCAATCCGGACTACGACGCACTTTATGAGGTCCGCTTGCTCTCGCGAGGTCGCTTCTCTTTGTATGCGCCATTGTAGCACGTGTGTAGCCCTGGTCGTAAGGGCCATGATGACTTGACGTCATCCCCACCTTCCTCCGGTTTATCACCGGCAGTCTCCTTTGAGTTCCCGCCATCACGCGCTGGCAACAAAGGATAAGGGTTGCGCTCGTTGCGGGACTTAACCCAACATTTCACAACACGAGCTGACGACAGCCATGCAGCACCTGTCTCACGGTTCCCGAAGGCACTAGGGCATCTCTGCCGAATTCCGTGGATGTCAAGACCAGGTAAGGTTCTTCGCGTTGCATCGAATTAAACCACATGCTCCACCGCTTGTGCGGGCCCCCGTCAATTCATTTGAGTTTTAACCTTGCGGCCGTACTCCCCAGGCGGTCGACTTAACGCGTTAGCTCCGGAAGCCACTTCTCAAGGAAACAGCCTCCAAGTCGACATCGTTTACGGCGTGGACTACCAGGGTATCTAATCCTGTTTGCTCCCCACGCTTTCGCACCTGAGCGTCAGTCTTCGTCCAGGGGGCCGCCTTCGCCACCGGTATTCCTCCAGATCTCTACGCATTTCACCGCTACACCTGGAATTCTACCCCCCTCTACGAGACTCAAGCCTGCCAGTTTCAAATGCAGTTCCCAGGTTAAGCCCGGGGATTTCACATCTGACTTAACAGACCGCCTGCGTGCGCTTTACGCCCAGTAATTCCGATTAACGCTTGCACCCTCCGTATTACCGCGGCTGCTGGCACGGAGTTAGCCGGTGCTTCTTCTGCGGGTAACGTCAATGACGGCGCGTATTAAGCACCATCCCTTCCTCCCCGCTGAAAGTACTTTACAACCCGAAGGCCTTCTTCATACACGCGGCATGGCTGCATCAGGCTTGCGCCCATTGTGCAATATTCCCCACTGCTGCCTCCCGTAGGAGTCTGGACCGTGTCTCAGTTCCAGTGTGGCTGGTCATCCTCTCAGACCAGCTAGGGATCGTCGCCTAGGTGAGCCGTTACCCCACCTACTAGCTAATCCCATCTGGGTTCATCCGATGGTGTGAGGCCCGAAGGTCCCCCACTTTGGTCTTGCGACGTTATGCGGTATTAGCCACCGTTTCCAGTGGTTATCCCCCTCCATCGGGCAGATCCCCAGACATTACTCACCCGTCCGCCACTCGTCAGCGAAGCAGCAAGCTGCTTCCTGTTACCGTTCGACTTGCATGTGTTAGGCCTGCCGCCAGCGTTCAATCTGAGCCATGATCAAACTCTTCAATTAAAGTCTGATGCTCAAAGAAAAACGTCGTAATGAATTACGTGTTCACTCTGAGACTTGATACTGCAAATGTGTTTTGCGATACCCGTCCTGTGAGTGCCCACACAGATTGTCTGATAAATTGTTAAAGAGCGGCGCCACATTCTCAGTGGCGCGGGCTGCGTATACTACGCTTTCCCGCTGAAGAGTCAAGAATTTATTTTCTTTTCCCTTCCTGACAAGGCCGACTAAGAAGCCGTTGTTCCGTGTCAGTGGAGGCGCATTATAGGGAGTTCTTTTCGGCTGACAAGTACTAATTTCAAAAAATAAATCAGATGTCGATTTTTTCGTCAAACCGTTAGTTTTTCCAGCTTTTCAAAGCCGTAACGCTGTAAAACGGGCATTAATTGCACAGCGTCCGGCGTCATTTCCATGCAAAACGCGACATTACTCTCTTTAGAGCGTGCGTCCGGAGCTTCATGTTCCAGCAGCCAAACGGTGCGACGCGCGATTGCCGCTCCAGAATCAATCATTCGGGTGCCTTCAGGCAATACCGCCTGCAGCTCGTCAGCCAGCAGCGGGAAATGGGTACAGCCCAGTACGACCGTATCCGGCGGCTCTGCCATCCGCAGCCAGGGCTGCAGGATGCGACGCACGGCATCAAGTGAAACCTGATGACCATGTAACTTCATTTCGGCTAATTCTACCAGCTCGCCTGAACCTAACATTTCGGTCTTACATTCACTGGCGAATTGCGCCACCAGCTCCTGAGTATAAGAACGACGCACCGTCGCCCGCGTCGCCAGAAGACCAACGACGCCATTACGCGTCAGTCTGGCGGCTGGCTTAATCGCCGGCACAACGCCGACAACGGGAAAACCAAAGCGCGCGCGCAGCGCAGGTAAAGAAACAGTGCTGGCGGTATTACAGGCAATCACCACCATAGATAAAGGATAACGACGCGTTACCGCTTCAACGATAGCGACCACGCGCTCAACGATGAACGCTTCCGTCTTTTCGCCATACGGAAAGGCGACGTTATCGAAAGCGTAAAGATAATGAAGATTCGGCAGCAGCTGCCGAATCTCATCATAGACAGAGAGCCCGCCCACGCCGGAATCAAATACCAGCACGGTGGGTCGTAATTCAGAAGCTGTAAGTTCCGCTGAGGTAGTACTCACGTCCTGCGGTTGGGTAGCCATACGCTGTCTCGTAATCTTTATCGAACAGGTTGGCAATTCTACCACGAACCGTCAGGTGAGAGGTGACAGGATAAGAGGCTGAAAGATCCACCAGGCTATAGCTCGGCATACGTCGCTGCTCGCTGGCGAATTGGTTGGTATTGTTGTAATACCCTTTTCCATAATATTGCCAGGCCACATCCATATCAAACCCGAACATCGCCCAGTCCAGCTGATATTTGAACTGTTGACGTGAGCTATGCGCCAGAACTTCATTATCGCTGTCACGACGCGGATCGATATAGCTTAGGGTAACGCGATGCGAAAAGATGCCGGTATCCATGCTGCCGGTCCATTCTACGCCACGGATTGTTGCCGATTGTATATTGTAATAAGCGCCCTGGAACGTGCTGCCGTTATAGAAATAATCAATCAGGTTATCGATTTTGTTCTGATAGGCTGAGAGCCGCCAGTCAACGGGGCCAGTAAGCCCTTCAAGACCTACTTCCCACTGCTTCGACTTTTCCGCTTTCAAATCGGGCGAAGCGACAATATATAGCCGTTGCTGACCATACATTTGCCCTAGCGTTGGCGCCTGAAAAGCCGTCGCATAGGAGAGCGTAGCGCGGTAGCCCGGCGTAAACGTCCAGCCGACGGCAGTCTGCCAGGTCGTATTCCAGCCGAACTGATTGTTATCGTCGCCGCGTAATGCTGCTTCTAGCGTCACGTCATTAAACGCTTGCTGGCCCGTCAGGTAATAACCGGTATTGATACGCTTATAACGATCGGAGGCGTAGTCGTCATGCGAGACCAGCCGTTGCTCCTGTCGATCGATCCCGGCGCTGACCATACCGCGGCCAATGCGGTAACTATTGCCCCATTGCAGGTTGCGCTGCTCCATATCATCCAGCGACGTGCCGCGCTGATAGCGTCCCTGCGTGCTGGCATAGTTATAGTCTTTATATTTTTGCAGGCTCAGTGTGAGCTGCGAGGTGTAATCGCCTTGGGTAAAAGAGAGGCCGCTTTCCCAGGTATGATTGTAAAGCTGGCGGATATCGCCGCCGTCGGGATAATTCGCGTCATATTCGCTTTTATTATCATAGCCGTAACCACGAATAAAGCCTGAAAAGGCATCGCTAAAGCGATGATCGACACCGGCCCAAAATGTTTTACTGCGGAAGCCGTCACGGTCGCTATCCACCACATATGTAGATTGCGGCTGTACGTTAAAGCCTTTCGTATCCTGAAAAGCGCCCGCTACGGTCAAAAGCGTATCTTTTCCTAACGTCTGACGCAGCGCGCCGTCATATTGCTGATAATGGTTAGAACCTACGCCAACCTGAAGCTGGCTTACCGGTTGCTCCGCCTGGGTGATAATGTTGATTACCCCGCCGATAGCGTCAGCGCCATAAACCGCTGAGCGCGCACCCCGGATAAACTCAATGCGCTGCACAAGCGAAATCGGGATCTGATTGTAGTCAGCAATTCCGGTAATACCCGGCTTTGCCAGCGGGATGCCGTCAATCAGCACCAATGTATGGCGCGCCTCGGTACCGCGGACATAGAGGGAATTTACCTGCCCCATTCCGCCGTTTTGCGCAATGTCGACACCTGGCAGACGACGCAACGCGTCCGTTAGCGTTTTTGCTTGCCAGCGATCAATATCAGCTCGCGTAACAATATCAACCGGGGCCAGCACGCTGGATACAGGCTGTTGGGTTCGGTTTGCGGTAACGGTCAGTTCTTCATTATCCGCCGCAGCGCCGGGCTGCGCCCAAAGGGAAATCGCCGTGACGGCCAGCGCCAACGGCGTTTTTTTCATTATCATCATTATCAAAGCATCCGAAAGATCGATCGGGATGCCGCAGGCGTACGGCCAATAGCTCGCGATAGCCGTAAAGTGCGACGTATTGCCGGCAGGTCTTCGGGCTTGGAATCGATAATATGGCGATGACTTCCCATCAGATGACAGTGTCTGCTATTCGCAATCGCCACGACATTCCTTACCGCTGCGCGTCAGCTCCAGATTTACACTGGATTCCCTATTAACTCGGCGGGAGACCGGCCCGCACAGTCTACAATCGCCCTTTTCGGAAGTCCAGACTTCCAGGTTGCTATAATGTGCAGGGAATGACAGAGCTGGACATCCCGTATTGAATCCCTACAATCGCCCGGCAAGTTTGCCATTCAATCAGGAAAAGCCATGACGCCCGAAAAACTGCCCGTCGAACATTATGAAACCCAGCTCGCGGAAAAAGTGACGCGCCTGCAACAGCTGATGGCGCCCTTCTCCGCGCCGGAAATCGAGGTGTTTCGCTCGCCGGTCAGTCACTATCGTATGCGCGCGGAATTCCGCATCTGGCACGATGGCGACGATCTCTACCACATCATTTTCGATCAGCAGACGCGCCAGCGCATCCGTGTCGATCAATTCCCCGCCGCCAGCGAATTGATCAATCAGATGATGCCGCTGATGATCGCCGCGATCCGCAATCACGCGGCGTTGCGACGCAAGCTTTTCCAGATTGATTATCTTTCGACGATGAGCAATCAGATCGTTATCTCCCTGCTTTATCACCGCAAGCTTGATGAAGCGTGGCAGCAGGCGGCGGAAGCGCTGCGCGATGCCCTGCGGGCGCAGGGTTTCGATGTTCAGCTGATTGGCCGCGCCACCAAAACAAAAATCTGCCTCGATCGGGATTACGTCGATGAACGCCTGCCGGTTGCCGGGCGAGAGATGATCTATCGCCAGATTGAAAACAGCTTTACCCAGCCTAACGCGGCAATGAATATTCAGATGCTGGAATGGGCGCTGGACGTAACGAAGAACGCACAGGGCGATCTGCTGGAGCTTTACTGCGGCAACGGCAATTTTTCGCTGGCGCTGGCGCGTAATTTCCGCCGCGTGTTGGCGACGGAGATCGCCAAGCCTTCGGTCGCCGCCGCGCAATACAACATTGCGGCAAACCAGATTGATAACGTGCAAATAATTCGCATGGCGGCGGAAGAGTTTACGCAGGCGATGAATGGTGTACGCGCATTTAATCGCCTGGAGGGGATTGATTTACAGAGCTATCAGTGCGAGACCATTTTTGTCGATCCGCCGCGCAGCGGCCTCGATGAGGAGACGGTAAAACTGGTGCAGGGTTACCCACAGATCCTCTATATCTCCTGCAACCCGCAAACCCTGTGCGACAACCTCGCGACGCTGGCGCAGACTCATGCTGTAACGCGTCTGGCGCTGTTCGATCAGTTCCCGTATACCCATCATATGGAGTGCGGCGTTCTGCTGACGCGTCGCTAATAAGCGGTTTGAGGTCGGAGCCGCGGAATGAGCGGCGAAGCGGGGAAAGATCACGGCCTACTTCCCTGTAGGCCCGATAATTATGCGCTGACGGTCTGGTGTTAGCGCTTCCGACGCAGACGCGTGCCAATCCAGAAGATCAGCGCCACCATCAAGACCACCGGAAGAAAGTTAGAGCCGATTTCAGGATAGTCGGCGCGTACGATCGCGCTGTAGAGCAGGATACCGAGCAGGAAAAAGGCGGCGGCCAGCGAAGGCATGCCTTCCGGCATGGCGCGATTAAGATAACGCTGGTGCAGACACCAGGCCGCCAGCCCCAATGCAATTAGCGGGAAAATCGAAAACGGGACAAAAGCGTTGAAAAGCACGGAAAAAGAACCGTTGATCGCGAGGCCGGTAATAAACGCCAGCAGTAAGGTTCCTTTATCGCGAGGGTTCTGATCTGTCATGTCATATCCTTTTTTATTTAATTAGGACTATCGAGCGTGACCGCTGTCCGCTCCTGCTCACGGCGATACCAATAGTAGGCGCCTTTGGAGATCATACGCAGCTGGAGCACCAGCCGCTCTTCCAGCTTCCGGCGCTGTTCCGCATCAACATCCAGCGCTTCTGCGCCCGCATTAAAAACAATGATGACCATCGCTTCCGCCTGCGCTTCGGTAAAACTGCGCGGCATACGGTTTTCCAGCTCCAGATAATCTGCCAGCTCAGCGATAAAATGCTGAATTTCGCGCGCGACGGCGGCGCGAAAAGCGGCGGAGGTACCCGATCTTTCACGTAACAACAGACGGAAGGCGTTGGGATTGCTTTCAATAAATTCCATAAAGGTGGAGACGGAGGTTTTGATAACGCTGCCGCCTTTGGCGATGCGCTGGCGCGCCTGACGCATAAGCTGCCTTAACATCAGGCCGCTTTCATCCACCATGGTTAATCCCAGCTCATCCACATCGCGGAAATGGCGGTAAAAGGAGGTCGGGGCAATACCGGCTTCACGGGCAACTTCCCGTAAACTCAGACTGGCAAAACTGCGCTCGGCACTTAACTGACTAAATGCCGCCTCAATAAGCGAACGTCGTGTACGTTCTTTTTGCTGTGCTCTGACGCCCATTTTTCTGCCTGTTAGCTTCCCGAAGGCCCACTATAACAAATATTTCAGCGTACAGTCCGTCAAAGTTTGTGAACGGCTGTTAACCTCACGCTTTAGCAAATTGAGGCTAAAATCACACGAAGAATTGGGATGTCCGCGTCGGGATGTTAGAATCTCGTTGCTAAAATGTATATAAAATAAAGGAAGTGCCGGTATGCAACATGCTTACGATTACGATGTTATTGTGATTGGCTCCGGCCCTGGCGGTGAAGGCGCCGCAATGGGCCTGGTGAAACAGGGCGCCCGTATCGCCGTTATTGAGCGCTATCACAATATAGGCGGCGGCTGTACCCACTGGGGGACCATTCCTTCCAAAGCGTTACGCCACGCAGTAAGCCGCACCATCGAATTTAATCAAAACCCTTTATACAGCGACCACACCCGCCATCTTCGCTCTTCTTTCGCTGACATCCTGAATCATACGGAAAATGTGATTAACCAGCAGACGCGTATGCGTCAGGGCTTTTACGAGCGCAACCGCTGCGAACTGTTTCAGGGCGACGCTCGGTTTCTGGATGCCAATACTATCGGCCTGACGCACCCTGACGGCTCGGTTGAACGCCTGACGGCGGAGAAATTTGTTATCGCCTGCGGCTCGCGTCCTTACCATCCGGCGGACGTCGATTTCACCCACCCGCGCATTTATGATTCCGATTCCATCCTGAACCTTCATCACGAACCAGGTCATGTGATTATTTACGGCGCCGGCGTTATCGGCTGTGAATATGCTTCGATTTTCCGTGGTCTCAACGTTAAGGTGGACCTGATCAACACGCGCGATCGTCTGCTGGCGTTTCTCGATCAGGAGATGTCCGATGCGCTCTCTTACCACTTCTGGAACAGCGGCGTGGTGATTCGCCATAATGAAGAGTTCGAGAAGATCGAAGGCGTCAGCGACGGCGTTATCATTCACCTGAAATCGGGCAAGAAAGTGAAGGCGGACTGCCTGCTTTATGCCAACGGCCGCACGGGCAACACCGATTCGCTCTCGCTGGAAAATGTGGGTCTGGAAGCGGATGGCCGCGGTCTGCTGAAAGTCAACAGTATGTATCAGACGGCGCAGCCGCATATCTATGCGGTAGGCGACGTTATCGGCTACCCAAGCCTGGCGTCAGCCGCCTACGATCAGGGCCGCATCGCCGCGCAGGCGGTGATGAAAGGCGAAGCGACCGCGCATCTGATTGAGGATATTCCCACCGGTATTTACACCATCCCGGAAATCAGCTCGGTCGGAAAGACGGAACAACAGCTAACGGCGATGAAAGTGCCGTATGAGGTAGGTCGGGCGCAATTTAAACATCTGGCACGCGCGCAGATCGTCGGCATGAACGTGGGCAGTCTGAAAATCCTGTTCCACCGCGATACTAAAGAAATTCTCGGCATCCACTGCTTCGGCGAACGTGCGGCGGAGATTATTCATATCGGTCAGGCGATTATGGAGCAAAAAAATGGTGGCAACACGATTGAGTACTTCGTGAATACCACCTTTAACTATCCCACGATGGCGGAAGCGTATCGCGTTGCCGCCCTGAACGGATTAAACCGCCTGTTTTAGCGTGGTTTCCATCTGACCTTGCATGTGGCTACGGATAGCCTCGGCCAGCTGCTCATAGCGGCTGCGCAGAGGCGATCCCGGCCGGTAAACCAGCGCGATAGTGCGCTGCGGCACCGGCTTGTAACAGGAGAGATAGGTAATGCCGTCGCGCGTGCGCTCCTGCGGCACCGCCAACGCCGGCAGCAGCGTAATGCCGCTCCCCGCCGCCACCATATTGCGCAGCGTCTCAAGGCTGGTCGCGCGGAAATGGGTATCTTCATCAGCGCCGGCCTGGAAACAGAAGCCCATCGCCTGATCGCGCAGGCAATGTCCATCCTCCAGCATCAGTAATTTCTCGCCAGCCAGATCGGACATCGGCACGCGATCGCGGTCTTTCCACGGATGATCCTGCCAGACCGCCAGCTTCATCGGCTCATCGAACAGCGGAACTTCAATAAAGGCTTCGCTCTCTTTCACCAGCGCCAGAATCGCGCAGTCGAGTTTGCCGCTGTCCAACTGGTTCAGCAGCTGCTGCGTTTGCGCTTCATGAAGATACATTTCCAGCTTAGGGAAGCTTTGGTGCAGCATCGGGATGATATGCGGCAGCAGGTAAGGCCCTACCGTCGGGATCAGACCAATATGCAGCGGGCCGGACATCGCCTCGCCCTGCTGGCTGGCCATCTCCTTCAGCACCTTCACTTCGCGCAATACGGTGCGCGCCTGATCGACCAGCAACAGACCGGCCTGCGTGAACAGCACTTTGCGGCTGGTGCGTTCCAGCAGCATAACGCCCAGTTCATCTTCAAGTTTACGGATCTGTCCGCTCAGCGTGGGCTGGCTGACATGACAGGCATCGGCGGCACGCCGAAAATGACGATGTTCAGCGAGGGAAACCAGGTATTCAAGATCACGAATATTCATTTTATCCTCCGAGCCACGATAGCCCGTGGCAATGAATAGAATAGCAATGAACGATTAGCCCTATCAAGCCTGGATGAGAATAATGCACACCAGAAGTTAAAGAAATCAAACGCAACGTTAATAAAGAGGTATTGATTCTTATGTTTGCAAGTCAGGAAGGTAAAAGCGTCCCACAGGTCACTTTCCATACACGTCAGGGCGACAGCTGGGTCGATGTTACAACTGACGAGCTGTTTAAGGGCAAAACCGTTATCGTATTTTCGCTGCCGGGCGCGTTCACCCCGACCTGTTCTTCCAGCCATCTGCCGCGCTATAACGAACTGGCGGGCGTCTTCGCTCAGCACGGCGTCGACAGTATCCTGTGCGTTTCCGTTAATGACACCTTCGTGATGAACGCATGGAAAGCCGATCAGCATGCGGACAACATCACCTTTATTCCAGACGGCAACGGTGATTTCACCCGCGGGATGGAGATGCTGGTTGAGAAAGCCGACTTAGGTTTTGGTCCGCGCTCATGGCGCTACTCTATGCTGGTGCGCGACGGCGTGGTGGCGAAAATGTTTGTTGAGCCGAACAAACCGGGCGACCCGTTTGAAGTCTCCGACGCTGACACCATGCTGCGTTACCTGGCGCCGGAATTTAAAGTGCAGGAATCCGTTTCTCTGTTTACCAAGCCGGGCTGCCCGTTCTGCACCAAAGCAAAACAGATGCTGCTCGATCGCGGCATTCAGTATGAAGAAATCGTACTGGGACAAGACGCCACTACTGTCAGCCTGCGCGCCATGACCGGCCGCGCGACCGTACCGCAGGTCTTTATCGGCGGACGTCATATCGGCGGCAGTGACGATCTGGAAAAATTCTTCCAGGTTGCTTAAGAATCCGGGAACCGGCTCCGTTACCCAGGCCGGTTTTCAGATGTGCCTATAAAAAGAAATATCTGAAGTCAGAGGTTGGCGGGCAAGAATGCCCGCCTTTTTTTATCCGCTTTTCACGCAAGGCTTAGCGTTGCTGTAGACGCTTTTTCGCCTCAGCTATCGCTGCCGTGACCTGCTGCGGCGCGACGCCGCCTTTGGCGTTACGTTTATCCAGGCAGGATTGCAGCGACAATACCGGATAGACATCCTGTCCGATAATCGGACTGAACTGTTGCAACTGCGTCAACGTTAACGCTTCCAGCGCCACGCCCTGATCGATGGCGGCGACAACCGCTTCGCCGACGATATGGTGCGCCTCGCGGAAGGGAACGCCTTTCGCCACCAGATAATCCGCCAGCTCCGTGGCGTTGGCGTAACCCTGCTCTGCTGCTTCCTGGCAGCGCGAACGCTTCACCTGAATGCCGTCCAGTACCAGCGCCGACATATGCAGGCAATCAAGCCAGGTGTCGAGCGCATCGAACAGCCCTTCTTTGTCTTCCTGCATATCTTTATTGTAGGCCAGCGGCAGCCCTTTCAGCGTCATCATCATGCCGGTCAGCGCGCCCTGCACCCGACCGCATTTGCCGCGAATCAGCTCCAGCGCGTCCGGGTTTTTCTTCTGCGGCATTAACGACGAGCCGGAAGTCACGCGATCGGAGAGCTCAACGAAGTTCGCTTCGCCGGTATTAAAGAAAATCAGATCTTCTGCAAAGCGGGAAAGGTGCACCATGCCGATAGCCGCATCGGAAAGCAGCTCCAGCGCATGATCGCGATCGGAAACGCTGTCCAGGCTGTTGCGTGTGGCGGAGGCGAAGCCCAGCCAGCCGGCCAGCTGCTCACGGTCGATCTCATAGGCGGTGCCGGCCAACGCGCCGCAGCCCAGCGGGCTGACGTCCAGGCGCTTCAGCGTATCTTCTAAACGGCTCTCATCGCGCGCCAGCATCTCGACATAAGCCAGACACCAGTGGGCGAACGTTACCGGCTGGGCGCGTTGCAGGTGCGTATAGCCCGGCATCACCGCGTCCTGATTCGCTTCCGCCGTCGCCACCAGCGCCTGTTGCAGCTCGCGCACCGCGCTCAACAGCAGCAGCACCTGCTCTTTGCACCACAATTTTAAATCGGTGGCGACCTGATCGTTACGGCTGCGCCCGGTATGCAGTTTCTTGCCCAGCGCGCCGACTTTATCGATCAGGCGCCCTTCCACCCAGCTATGAATATCTTCCGCATCGCTTGCCAGAATCTGCTGCGGATTCGCGCGCACTTCCTCCAGCAGCACGTTCAGCGCGGCTTCCAGCTGCAGCTGCTCATCCTGCGTCAGCACGTTTACGGTAACCAGCGCTTTCGACCAGGCGACGGAGCCGATAATATCCTGCTCCGCCAGGCGATAATCAAAGCGCAGCGAGTCGTTAAACTGTTTAAACCGTCCATCGGCCGCCTGTGTAAACCGTCCACCCCATAGTGCCATCTTCAATGCTCCTGAAATCTGTTGCGCGCAAGGCTCTGTCTGCTTGATTCAGGGCGGCGAAACAAACGCCGCCCCTGTGCGTTACTTCTTCTCGTTCAATGCGCGAATGCGTGAAGAGAGCGAGAACAGACGGATAAAGCCGCCCGCATGGCTGTGGTCGTACACTTCATCTTCGCCGAAGGTGGCGAATTCTTCGGAATAGAGGCTGTTGGCGGATTTTTTCTGAATCGCCGTGACCTGGCCTTTATAAAGTTGCAGCACCACTTCGCCGTTGACCTCAGCGGCCAGCGATTCTGCGGCGGCCTGCAGCGATTTGCGCAGCGGCGCGAACCAGCGGCCGTCATAAACCACATAGGACATCTCCAGGCCCAGTTGTTCGCGCCATTTGAAGCTGTCGCGATCCAGCACCAGCTGCTCTATCGCGCGCAGCGCGTTGACCATAATGGTGCCGCCAGGCGTTTCATAGCAGCCGCGCGATTTGATGCCTACCAGACGGTTTTCAACAATATCGATACGGCCCACGCCGTGCTTTGCGCCCAACGCGTTCAGTTTTTCCAGGCACTGGAACGGACTTAAGCGTTCGCCGTTTACCGCCACCACACAGCCTTTCTCTACCGTTACGGTAACCTGCTCCGGCTGATCCGGCGCTTCCAGCGGATCGACGGTCCAGACCCAGCAATCTTTATTCGGCGCGTTCCATGGGCTTTCCAGCACGCCGCCTTCCGTTGAGATATGCCACGCATTCTCGTCGCGGCTGTAGATTTTTTCCAGCGACGCGGTAGTCGGGATATTGCGCTCTTTCAGGTAGTCGAGCAGCGCTTCACGCGAGCGCAGGTTCCATTCACGCCACGGCGCCACCACTTTCAGGTGCGGCGCCAGCGCGGTATAGGTCGTTTCGAAACGCACCTGATCGTTGCCTTTGCCGGTGGCGCCGTGGCACAAGGCGTCAGCGCCGACCTTCAGCGCCAGCTCAACCTGGGCTTTGGCAATAATCGGACGCGCCATGGAAGTGCCCAGCAGATAAGTGCCCTCATACAGCGCGCCAGTTTGCAGCACCGGATAGACGTAGTCGCGGATAAATTCTTCACGCAGGTCGGCAATATGGCACTCAGATGCGCCGGATTGCAGCGCCTTCTTCTCCACGCCGACCAAATCTTCGCGATCCTGGCCGATATCGGCGACAAAGGCGACCACTTCACAGCCGTAGTTCTCTTTCAGCCATGGAATAATGGCTGAAGTGTCCAGACCGCCGGAATAAGCCAGAACGATTTTTTTGATGCCTTGGTTTTGCATTTCTTAATCCTTGAATGTGGTGGTGTTATGCGTGGATCCGGGTGCCAATCGACACGCCATTAAACAGAGAAGGAAGCTGCTCGGCATGGCGCCAGCTGGCGATATCTACCGGGCGGCCCAGCGTGCGCGCCGCGTCCAGCGCCGCATGCACTTTAACGATCATGCCGTCGGTAATGATGCCCTGGGCGATCAGCTGCTCCGCTTTCGCCGCGGTCATTTCCTCAATCCGCTGGCCTTTGCCGTCAAGAATGCCGCTGACGTCGGAGAGTAAAACCAGATCCGCGCCCAGCGTCGCCGCCAATGCTGTCGCCGCCTGGTCTGCGTTGACGTTCATTAGATCGCCCTGTTCAGTAATGCCGATTGAACTGACGACCGGCATATAGCCCGCCTGCAGCAGCGTATTCAGCAGCGCTGGCGAACCTGGCAGCGCATTGCCGACATGGCCCAGCTCCTCGTCAAACTGCGCGACATTGACCATACCGCCGTCGCCCAGGCAGAGACCGACCGCCTGGATATGATGTTTCTTCGCCCAGGCCATCAGCGTCTTGTTCGCCGTGCCCGCCAGCGCGCCGGTGATAATGTCGATCTGATCCGCAGGCGTCACGCGCAGGCCGTTCTTTTTCTTTACGGGCAGCGCCAGCTTTTTCATCAGCTCATCCACCAGGCAGCCGCCGCCGTGAACGATCACCAGCGGGCGCTGATGCGCTTCCCGGTAGGTCACCAGCGCATTAAACAGACGCGCCAGCGCTTCTTCGCTATCCAACAGCACGCCGCCCAGTTTGATAATCAATGGAGTGGTCATAATCTTCATCCGCTTAAATAAGTGACTGGGTTTCCGGGAAACCGAAACGAATATTGAGACACTGCACCGCCTGCGACGCTGCGCCTTTCAACAGGTTATCTTCCGCTGCGACCACGATCAGATGTTCATCCTGCAGCGCGAAGCCGATATCGCAGAACGGCAGCCCTACCACCGATTTCAGCGCCGGCACGCCCTGTTCATAGACGCGCACCAGCGGCTTATCCTGATAGGCGTTGTGAAACGCCTCCGCGATATCTTCCCGGCTGACGCCCGGCTGTAAACGGCAGGTAATGGTGGCGAGGATGCCGCGCGGGAAATTGCCGAGATGCGGGGTAAAGACCACCGGCACGCCGAGATGCGTCTCGATTTCCGGCCGATGACGATGGGTAAACAGGCCGTACGGCTGCAGGCTGACTTCGCAAAAGCTATTGTTCATTGTCGCCTTGCGCCCGGCGCCGCTCACGCCGCTGGTGGCGTTAATCACCGGCCACTGCGCCTCATTCAGCAGTCCCGCTTCGATCAGCGGCTTCAGCGCCAGCTGCGCGGCGGTGGGATAGCAACCGGGCACGGCGATCAGCTGCGCCTCTTTGATAGCGTCGTGCTGCCATTCCGCCAGGCCGTAAACCGCCTTTTCCAGCCATTCCGCATGCTGATGGCTGAAACCGTAGCAGCGTGAATAAAATTCAGGGTCGTTAACACGGAACGCGCCTGAAAGATCGAACACCACGCAGCCCGCCGCCAGAAACTGCGGCGCCAGGTCATGGCTGACTTCATGCGCAGTGGCGAGAAACACCACGTCCACTTTATCGGCATAAACAGCGACGTCGCTTAACGGCTCCAGCGGCAGATCGACCATGCCCTTCAGCTGCGGATGCAGGTCGGAAAGACGTTTTCCGGCATCCGGGCTTTGCGCTGAAACCGCTAAAGCGGTTATGTTCATATGCGGATGGCGATTCAGAAAGGTCGCCAGTTCAACCCCAGCGTAGCCGCTGGCACCAACAATCAGCGTATTCAACATCAGGCCGTCTACCTTATTACAGTCGTTCAGATCCGGTGTGCAGCCCTGTCGCCGCGCGCCCATGAAGTCTAACGTTAAATAGCGGGTTAATTTATTTCCCATCCCGCGCACGTTATTGTATTTTTATTCACTATTAATGCATGAATATTGATACATCCTAACTCAAGGACCGTCAACAGTGAAGACAAAATTACCGCCTTTTATCGAACTCTATCGCCAGCTGATCGCCACGCCGTCCATCAGCGCCACCGACAGCGCGCTCGATCAGAGCAATGAGAATTTAATCACCCTGCTGGCCGGCTGGTTCCGCGATCTCGGCTTCAGCGTGGAAGTGCAGCCGGTGCCAGGCACACGTCATAAATTCAACATGCTGGCCAAAAGCGGCGAAGGCGCAGGCGGTCTGCTGCTGGCGGGACATACCGACACGGTTCCCTTTGATGATGGCCGCTGGACGCGCGATCCCTTTACGCTCGCCGAACATGACAACAAACTCTACGGCTTAGGCACGGCGGATATGAAAGGCTTTTTCGCCTTTATCCTTGATACGCTGCGCGACACCGATATTACGAAGCTGAAGAAGCCCCTCTATATTCTTGCCACGGCGGATGAAGAAACGACAATGGCAGGCGCCAAATATTTCGCTGAATCCGCCACGCTGCGACCGGATTGCGCGATTATCGGCGAGCCGACTTCGCTGAAGCCGGTGCGGGCGCATAAAGGACATTTGTCTAACGCCATTCGCGTGCAGGGGCAGTCGGGGCACTCCAGCGATCCCGCGCGCGGCGTGAACGCGATCGAGCTGATGCACGAGGCGATCGGCCACCTGATGCAGCTGCGCAATACGCTGAAAGAGCGCTATCATCATGACGGCTTCGCCATTCCTTATCCCACGATGAACTTCGGCCATATCCACGGCGGCGATGCGGCGAACCGTATCTGCGCCTGCTGCGAACTGCATATGGATATTCGTCCGCTGCCGGGACTGACGCTGAGTGATTTAGACGCCTTACTGAATGAGGCGCTGGAGCCGGTCAGCGCGCGCTGGCCAGGCCGCCTGACCGTCGCGGAACTGCATCCGCCGATTCCGGGATACGAATGCCCGCACGATCATCAGCTGGTGCAGGTAGTGGAAAAACTGCTCGGCACGCCGACGGAGGTAGTGAACTACTGCACCGAAGCGCCGTTTATTCAGCAGCTCTGTCCAACGCTGGTATTGGGCCCAGGCTCGATTAACCAGGCGCATCAGCCGGATGAGTTTATCGATACGGCATTCATTAAGCCGACTCGCTTGCTGATTGGACAACTGGTTAACCATTTCTGTTACTGATGTGCAGCATTTAGGGCAATTCACTGCTAAAGCGTTAAATTGCCCCAGCAAAGTTCCAACTTTGCTGATAAGAATAACTTATCCCACTTCAGTCTTGTTAAATTTCTTAAATTACTGCGACTTAACGACATTACGCGCCACGTTCTGCGCAATTGACGAATGGGCAGTTACATGGCTAGATAAAAGGCGGCGTTACGCCCGCAAGGGTAAAAATTAAAAGACAAGAAGGGTGTCAGGGGTCATATGAACGAACAATATTCCGCAATGCGAAGTAATGTCAGTATGCTCGGCAAACTGCTCGGGATACGATTAAGGATGCGCTGGGAGAAAACATCCTTGATCGGGTGGAAACCATCCGCAAACTCTCTAAGTCATCCCGCGCGGGAAACGATGCTCATCGCCAGGAGCTGCTTACCACGCTGCAAAATCTCTCTAATGATGAACTTCTGCCGGTCGCGCGCGCCTTTAGCCAGTTCCTCAATCTGACCAACGTCGCCGAACAGTACCAGACCATTTCGCCGCACGGCGAAGGCGCCAATCATCCTGAATTGATGAAAAAAGCGTTCGAGCGTCTTAAGCAGCAGCCCGATCTGAATGAATCCAATATCCGCGAAGCCATCGAATCCCTTTCGCTGGAACTGGTTCTGACCGCTCACCCCACCGAAATTACACGCCGCACCCTGATTCATAAACTGGTTGAGGTAAATACCTGCTTAAAGCAGCTCGACCATAACGATATTTCCGACTACGAGCGCAACCAAATCATGCGCCGTTTGCGTCAGCTGGTGGCTCAGGCCTGGCATACCGACGAAATCCGCAAGTATCGCCCCTCTCCCGTCGACGAAGCCAAATGGGGCTTTGCGGTGGTGGAAAACAGCCTGTGGGATGGCGTGCCTGGTTTTTTGCGCGAACTGAACGAGCAGGTTGAAGAAAGCTTCGGCTATACGCTGCCGGTCGATTTCGTGCCGGTGCAGTTCACCTCCTGGATGGGCGGCGACCGTGACGGCAACCCGAACGTCACCGCCAGCATTACCCGTCACGTTCTGCAGCTGAGCCGCTGGAAAGCGACCGACCTTTTCCTGCGCGATATTGGCGTGCTGATTTCCGAGCTGTCGATGTCGGAATGTACCGATGAACTGCGCGAGCTGTGCGGCGATCCGCAGGCGCAGGAGCCTTACCGTGAAATTCTGAAACGTCTGCGCACGCAGCTGATGACTACGCAGTCTTATCTGGAGCGCCGGCTGAAAGGCGAACGTCTGCCGCGCCCGGAAGGGCTGCTGATCTCGAACGATCAGCTGTGGGAGCCGCTTTATGCCTGTTATCAGTCGTTACAGGCGTGCGGCATGGGCATTATCGCTAACGGGCAACTGCTTGATACGCTGCGCCGGGTAAAATGTTTCGGCGTGCCGCTGGTGCGCATCGACCTGCGTCAGGAAAGCACCCGTCACACCGAAGCGATCGCCGAGATAACGCGCTATCTGGGGCTGGGCGATTATGAGAGCTGGTCCGAAGCGGACAAGCAGGCTTTCCTGATCCGCGAGCTGAACTCCAAACGGCCGCTGCTGCCGCGCCAGTGGGAACCCAGCGAGGAAACGCGCGAGGTGCTGGATACCTGTCGCGTCGCCGCTGAAGCGCCGCGCGGTTCTATCGCCGCCTATGTTATCTCAATGGCGAAAACGCCGTCTGACGTGCTGGCGGTTCACCTGCTGCTCAAAGAGGCGGGCATTCCGTTCGCGCTGCCGGTTGCGCCGCTGTTTGAAACCCTTGATGACCTGAATAACGCCAATGATGTGATGTCGCAGCTGCTCAACATCGACTGGTATCGCGGCTTTATCCAGGGCAAGCAGATGGTAATGATCGGCTATTCCGATTCGGCCAAAGACGCAGGCGTGATGGCGGCTTCCTGGGCGCAGTATCAGGCGCAGGACGCGTTAATCAAGACCTGCGAAAAGGCGGGCATTGCGCTGACCCTGTTCCACGGCCGCGGCGGCACTATCGGTCGCGGCGGCGCGCCTGCGCAGGCGGCGCTGCTTTCACAGCCGCCGGGCAGTCTGAAAGGCGGCCTGCGCGTTACCGAGCAGGGAGAGATGATCCGCTTTAAATATGGTCTGCCGGAGGTGGCAATCGCCAGCCTGTCGCTCTATACCAGCGCCATTCTGGAAGCCAACCTGCTGCCGCCGCCGGAGCCGAAAAGCGAATGGCGCAGCATTATGGATCAGCTTTCCGACGTCTCCTGCGGCATTTACCGCGGCTACGTGCGTGAAAATCCTGATTTCGTTCCCTACTTCCGCTCCGCCACGCCGGAACAGGAGCTGGGTAAGCTGCCGTTGGGCTCGCGGCCAGCCAAGCGCCGGCCAAGCGGCGGCGTCGAATCGCTGCGCGCCATTCCCTGGATCTTCGCCTGGACGCAAAACCGTCTGATGCTGCCCGCCTGGCTGGGCGCCGGTGCGGCGCTGCAGCAGGCGATGGACGAAGGCCATCGGGATCAGCTGGAGGCGATGTGTCGCGACTGGCCCTTCTTCTCTACCCGCCTCGGCATGCTGGAGATGGTCTTTTCCAAAGCAGATTTATGGCTGGCTGAATATTATGACCAGCGTCTGGTCGACGTTTCACTGTGGCCGCTGGGCAAGCAGCTGCGCGATCGTCTGGAAGCGGACATTAAAGCGGTGCTGACTATCGCCAATGATGCGCATCTGATGGCGGACGAGCCCTGGATTGCAGAATCTATCGCTCTGCGCAACGTCTATACCGACCCGCTTAACGTACTGCAGGCTGAGCTGCTACACCGCTCCCGCGCGCAGGAAGCACGTGGTGAAGAGGTGGATCCGCGCGTTGAACAGGCGCTGATGGTGACCATCGCCGGCGTCGCCGCCGGTATGCGCAACACCGGTTAATCATGGCCGAACGGTTCATGCCCTACGGGGCATGAACTTTTTTAACGCGCCGCCTCATTGATGGGCGACCAGCTAAACCAGTAATCCAGCACCCTGACGCCGTACTGATTTACTTCTTCGATCACCTCAATGCGATCCATCCCGCGTTGATGATGCGTATCCATCCACGCTTTGCTGCTGCAAAACTCAATCCAGCGTTGCAGATGTTGATCTTTTATTTTCAATCCCATTTCGCAGCGGGACGATTTGCCGCGCGACGGTCCCGGAAAAGAGACGGTAAAGTCGGTGCGGTATTGCAAACGCTGATGCGGAAGGTAACGCACCAGGGCGCTGGGGATCTGCAGAGAGAAGATGGCGATCATAAAAGCGCTGGTGCCAAAGAGTTTAAGCAGCTTTCGCCCGGTGAAACGCGAGCGGCGGAATAGCCAGCCTGCGCCCGCGATCGGCAGCGCGCCCGTCAGGCCGCAAATCGCGGCGACGCGAAAAGGCAGATCCGGATCGGCCAGGAAGACCTGACGGGAAAGATTGCTCCAGTAGGTCATGACAATAAAGGGCAGCAGAAGCAGAGCAACAGTCATCAGGCAGCCCTTAACGCCGCGCTGCCTCACGCCATCGATAAATCTTTGGAGAACCACGAGAAACCTTCCCTGTTATGGAAGGCGGAATAATAACCAATATGCCGCGCCTCGGGAAGCGCGGCGTTGATATCAGGCCACCAGCGCCGCAGCAGGGCGCACGCCCAGCGTATGGCAAATGGCATAGCTCATTTCGGCACGGTTCAGCGTATAGAAGTGAAAATCTTTTACGCCCTCGCGGCTGAGAATTTTCACCATATCCATCGCCACGTTGGCGCCTACCATTTTGCGCGTTTCCGGATCGTCATCCAGACCTTCGAACATGCTGTTCATCCAGCCGGGAACCCGCACATTGGTCATCGCCGCAAAGCGCTGCAGCTGTTTGAAGTTAGAGACCGGCAAAATGCCCGGCACAATCTCGACGTCGATGCCGGTCGCTACACAGCGATCGCGAAAGCGCAGGTAGCTCTCCACATCAAAAAAGAACTGGGTAATCGCCCGGTTGGCCCCGGCGTCAATTTTGCGCTTCAGGTTAATTAAGTCAGCCTGCGCGCTTTTCGCCTCAGGGTGCACTTCCGGGTAGGCGGCGACAGAAATATCAAATTCCCCGACCTCTTTCAGCAGCGCAACCAAGTCGGCGGCGTACATATCCGGCTTGCCGCTGCCCGGCGGCAGATCGCCACGCAGCGCGACGATATGGCGGATGCCGTTGTTCCAGTAATCCTGCGCAATGATGCGCAGCTCGTCGCGGGAGGCGTCAACGCAGGTTAAATGCGGGGCCGCTTCCAGCCCGGTACGCTCTTTGATGCCTTTGATAATCGAGTGGGTGCGATCGCGCTCACCCGAGTTGGCGCCATAGGTAACAGAAACAAATTTGGGTTTCAGACTGCTAAGGCGATCGATAGAATTCCAGAGCGTTTCTTCCATTTCACTGGTGCGCGGCGGAAAAAACTCAAAGGAAACGTTAATACGCCCGTTCAGTTCTGCCAGGCTTTGGTTCAGCGCTTCGCGCTGGTTGGCGTGAAAGAAACTCATATCCACTCTACCTTTTTAAATTTTTATTTTCGTCATCAATGAACATCTATACATTTAGACGTCCAGATGTTCAAAATGAACGATTCTGGTTAAAGCGTCAACAAAAAATTAAGTTCAGAAGGGTGATAAAAATTCATTCAAGATGAAGACGCTTCATGTTGGTAACAAAAAGGGTGGCCTAAGCCACCCTGGAATTTTTGCATGTGTAAAGCGCGGTTACAGCAGCTGCGCCAGTCGGTTGATATCAGACTGGATAGCGCCTGCGGTAACGTCCCGTCCGGCGCCCGGCCCGCGGATCACCAGCGGATTATCGCGATACCACCGGCTTTCAATAGCGAATACGTTGTCGCAGGGCAACAGCGCCGCCAGCGGATGCTCAGGCCGCACCGCCTCAATGCCGACGCGCGCTTTGCCGTTGGCGTCGAAACGCGCCACATAGCGCAACAGCAGCCCCATTTCCTGCGCCGCCTCCAGACGCTGCAGCATCTGCTCGTTGAGCGCCTCGCTGTTTTCGAAAAAGTGATCGATGGAGCCGCTTTCGCAACCCGACGGCACCAGCGATTCGACGCGCACCTGATCCGGCTCGATGTCATATCCTGCTTCACGCGCCAGGATGACCAGTTTGCGCATCACATCCTGGCCGGAAAGATCGACGCGCGGGTCGGGCTCGGTCAACCCCTGCTGCCATGCCTGATCGACCAGCTCGCTAAACGGCACCGTGCCGTCAAACTGCAGGAACAGCCAGGAGAGCGTGCCAGAGAAAATGCCGCTGATGGAGAGAATGCTGTCGCCGCTCTCGCGCAGGTCGCGCACCGTATGGTTGACCGGCAGACCGGCGCCCACTGTAGCGTTATAGAGCCAGTGACGGTCGGTTTTGGCGAAGGCGTCGCGGATCTGCCGCCAGCGATAGCTGTCTGATGCGCCAGCCACCTTGTTGGCGCTAATCACGTGGAAACCGTGGCTGGCAAAATCGAGATACTGTCCGGCCAGCGCCTCGCTGGCGGTCACGTCCAGCACGACTAAATCATCGTAAGGATGCGCACGCATCCACAGGAAAAGCGACTCTTCATCCTGCGCCACCGCTTCATCCTCAAAGAACGCCAAAGCACGGCTGGCGTCGAGGCCGTCATAGCTCAGCAGGCTGCGACGGCTGTCCACCACGCCCGCCAGCACAAATTCGAAGCCGGTGCGGGCAGAAAGGCTTTTCTGCTCGCGGGCGAACAGCTCCAGCCAGCGCGAGCCGATATTGCCTTTGCCGAACAGCATCAGGCCAATGCGTTTTTCCGCGCGGAACAGCGACTGATGCAGCCCCTGCACCAGATGCTGCGTCGGACCGACGCGCAGTACGGCGACCAGGCTGATGCCCTCTTCCGACTGCCAGATAAACTCCACTGGCTGATCCTTGATCTGCTGCCAGAAGCGGTGACTGTGCAGCGGATTGCGGCTAACGCCGGCGCCGACCAGCGCCACCAGCGCCAGCCCCTCGCGCAGCTGTAAATGACCCGGCAGACCCGCGTCCTGTAGCAGCTCAAACGCGCTGTTGACCACTTCTGAGGTGTAGCAAAGCTGTAACAGGCTGCGATCGCTGTGTACGCCGGTCGCCAGCGGGCGGATCTGCGCGCGCTTTAGCAGATGATCGACCTCTTTATGCAACGTTGCAAAATCATGCTGCGGCGGCACTTCAATTTCAATCAGGCAGACATCGTCATGGCTGGTGACAATCCGGGCGCCGGTGCCAGAAGCCAGCACGCGCTCAATGCGCGTTGAACCCTGCTCCGGCTGGTAGCTACAACGCAGCTGTAAATCGATATCGCTGTTGGAAACCGGTTGCAGCGTGCGGGCATGCAGCACCGGCGCGGCCAGGCGCGCCAGCTCGCTCGCTTCATCCAGACGCAGCAGCGGTAACAGGCAGGCGTCTTTTACTTTGCGCGGGTCGGCGCTGTAAACGCCAGCGACGTCGCTCCAGATGGTGACGCGGCTGACGCCTGCCAGCGCGCCAATCTGCGTGGCGGAGTAGTCGGAACCATTGCGCCCCAGCAGGACGGTTTCGCCCGCCTCGTTGCGGCAGATAAAGCCGGTGACCACCAGACGTTGATGCGCATGCTGTGCCATCAGCTGCTGCAACAGTGGCCAGGATTTGCCTTCATCCACCTGCGGCTGCGCCGCCCGCTCGGCGCGCAGAAATTCGCGCGCGTCCAGCCAGCACGCTTCCAAATCACGCTGTTGCAGCACCGCCGCCATCAGGCGCGCGGACCAGACTTCGCCATGACCGACCACTTCGGCATAAACCGCGTCGGTTATTTTGCCGTCCAGCAGCCCGGCCAGGTACTCCAGATCCTGAATAAACCGCGCCAGCAGAGGCTGCGCCAGATCCGGCGGCAGCAGACCGTTAATCAGATCGGACTGATAGCGGCGCAAGCTCTGCTGCACCTGATGTGCCGACAGCCGATCGCTCTGACTGAGCTTCAGCCAGCTAATCAGTTGATTGGTGGTGCTGCCAGCGGCGGAAACCACCATCAAATCGCCTGGCTGGCTGTAATCGGCCATAATGCCCGCGACGCGCTGATAACAACTGACATCGGCAAGGCTGCTGCCGCCAAATTTATGCAGCTGTCTGCTGGTTTGCGCGCCCGCTGCGGCTGAAATACTCATCTCTTAACCCTCGGCTGCCACCCGGAATGCATTATCCAGATCGGCGATTAAATCTTCATGATCCTCGATCCCTACCGACACGCGCAGCAATGTATCGGAGATGCCCGCTTCTGCGCGCGCTTCCGCCGACATCCCGGCATGAGTCATGGTGGCGGTATGGGAAATCAGGCTTTCTACTCCACCCAGCGATTCCGCCAGGGTAAACAGCTCCAGCGCCTTCAGAAAACGACGCAGGCACGCCTCGTCGCCATCAATTTCAAAACTTAACATGGCGCCGAAGCCGCGCTGTTGACGCACAGCATACTGGTGTCCGGCGTTTTCCGGCAAAGAAGGATGATACAGCTTTTTTACCAGCGGCTGTTGCTTCAGATACTCGACAAGCGCCAGCGCGTTACGCTGCGCCGCCGCCATACGCGGACCAAGCGTGCGCATGCCGCGCAGCAGCAGATAGCTGTCGAACGCCGAGCCGGTTACGCCGATATTGTTGGCCCACCAGGCCAGCTCGGTCGCCGTCGCCGCTTCTTTAGCGATAACCGCGCCGGCCACTACGTCGGAATGGCCGTTCAGGTATTTAGTGCAGGAGTGCACGACCAGATCGGCGCCCAGTGCCAGTGGATTTTGCAGCGCTGGACTCAGGAAAGTATTGTCCACCACGCTGACTGCGCCGACGGCGCGCGCCGCTTCACAGATGGCGGCGATGTCTACCACACGCAGCAGCGGATTGCTGGGGCTTTCCACCAGCACCAGCTTCGGCTTTTCCGCCAGCGCCGCTTGCAACGCCTGGGCGTCGCCCTGATCGACGAATTTCACACGGTAGATGCCGCGTTTGCTCTGGCTGTCAAACAGACGATAGCTGCCGCCATAGCAGTCGTGCGGCGCCACCAGCAGATCGCCAGGCTTCAGGAACAGTGTACAAACCAGATGGATTGCGGACATGCCGGTATTGGTCATCACCGCCCCAGCGCCGCCTTCCAGTTCCGCCAGCGCCCGCTGTACGACATCGCGCGTCGGATTACCGCGACGTGAGTAGTCATGGGCGCGCGGCTGGTTAAAGTCGGTGAAGTTATAGGTGCTGGAGAGGTGGATCGGCGGGACAACGCAGCCATATTGCTCGTCATCATTCAAACCGCTGCGTACTGCGATGGTTGCCTGTTTACGCGTCATGGTGCTTACTGTTCCTGAAAGGCTTGAAAGAAGGCTAACAGGATAGCATTACGTATCTGGACGTCAATACATCTGGACATCTAAATGTCTTTGCGTATAGATTGAGCAAAAGCGCAATAACCGCTAAAATTGCAGGCGATTGCTCCCGCAGTCAGGCGTCTGACCTAAACGGCAAAGTTACGTAGTAAATGCTGACTTTGATTAGTGAGACGCGGAAAGATCGGGCATAATTGGCTGATTTCCGGCACTTTCACTTTTATTAATTAAGGTAACTCATGGCTGAATGGAATGGCGAATATATCAGCCCTTATGCTGAGCATGGTAAGAAGAGCGAGCAGGTCAAAAAAATTACCGTGTCTATTCCGCTGAAAGTATTAAAAATTCTGACAGATGAGCGTACGCGTCGTCAGGTAAATAACTTGCGTCACGCCACCAACAGCGAACTGCTGTGCGAAGCGTTTCTGCACGCCTTTACCGGCCAGCCGCTGCCGGACGATGTTGATCTGCGTAAAGAGCGCAGCGATGAGATCCCGGAAGAGGCGAAGAAGATTATGCGTGAGCTGGGTAAAGACCCGGATACATGGGAATATTAATCCGTCTGTTTTGCCCATAAAAAAACCCAGCCGAAGCTGGGTTTTTCTTGCATCCGCTCCGTCGAAAAACGGTCGCGTCTGCCGGGAAACTTATTTGCTGCCCGGGATGCTGAAGCGTTTGTTGAAGCGCTCAACACGACCACCGGTATCAACAACACGCTGTTTGCCGGTGTAGAACGGGTGGCATTTACCGCACACGTCCAGGTTCAGATCGTGACCCACGGTAGAGCGGGTTTTGATCACATTACCGCAAGAACAAGTTGCAGTAATTTCAACATATTTAGGATGAATACCTTGTTTCATGGGATAACCTCAGTAAAGGCCGTGTCGCTCTCCCGCGCCAGGTAAAACCTGCGCCGGCACCACACGCGGATTAAAAATTCTGGTGATTTTTGATGCGCTGTTTTGCACCAAAGGCGGCGAACTATACAGAAAATAACCGGCTGATGCAATCGAATCCGCACAATGATGGCGACACAGTGTACACTACGCCGTCCAACTCTTTTTACGGATAACGTCATGCCCGTTGCTCAGGTCGCGCTGCCCGTTCCGCTCGCACGCCGGTTCGATTATCTGCTCCCCGCCCATTTGCGCCCCGTTGTCGGCGGGCGCGTGCGCGTGCCTTTCGGCAACCGCAAGGCGATCGGCGTCGTTGTGGGATTCAGCGAGCAAAGCGATCTGCCGGAAGCCCAGCTGAAAAACGTGCTGGAAGTCATCGACGACGAATCCCTGTTTCCCCCGTCTCTCTGGCGCATCCTGCACTGGGCCGCTGATTACTATCACTATCCGCTGGGCGAAGTGCTTTTTCACGCCCTGCCGGTGCTGCTGCGTCAGGGAAAGCCGGCGCAGGAAGCGCCGCTCTGGCAATGGTTTATTACCGAACTGGGGCGCGAAACCGCGCCGGAAAGCCTGAAGCGCGCGCCGAAACAGCAGCAGGCGCTGGCGATTCTGCGCCAGCAGCCGCTTTATCGACACGAGATCGCGCAGCATGATCTGGCCGATCAGGCGCTGCAGGCATTACGGGCGAAAGGGCTTTGCGATCTGCGCGAGCATCTGCCCGCACGTGAAGACTGGCGCGCCAGCTTTAGCATCAACGGCGAGCGGCTGCGGCTGAATACCGAACAGGCGATGGCGGTCGGCGCTATCCGCAGCGAGGATGAGGAGTTCGCGCCCTGGCTGCTGGCGGGCATTACCGGTTCCGGCAAAACGGAAGTTTATCTCAGCGTACTGGAAAATGTGCTGAGCCGCGGCCGACAGGCGCTGGTGCTGGTGCCGGAAATCGGGCTGACGCCGCAAACTATCGCGCGTTTCCGCGCGCGCTTCAATGCGCCCATCGACGTGCTGCATTCCGGCCTCAACGACAGCGAACGCATGGCCGTCTGGCTGCGCGCGCGTCAGGGAGAAAACGCCATCGTCATCGGCACCCGATCCGCGCTGTTTACGCCCTTTGCCCGTCCAGGCGTCATTATTATCGATGAAGAACACGACAGCTCTTATAAACAGCAGGAAGGCTGGCGCTACCATGCGCGCGATCTCGCCGTATTCCGCGCGCGCGAAGAAAATATTCCCATCGTGATGGGTTCAGCCACGCCTGCGCTGGAAACGCTGCATAACGTACAGAGCGGCAAGTATCGTCAGCTCAACCTGAGCAAACGCGCCGGCAACGCTCGCCAGGCGACGCAGCAGCTGATCGATCTCAAAGGCGTTCAGCTGCAGGGCGGTCTTTCTCCGGCGCTGATCCAGCGCATGCGTCAGCATCTGCAGGCGGATAACCAGGTGCTGCTGTTTCTTAACCGCCGCGGCTTTTCGCCCGCGCTGCTGTGCCACGACTGTGGCTGGATAGCCGAATGCCAGCGCTGCGATCACTACTACACGCTGCATCAGCAACAGCGCCAGCTACGCTGCCACCACTGCGACAGCCAGCGGCCGGTGCCGCGCCAGTGCCCGCAGTGCGGCTCCACGCATCTGGTGCCGGTGGGATTAGGCACCGAGCAGCTGGAGCATAATCTGCAAACGCTGTTTCCCGGCGTGCCGCTGTCGCGCATCGACCGCGACACCACCAGCCGCAAAGGCGCGCTGGAGCAGCATCTGGCCGACGTGTTTCGCGGCGGCGCGCGTATTCTGATCGGCACGCAAATGCTGGCGAAGGGCCATCATTTTCCTGATGTGACGCTGGTGTCGCTGCTGGATGTGGACGGCGCGCTGTTCTCCGCTGACTTTCGCGCCGCCGAACGTTTTGCCCAGCTCTATATTCAGGTGGCTGGCCGCGCCGGCCGCGCCGGTAAGCAAGGCGAAGTGCTGTTGCAAACTCATCACCCGGAACACCCGCTGTTGCAAATATTGCTGCATCAGGGGTATGACGCCTTCGCTGCTCAGACGCTAAGTGAACGCAGAAGCGTTCAGCTGCCGCCTTTTACTAGTCACGCCCTGTTTCGCGCGGAAGATCATGATAACCAGCAGGCCGCCGCGTTCCTGCATCAGCTGCGCAATTTGCTGGAGGCGAGCCCGCTGCGCGACGAGGCGCTGTGGATCATGGGCCCGGTGCCGGCGTTGCAGGCAAAACGCGGCGGGCGCTATCGCTGGCAATTGCTGCTTCAGCACCCTGCCCGTCTGCGGCTGCAACAGCTGCTGAAAACGACGATGCCGTTGATCTCTACGCTGCCGCTATCGCGGAAGGTGAAATGGACGCTCGACGTCGATCCGACGGAAAGCTAAAGACGGCTAACGCAAAGGTTTGCGAGCTGGATCTAAAAACGTCGAATAAGTCACACTTTTCATGCAAATTGAGTAACGGCGCCTTCTGCAATCTGATAAAAATGTGATGAACGTCAGCTTTGACCGCAACAGGCGCAGCATGACGAAACATGGCAAATAGTCGGGCCGGTACAACCCGTGCGAGGAGGAAAGCGTTGGAGCAGAACCAGGAGTCGACGGCAGCTACGATGAAACATGTGGCTGAACGTGCGGGAGTCTCAACCGCCACCGTATCCCGCGCGCTGATGAATCCAGAAAAGGTCTCAGCGGCGACCCGCCAGAAAGTAGAACAGGCGGTTATTGACGTCGGCTACTCTCCGCATGCCCTGGCGCGCAATGCTAAGCGCAGCGAATCACGCACCATTCTGGTAATTGTCCCCGATATCTGCGATCCCTTTTTCAGTGAAATTATCCGCGGCGTGGAAGTGACCGCGGCGGCGGAAGGCTATCTGGTACTGATTGGCGACTGCGCTCATCAGAATCAGCAGGAAAAAACCTTTCTCAGTCTGATGCTGACGCGCCAGATCGACGGCATGGTGCTGCTTGGTTCGCAGGTGCCCTTCGATACTGGCGTTGAAGAACAACGCAACCTGCCGCCGATGGTGATGGCGAACGAATTTGCGCCGGATTTGGAACTGCCGACGGTCCATATCGATAACCTGACGGCGGCTTTCGAAGCGGTGAATCACCTCTGGCAACTTGGGCATCGCCGCATCGCCTGCATTGCCGGGCCAGAAGAGATGCCGCTCAGTCACTACCGTTTGCAGGGCTACATTCAGGCGCTGCGTCGCCACGGACAAGAAGTAGAGCCGCGCTATATCGTCCGCGGCGATTTTACCTTTGAAGCGGGCGCCGCGGCCTTCAAGCGTCTGATGGCATTGCCGAAGCCGCCTGAGGCGCTGTTTTGCCATAACGACATTATGGCGCTGGGCGCGATGTCGCAGGCGAAAAGCATGGGGCTGCGTATTCCTCAGGATCTCTCGCTGGTGGGTTTTGATGATATTGAACTCGCCCGCTACAGCGATCCGCCGCTGACTACGGTGGCGCAGCCACGCTTTGCGCTGGGGCGGGAAGCGATGCTGCTGCTGCTGGAGCAGCTGCAGGGGAAAATCGTCCGCAACGGCTCGCGTCTGCTGGAGTTTGAATTAAAACTGCGCGGAAGCACAATACACGCCAGCTAAGCCGGAAAATGCCGTGTATCAGGCAATTTCAGCAGATTCTTAAACGACTCCCTGCTGGTCAAACTTCCAGCCCTTGAGTAACATGGCGGGCTGACAGCCGGATAGCTGCGCCGCCGCCCTCACTCAGCGCCCTCTTATCCGGCAGGCATTTTCTTCTTTGAATTAGCGGAACGATTAGTGGCACAAAAAGATTATGTAGGCCGCGGGCGTTCGACAGGGACGCGTCGCAAGAAAAGCAATAGCCGCAGCAAAAAGCGCAATGGCAGCTCCGGTGTTTCTAAAATTATGATAGGGCTGGCGGTTGCGGTGCTGGTGACTTTTGTTGGCGGGCTGTGGTTTATCGCTCACCATAAAAAAGAAGAAACGCCTGTTATCCCCGATCATAAAGTCAGCGGCAACGGTTTGCCGCCTAAACCGGAAGAGCGCTGGAAATATATCAAAGAGCTGGAAAACCGGCAGATCGGCGTACCGGTGCCGAAAGAACCGTCCGCCGGCGGGGAAGTCCATTCTCAGACGCAGCTTACCGATGAACAGCGCCAGCTGCTTGAGCAGATGCAGGCCGATATGCGTCAGGCGCCAACGCAGCTGAACGAAGTGCCGTGGAACGAACAGACGCCGGTGCAGCGTCAGCAGACGCTACAGCGTCAACAGCAGCAACAGATGCAACAACAGCGCGCCCAGCAACAGCTGGAGTTGCAGCAGCAACAGCAAATGCAGCAGCAGCGCGTCCTACAGCAACAACAGCGCGCACAACAGCAGCAGTTACAACAGCAGCGTGCTCAGCAGCAATATAATCCGCCTGCGCAAACGCAGCATATGCTGCCGCAAAACGCGCCGAAAACGCAGGATAACAACCGGGTTAAACAGCAGGAGACGGCGAAAGCCAAAGCGGTGGAAAAAGAGAAGTCTCAGCGCTGGATGGTGCAATGCGGCTCCTTTAAAGGCAGCGATCAGGCGGAATCGGTGCGCGCGCAGCTGGCGTTTGAAGGCTTTGAAAGCCGCATCACCAGCGGTGGCGGCTGGAACCGCGTGGTTATCGGTCCGTACAACAGCCGCGCCAGCGCCGACAGCACATTAAAACGCCTGCGCAGCGCCGGTCACTCCAGCTGCATTCCTCTCGCTCTTGGGGGTTGAAACCCTCTAAACCTGCCCCATATCTTGTTGCATTAGGCTCCGCGTCACGCTGCGCGGAGCTCTTTTTCCACTGTAACAAGGGGTCTGCCCGTGACAACGATAGTAAGTGTACGACGCAACGGCCAGGTAGTAATTGGCGGTGATGGCCAGGCTACGCTCGGTAATACCGTAATGAAAGGCAACGTCAAAAAAGTGCGTCGTCTCTACCATGACAAAGTGATTGCAGGTTTTGCCGGCGGCACCGCAGATGCTTTTACCCTGTTCGAACTGTTTGAACGTAAGCTGGAAATGCATCAGGGCCACCTGGTCAAAGCCGCGGTGGAACTGGCTAAAGACTGGCGCACCGACCGTATGCTGCGCAAGCTTGAAGCGCTGCTGGCGGTGGCGGATGAAAACGCGTCCCTGATTATCACCGGCAACGGCGATGTCATTCAGCCTGAAAACGATCTGATCGCTATCGGTTCCGGCGGTCCGTATGCCCAGGCCGCCGCCCGCGCGCTGCTGGAAAACACCGAGCTGAGCGCGCGCGACATTACTGAAAAAGCGTTGGGTATCGCAGGTGACATCTGCATCTACACCAACCACAATCTGACTATTGAAGAATTAGCGTCCAAAGCGTAAGGATCGAAATTATGTCTGAAATGACTCCGCGCGAGATTGTCAGCGAACTGAACAGGTTTATCATCGGCCAGGATGGCGCCAAGCGAGCTGTGGCGATCGCCCTGCGCAACCGCTGGCGTCGTATGCAGCTGGAAGAAGATCTGCGCCATGAAGTTACGCCTAAAAACATTCTGATGATCGGCCCAACCGGCGTGGGTAAAACTGAAATCGCCCGTCGTCTGGCCAAGCTGGCAAACGCGCCTTTTATTAAGGTTGAAGCGACCAAGTTCACCGAAGTCGGCTACGTCGGTAAAGAAGTGGATTCCATTATCCGCGATCTGACCGATGCGGCGATGAAAATGGTGCGCATGCAGGCGATTGAAAAAAATCGCTACCGCGCCGAAGAGATGGCGGAAGAACGTATTCTTGACGTGCTGATCCCGCCAGCGAAAAACAACTGGGGCCAGCCGGAGCAAAGCGCCGAGCCGTCCGCAGCCCGCCAGTCGTTCCGTAAAAAGCTGCGCGAAGGCCAGCTGGACGACAAAGAGATTGAAATCAATCTGGCCGCCGCGCCGATGGGCGTTGAAATTATGGCGCCTCCGGGCATGGAAGAGATGACCAGCCAGCTGCAGTCGATGTTCCAGAACCTGGGCGGTCAGAAGCAGAAGCCGCGCAAGCTGAAGATCAAAGATGCGATGAAGCTGCTGATCGAAGAAGAAGCGGCCAAGCTGGTTAACCCGGAAGAGCTGAAGCAGGAAGCAATCGACGCCGTCGAACAGCACGGCATCGTATTTATCGATGAGATCGATAAAATCTGTAAGCGCGGCGAGACCTCCGGCCCGGACGTTTCACGTGAAGGCGTACAGCGCGATCTGCTGCCGCTGGTGGAGGGCTGCACCGTCTCCACCAAGCACGGCATGGTGAAAACAGACCATATTCTGTTTATCGCCTCCGGCGCTTTCCAGGTCGCCAGCCCGTCAGACCTCATCCCGGAACTGCAGGGTCGTCTGCCGATCCGCGTTGAGCTGCAGGCGCTGACCGTCAATGATTTCGAGCGCATCCTGACCGAGCCCAACGCTTCTGTGACCGTACAGTACAAGGCGCTGATGGCGACCGAAGGCGTTAATATCAGCTTTACTGACGATGGCATCCGCCGTATCGCCGAAGCCGCCTGGCAGGTTAACGAAACCACGGAAAATATCGGCGCGCGTCGTCTGCACACCGTACTGGAACGTCTGATGGAGGATATCTCCTATGACGCCAGCGACCGCAGCGGCGACAGCATTACCATTGACGCCAATTATGTGTCTCAACATCTGGATGAGCTGGTGGCGGACGAAGATCTCAGCCGCTTCATTCTGTAACCGGCGGCTTTATCTTTCTAAGGAGGCTTCGGCCTCCTTTTTTATGACCGCTTTTTAACCCTCCTGCAATTTGACGAAGATTAAGGCGTCTGACAGGGTGCCGCCGTAGACTTCATCTACCCCTTTTTAATTAGAGTCGGCTGCGGTTACGCTTATGGAATATATTCAACGAATAACCACCTTTCATTTCCGGGGCTGGCTGGAAAGCCTGCGTTTGCGCACGCTGCCGCTGGCGTTCGCGTCTATTCTGACCGGCTCGGCGCTGGCGTGGTGGCAGGGTCAGTTCAGCCTGACCGTCGCCCTGCTCTGTTTCCTGACCAGCGGTCTGTTACAGGTGCTCTCTAATCTGGCCAATGACTACGGCGACGCGGTGAAAGGCAGCGACGGCAGCAACCGCCTCGGCCCGCTGCGCGGCATTCAAAAGGGCGCCATCACGCTGTTGCAGCTGCGCGCGGGCATTATCGCGGTGACCGGACTGGCGCTGATTTGCGGCGGCGTGCTGATCCGCTACGCGTGCCATACCATCGGCGACGTAGTGAGTTTTCTGCTGCTGGGCGCGCTGGCCGTCATTGCGGCGATTGCCTACACCGTCGGCAAAAAGCCTTACGGCTATCTTGGGCTGGGCGATCTCTCGGTGCTGATCTTCTTCGGCTGGCTGGGCGTCAGCGGCAGCTTCTATCTGCAAAGCCACAGCGTTCAGCCGTTAGTGCTGCTGCCCGCCACCGCCTGCGGCCTGTTGGCGGCGGCGGTGTTGAATATCAATAATTTGCGCGACATAGAAACGGATCGGCAGTGCGGCAAAATGACGCTGGCAGTACGGCTGGGCGCAGACAATGCGCGACGCTACCATCTGCTGCTGCTGAGCGGCGCGCTGCTCTGTTTCGCCGCGTTTGCGTGGACCGGTCAGCACGGCTGGGGACGCTGGCTATTTTTGCTGACCGCTCCGCTGTTCTGGCGCCAGGGCCTCTATATTTTTCGTGAAAAGTCCCCCGGCGCCATGCGGCCGATGCTGGAGAAGACGGTAAAGGCGGCGCTGTTAGCTAACGTGCTGTTTTCTCTTGGCGTACTGCTTTGATCGTCTTATAGCTGATATAACGCAATTTTTGCGGGTTGATGATTTTGCCAACAACTTGAATAAAGCGATATACTTACCGCTCCTGTGGCAAACAGACGAAAATCCTATGAAATACGACACTTCCGAACTCTGCGACATCTACCACGAAGATGTAAACGTGGTTGAACCGCTCTTCTCCAATTTTGGGGGTCGCACCTCGTTTGGCGGCCAAATCACGACGGTAAAATGTTTCGAGGACAACGGCCTGTTATACGATCTGCTGGAAGAAAATGGCCGGGGTCGTGTGCTGCTGGTAGATGGCGGCGGTTCGGTGCGGCGCGCGCTGGTAGATGCGGCGCTGGCTCAGCTGGCGGTGCAGAACGAATGGGAAGGTATCGTCGTATACGGCTCCGTGCGTCAGGTCGATGACCTGGAAGAGCTGGATATCGGCATTCAGGCGATTGCGGCGATCCCCGCAGGCGCGGCGGGCGAAGGCATTGGCGAAAGCGACGTGCGCGTCAACTTCGGCGGCGTCACCTTTTTCTCTGGCGACCATTTATACGCCGATAACACTGGAATTATTCTGTCAGAAGATCCGCTGGATATTGAATAGCGCTGAATGTGATGCTCTTGCGCTGAGGCGCGAAGAATCACGTCAGCAAAAACGGGTGCCTGGGCACCCGTTTTTTATGGTTGATGAAAGCAGCATCCCAACGGATTACACTTCTTCCATCTTACCTAACAAAGCCCGCAGGCGATCCTGCCACTGCGTTTGCTCTTCTTTCAGCTGCTGGTTTTCACGAACCAGCGCTTCGCTGTTTCCCGAGGCCTGCTGTACCTCATGCTTCAGAGTATTGTTCTGCTCTTTCAGCTCTTCGATTTCCATCTGCAGCAAGGTGATGGTATCAATCGCCTGCTGTACTTTCGCTTCCAGTTTCTCGAATACTTCAAATGACATTCTATGACTTCTCCTAATCGCAAGGCGTTGATGATGCCAGCCGCAGACGACGAGACATCACAAAACTCCGTTAAAAACCGTAACACACCGATTGTAAGTAGCCGCACAGCCCAAGTCCAGCGGCGAACGGCGGTGAAGCGCAGTCTGTAACAATTTTCAGCTTATGCCGAAAGCGTTCAGGGCGCCGAATGGCCGATAATCGCGCTTTTGTTAATAAAATGAGCGTAACGCGATGCTTCCGGCGCCAAAAATGATGTTTAAGGAACAGCAAAAGACGCGAAAACGCGCATTTTTTTGATGGAGCACACAGATTTCAATTTCGCTATTTCTCGTTTATGCGCGTTAACGATAAATTTACAACAGCCCCACATTTGTTCGGGCGGTTCAATGGAATGAAAACAACGATTGATAAAATTTAACCTCGCCTTCAGGAATTTCATTATGAGTCAGACAGCAACTAGCACACTTAAAGGTCAGTGCATTGCCGAATTTCTCGGAACCGGCATGATCATCTTCTTCGGCGCTGGCTGTGTTGCCGCAATGAAGTTGGCTGGCGCCGCGTTCGGTCAGTGGGAAATCTGCATTATCTGGGGCCTGGCTGTTTCCATGGCTGCCTATATGACAGCGGGCGTTTCAGGCGCGCACCTGAACCCAGCCGTTACCGTCGCGCTTTGTCTTTTCGCCAACTTTGAAGGGCGTAAAGTCGTGCCTTACATTGTGGCGCAGGTAGCTGGCGCATTTAGCGCCGCAGCGCTGGTTTACGGGCTCTACTACAACCTGTTTATCGACTATGAAGCCAGCCATCAGCTGGTGCGCGGCAGCGTGGAAAGCCTTGATCTGGCCGGTATCTTCTCGACCTATCCTAACCCGCATATCAGCGTAGGTCAGGCGTTTTTAGTCGAGATGGTGATTACCGCCGTTCTGATGTCGGTGATTATGGCATTGACCGATGACGGCAACGGCGTGCCGCGCGGCCCGCTGGCCCCGCTGCTTATCGGTCTGCTGGTTGCCGTTATCGGCGGCGCGATGGGACCGCTAACCGGCTTCGCCCTGAACCCGGCGCGCGACTTCGGCCCGAAAATTTTTGCCTGGATGGCAGGCTGGGGCAGCGTCGCCTTTACCGGCGCGCGTGATATCCCTTATTTCCTCGTGCCGATTTTTGGCCCGCTGGTCGGTGCCTGTCTTGGCGCATGGGGATATCGCTCACTGATTTGCCGTCACCTGCCCTGTAACCTTAACGTGACGCAAAAAACCGAAGCCGATAAGCCCGTCGCGCGAGCTGAACAGCGTAAAGCGTAACCGTGTTCAATCTTTGCACATCAGGAAATGATTATGTCTACAGATAAAAAATATATTGTCGCGCTCGATCAGGGCACAACCAGCTCCCGCGCCGTTGTTCTCGATCATGACGCCAACATTATCGCGGTTTCCCAGCGCGAATTTACCCAGATCTACCCGAAAGCGGGCTGGGTTGAACACGATCCCATGGACATCTGGGCTTCGCAAAGCTCCACGCTGGTAGAAGTGCTGGCACATGCGGATATTCGCTCCGATCAGATCGCCGCAATCGGCATTACCAACCAGCGCGAAACGGCGATTGTCTGGGATAAAGAGTCCGGCAAGCCGATCTATAACGCTATCGTCTGGCAAGATCCGCGCACGGCGGACTACTGTGCGAAACTGAAGAAAGAGGGCCTGGAAGAGTATATCCAGCACACCACCGGCCTGGTAATTAATCCCTACTTCTCTGGCACCAAAGTAAAATGGATTCTGGATCATGTCGAAGGCGCGCGCGAGCGGGCGAAACGCGGCGAACTGCTGTTCGGCACCGTCGATACCTGGCTTATCTGGAAAATGACGCAGGGTCGGGTGCATATTACCGACCACACCAATGCGTCACGCACCATGATGTATAACATCCATAAGCTGGAGTGGGATCAGCGCATGCTGGATATCCTCGATATTCCGCGTGAAATGCTGCCGGAAGTGAAATCTTCCTCCGAAGTCTACGGCCAGACCAACATCGGCGGTAAAGGCGGCACCCGTATTCCTATCGCCGGCATCGCGGGCGACCAGCAGGCGGCGCTGTACGGCCAGCTGTGCGTGCAGCCGGGAATGGCGAAAAACACTTACGGCACCGGCTGCTTTATGCTGATGAACACCGGCACCGAAGCAGTAACCTCCACGCACGGCTTGCTGACCACTATCGCCTGCGGTCCGCGCGGTGAAGTGAACTATGCGCTGGAAGGTGCGGTGTTTATCGGCGGCGCCTCTATTCAGTGGCTGCGCGACGAGATGAAGCTGATCAGCGATTCCGCCGATTCAGAATACTTCGCGATGAAAGTGAAGGACTCCAACGGCGTCTATATGGTTCCAGCCTTTACCGGCCTTGGCGCGCCCTACTGGGACCCGTATGCCCGCGGCGCGCTGTTTGGCCTGACGCGCGGCGCCAATGCCAATCACATTATTCGCGCTACGCTGGAATCGATCGCTTATCAGACGCGCGATGTGCTGGAAGCGATGCAGAACGATGCCAATACTCGCCTGCAATCGCTGCGCGTTGACGGCGGCGCCGTAGCTAACAACTTCCTGATGCAGTTCCAGTCCGATATTCTTGGCACGCGTGTTGAGCGGCCGGAAGTACGTGAGGTAACCGCGCTGGGCGCCGCTTACCTGGCGGGTCTGGCGGTCGGTTTCTGGGAAGATCTGGATGAGGTGCGCGCAAAAGCGGTGATAGAACGTGAATTCCGCCCCAGTATCGAGACCACGGAGCGTAATTATCGCTACGCTGGCTGGAAAAAAGCCGTGGCCCGCGCTCAGGCATGGGAAGAACACGAGGAATAACGCTTCAGGCCCGCGTCGCCATCCGGCGCGGGCTTTTCTCCCGCCCTCCCCCGCTGTGATACACTTTCGCCTCATTTGTTTTCTTCAGAGGCTGGTCATGAAACGAGAACTCGCCATTGAATTTTCCCGCGTTACCGAAGCGGCCGCGCTGGCTGGCTATAAATGGCTGGGCCGCGGCGATAAAAACCAGGCGGACGGCGCGGCGGTCAACGCCATGCGCATTATGTTGAATAAAGTCGATATCGACGGCCGCATTGTTATCGGCGAAGGCGAAATCGATGAGGCACCGATGCTCTATATCGGCGAGAAGGTCGGCACCGGCAACGGCGATGCGGTGGATATCGCGGTTGACCCTATCGAAGGCACGCGAATGACCGCCATGGGACAGGCCAATGCGCTGGCGGTGCTGGCGGTCGGCGACCGGGGCACCTTTCTGCACGCGCCAGATATGTATATGGAGAAGCTGATCGTCGGCCCAGCGGCAAAAGGCTATATCGATCTGAACCTGCCTCTGGAAACCAACCTGAAAAACATCGCCGCCGCGCTGGGCAAATCCCTTAATGAACTGACGGTAACGATTCTGGCCAAGCCGCGTCACGATGCGGTTATCAAACAGATGCAGCAGCTGGGCGTGCGTATTTTCGCTATTCCCGATGGCGACGTCGCCGCCTCTATCCTGACCTGTATGCCCGACAGCGAAGTAGACGTGCTGTACGGCATCGGCGGCGCGCCGGAAGGCGTGGTGTCAGCGGCAGTTATTCGTGCGCTGGATGGCGATATGCAGGGCCGTCTGCTGCCGCGTCATGAAGTTAAAGGCGAAAGCGAGGAAAACCGCCGACTGGGCGAAGATGAGCTGGCGCGTTGCCGGGAGATGGGCATTAACGCCGGCGAACGGCTGACGCTGGAGATGATGGCGCGCAACGATAATGTGATTTTCGCCGCCACCGGCATCACCAGCGGCGACCTGCTGAAAGGGATCACGCGTCAGGGCAATATCGCCACCAGCGAAACCCTGCTGATCCGCGGCAAATCGCGCACTATACGCCGTATCCAGTCGATTCATTATCTCGACCGCAAGGATACGGCGCTGCATCAGTGGATTCTGTGATGGTTAAACCGCCTGCGGCTGCGGGCCTTTAGAAAGCGGCCACCAGCAGAACAGCATCAACAGGGCGGTGGCGCACATCAGCATGCCGAGACTGAACTGGCTGTTCTGCGGCAACTGCGCCGAAAGCCAGGCCACCAGCCCTGAACCGAGATTTTGCAGGCCGCCGATCAGCGCGCCGGCGGTGCCCGCCAGCCAGGCGTAAGGCTCCATCGCGCCGGAGGTGGCCAGCGGAAACATCATACCCGCCCCGAAGAAGAACAGAGACGCGGGCACCAGAAGCGTCCAGATATTCATAATGCCGAACCATGACGGCAGCCACATCAGCGCCGCCGCCAGCAGGCAGCTGTTCACCGCATACCACATCAACGTATGAAAGCTTTTATCATCCCGGCCCGCAAACCAGGCGCCGAAGAAAGCTGCCGGGATCGGCAGGATAAACAGAATGCTGATCGTCATCGCATCGAGACCCAGCACGCCGCCCATTAACACGCCGCAGCTTGATTCATACACCGCGATGCCCGCCAGCGCGCCAATCAGCATCAGCAAATAGCGCACAAAGATGCGATCGCTCAGCAGCGGTCGATAGCGGGAAAACAGCGGGCGCGTTTCGCTAACCGGCGGACGCGTTTCCGGCAACCAGCGCGCCATCGCGCCGGTAACTATCAGACAGAGCAGCAGCAGAAAAGCGAAGCAGGCATGCCAGCCAAACAGGCGCGTCAGCATCGCGCCGATCAGCGGCGCCACCAGCGGGCTGAACAGGATGCCCATATTCAGCAGGCTATTCGCCTGACGCAGCGCGCTACCGGAATAGAGATCGCGCGGCATGGTACGGGCCATCACGCCCGCTACGCCGGTGCCGAGCCCCTGTACCGCGCTCGCCGCCACCAGCCAGTCGATCGACGGCGCAAACAGCGCGCCAAGCGCGCCCACCATAAAGACAATCATGCCCGCGAGGATCACCGGCTTGCGGCCGATGCTGTCTGACAGCGGGCCGTAAAACAGCTGCGAGCCGCCGTAGGTCATCAGATAAGCCGCCATCACGCGCTGCATCACGCCGTCGCGCACGTTAAACGCTTCAGCAATGGTGGCCATCGCCGGGACATAGATGGTTTGCGCCATTTGCCCAACCGCCACCAGAACGATAAGCATCAGCAACAGATGTCCGTTTTCTAATTTTTTCATAGCCACTTAGATGAAAATTACAGAATGAAAGCCTGCCGTTTAGCGTTTGAACAGCAAATCAGCAGGCGAAACAGGATTGATGGCGGCAAAAATAGCAGTTCGCGTAGAGAAAGAAATGACAGCGCAATAAAGATTTTTAGCCATTCTGTCAGCAGAAATTGACCTTCTTTGTAAAACTAACTGTACGGCAGCACAAAGTGCCGCCCCTTTTTGTCGCCCAGAGCTTTCGGATAACGCGCGGGCTGGAAAAAGCGCGCCCAAGTGACGAAGATAGGCACTACGTTAATGAGGTGGAGGAAGCGCAATGGCTGAATGGGTTAATGGCAACGTAAGCGAGGTCACGCACTGGACGGAGAATTTATTCAGCATCAAGGTACATGCTCCCGTCGCGCCTTTTATTGCCGGCCAGTTCGCTAAGCTGGCGCTGGAAGTAGAGGGTGAACGCGTTCAGCGCGCCTACTCTTACGTTAATGCGCCCGCCAGCCCCGATCTGGAGTTCTATCTGGTGAATGTGCCGGAAGGCAAGCTCAGCCCGCGACTGCACGCGCTGAAGCCTGGCGACAGCCTGATGATAACGAAAGAGGCCGCCGGTTTTTTCGTGTTGGATGAGATCCCTGAATGTCAGACGCTATGGATGCTGGCGACCGGCACGGCAATCGGCCCTTACCTTTCCATTCTGCAACAGGGAGAGGGCATGGCGCGCTTCGAACATATTGTGCTGGTGCATGCGGCGCGTTACGCCGCCGATTTAAGCTATCTGCCGCTGATGCAGCAGCTGGCGGAACGCTATAACGGCAAGCTGCGCATCCAGACAGTGGTAAGTCGTGAAACGGCGCCCGGCGCGCTAACCGGACGCGTGCCTGCGCTGATTGAAAGCGGCCAGCTTGAGCAGGCGGTGGGCCTGCCGATAACGGCGGAAAACAGCCATATTATGCTGTGCGGCAACCCGCAAATGGTGCGCGACACCCAGCAATTGCTGAAAGACACGCGAGAAATGCGCAAGCATCTGCGCCGCAAACCGGGCCATATCACCAGCGAACACTACTGGTGAGTACTATTCCCTGTGCCGCGCTTGCCGAAATAGTTCACCGGCTGCGCGGGCTGGCCAAAGCGGTTAGCGCCTGACGATCCGGTTAGCAGCCCCGACTCGATCAGTATCGCCGCCAGAATCAGCGTCGGCGCTAAACGGCCCAGCGCCAGCTGCCAACCCGACCCCAGCACCGCCCAGTTTCCCGCCAGCAGCATCCAGGCGACAATCAGCAGCAGCGCCCAATAGCCGCGGCGATTGCGATCGTGCAGCCGTTTCACCAGCACGGCGCTGGCTGGCCACAGCAAACACACCACGCCAAACGCCGCCATCTGCGTATCCAGCAAATCATTTCCCGCGAGGACGAAAAGCGCGGTCATGGTCAACAACCAGACTAACTGCCAAATCCAGAAATCTCGTCGCCCCAGGCGGCCGCGATAGGAGAAACACCATTGCTGTAGCGTCATTTTTTCGTCCCGAGGAAAACTATAAAATGGTTGCCGCAGTTTTTGACTTTGGCGGGTAAAAACCGTTCTAATCTTGGCTGAGTTTACTGGACAGGGCAGAAAAAATGAAGAAAGCGCCAGGCACTTTGCTGACGCCGCTGCTGTTACTGCTTGCGCTACTGACGAGCACGACGGCGCGAGCCGACGAGACGTCAACGCGTAGCGATGCAATGCCCACAGCGCCTTATCTGCTGCCGGGAGCGCCGACGTTTGATATGACCATCGCGCAGTTTCGGGAAAAATATAATGCGGCGAATCCTGATCTGCCGCTCAGCGAATATCGCGCCGTCGACAGTCGGCTCGATAAAAGCAATCTGACGCGCGCCGCCAGCAAAATCAGCGAAACGCTTTATGCCTCCACCGCGCTGGAGCCCGGTACCGGCAAAATAAAAACGCTGCAAATTACCTGGCTGCCGATTCCTGGCCCGGAAGAAAAGGCGGCGCAGGAAAAAGCGCAGGCCTATATGGCGGCAATGCTGCGCTTTTTCTCGCCGACGCGCTCGCAGGAAGAGAGCGGCAAGCGGCTGAGCGAGCTGTTAAACAAGGGCAAAGGATCGCGCTATTACGCCCAGACGGAAGGCGCGCTGCGCTTTGTGGTAGCGGATAATGGTGAAAAGGGGCTAACTTTCGCTGTTGAACCGATTAAGCTCGCGTTGTCAGCACCCTGAACATCGCGGCAAAAATGACGAAAAGCAAAGCCATTCAGGTTCAAGATCTCTATACTGTCTGGCAGACATCGCTGCCCGGCGGGCAGTGTACTTTACTGGTATAGCGTTACACGTGGAGGATATGATGCGACATCCGTTAGTTATGGGTAACTGGAAGCTGAACGGCAGCAAAAAAATGGTCAGCGAGCTGATCGACGGGCTGCGTAAAGAGCTGAACGCCGTTCAGGGCTGTGGCGTCGCCATCGCCCCACCAGTGATGTATCTGGATCAGGCGCAGCAGGCGCTGGGCGACAGCCAGATCGTACTGGGCGCCCAGAACGTTGATGTGAACCTGTCCGGCGCGTTTACCGGTGAAGTGTCTGCCGAGATGCTGAAAGATATCGGCGCGCGCTACATCATTATCGGCCATTCAGAACGTCGTACTTACCATAAAGAGAGCGATGAATTTATTGCGAAAAAATTCGCCGTTCTGAAAGCTGCGGGCCTGATCCCGGTGCTCTGTATCGGTGAGACCGAAGCGGAAAACGAAGCGGGTAAAACCGAAGAAGTTTGCGCGCGTCAGATCGACGCCGTGCTGGAAACTCAGGGCGCAGAGGCTTTCAACGGCGTTGTTATCGCCTATGAGCCAGTCTGGGCAATCGGCACCGGCAAATCTGCTACTCCGGCGCAGGCGCAGGCGGTGCATAAATTCATTCGCGACCATATCGCGAAGAAAGACGCGAAAGTGGCTGAGCAGGTCATCATTCAGTATGGCGGCTCTGTTAACGATAAAAACGCCGCGGAGCTGTTCGCGCAGCCGGACATCGACGGCGCGCTGGTCGGCGGCGCCTCGCTGAAAGCTGACGCCTTTGCCGTTATCGTGAAGGCAGCAGCCGCAGCGAAAGCCTGATGTTTCACGGGCGGTGAAGACGCCGCCCGTTTCTTTTCCGCTATGGCGATAACATCGCGCAGCGATGATCCTGCAACTCTTCCGCCGAACCCCGATTCAGTGCTAACCAGTTACGCTTAATCGCCATAAGCGCCAGTCTTCCGTCCGGCAACGACGCCAACGCCAGACCATATTTCCCCATCTCCTGCTGCGCCTGTGGCACTTCCTGCGACAAACGGATAAAACTGCTCTGCTGCGTCAGTTCGGCTGGCGTTAACGTGCGGATCAGCCAGCGATGCGCCGTCAACGTATACGGCCGCCACTGCCGATCAAGCTGCGGAGCAAGGCTGTCCAGCGCCTGACGCACGTCCGGGCGCAGGCAGGAGATATGAATATGCAACTGGTTCTGCGTGCGGCCAAATTCAGAATTTATGGTAAGCGAAGCCACGCTATCCGGCACCGCCGCGCCGTGCCGCATTGAAAGCAAACTACGTTGTTGCCAGGCGAGCGCGAAAAAGTCAGGCGTGGCGGCATCGAGCAGCGCCGGGCTCTCAATGCCGCTGATGCGCGCCACCGGCATGAGCAGATATTGTAAAGGGCCATTGCGATCTTTCAGCGTGACGAAACCCTGCGCAAAATCGACGCGCTGGCAGGGGCTGGGGTTATTTTTACTTTGCTGTCCGGGAATACACTGCTGACTAATCATCCGCCAGAGCGCATCGCCATTTTGATGAAAACGCCAGGCGGCGACGCCCAGCGCGATACAGAGAGAGACTACAACAACCGTAACGATCTTCAGAGCGCGTGCAGCAGTCGGCATAGCGGCTATTCCCTTGATGACTCGTGACAATCCTCGCCGCTTCCGCAAGCATTGTCACGTGAATCATTCAAGACGCTTTGCTTAACGCTTCATAATTTGATCGTACGTACCGCCATCGGCAAAGTGGGTTTTCTGTGCCGACGTCCAGCCGCCGAATTTATCATCAACGGTGAACAGCTTCAGCGGTGAAAAGACGTTGGCATATTTTTTCGCGACTGCCTCATCGCGCGGGCGATAGAAGTTCTGCGCGGCGATATCCTGTCCCTCCGGCGAATAAAGGTATTTCAGGTATTCAGTGGCCACTTTACGCGTGTCACGTTCGTCCACCACGCGGTCGACGACGGAAACCGTCGGCTCGGCCAGAATCGATTCGCTGGGCGTGACGATTTCAAACTGATCTTTGCCCAGCTTGTTCACCGCCAGATACGCTTCGTTCTCCCAGGCGATTAACACGTCGCCGATGCCGCGTTCAACGAAGGTGTTGGTGGCGCCGCGCGCGCCGGAATCCTGCACTTCCACATTTTTAAACAGCGATTTGACGAACGCCTGCGCCTTCGTCTGGTCGCCCTTGTTCTGATCGAGCGCATAGCCCCAGGCCGCCAGGTAGTTCCAGCGCGCGCCGCCAGAGGTTTTCGGGTTTGGCGTAATGACCGACACGCCGGGCTTCAGCAAATCAGGCCAGTCGTGGATCTGTTTAGGATTGCCTTTACGCACCAGGAAAACGATGGTTGACGTGTAGGGAGCGGAGTTCTCGGGTAGACGTTTCATCCAGGCTTTATCAATGCGGCCGCGCTCGGCGATAGCATCCACGTCTGACGCCAGCGCCAGCGTCACTACGTCGGCGCGAATGCCGTTGATTACCGAAGTAGCCTGTTTGCCGGAGCCGCCGTGCGACTGGCGGATCACAAGGTTATCGCCCGTTTCCTGCTTATAATGGGCGCTGAACGCTTTGTTATATTGTTCGTACAGCTCACGCGTCGGATCGTAAGAGACGTTCAGTAGCTGAATATCCTTCGCCAGCACGCTGGTTGACGCCAGTAAAACAGCCAGCCCTACACTCCACTTATTCATTGCATGCTCTCCCCAATTTAATTAGCGAAAGCGTGACATAAAGCGAGCAGCGATTTAAAGAATTAAAAATAAGAGTTTATTACTTTATAGAATATAGCGAGGAGATAAAAAGGCGCTGACGGTACAGCGCCCTGAAGAGCATCAGTAAAGTTTTTTCGCCGTTTCCAGCCAGTCGCGTTTAAACGGACGCTTCATGTTTTCAATCGCGTCAATGATGTCGTGATGCACCATTTTTTCGTTCTGGATGCCGACGCAGCGGCCGCCGTAGCCCTGCAGCAGCAGCTCAATCGCATAAGCGCCCATACGGGAAGCCAGAATACGGTCATAGGCGACCGGCGCGCCGCCGCGCTGAATGTGGCCCAGCACCGTGGCGCGGGTTTCACGCCTGGTTTCAGCTTCGATATATTTCGCCAGCTCATCAATGTCGCAAATATGCTCTGTGATAGCGACGATGGCGTGCTTTTTGCCTTTCGCGATGCCCGCTTTAATCTCTTCAACCAGCTCTTCGCGGGTATAAGGGATTTCCGGCAGCACGATAAATTCACAACCGCCGGCAATCGCCGCCGCCAGCGTCAGATCGCCGCAGTAACGTCCCATCACTTCAACAATAGAAATACGCTGATGCGAAGAGGAGGTATCACGCAAACGGTCAATGGCCTCAACCACCGTTTCCAGCGCGGTGAAGTAGCCGATAGTGTAGTCCGTACCCGCCACGTCGTTATCAATGGTGCCTGGCAGGCCGATGCACGGAAAGCCCATTTCCGTCAGTCGCTTCGCGCCCATATAGGAACCGTCGCCGCCGATCACCACCAGCGCGTCAATACCGCGCTTTTTCATATTCTCGATAGCTACCTGACGCGTTTCTTCATTACGAAATTCAGGAAAACGCGCGGAGCCCAGAAAAGTGCCGCCGCGGTTAATCATGTCAGAAACGCTGTAGCGGTCGAGGTTGATCATACGGTCTTCATACAAGCCGAGATAGCCATCATAAATGCCAAAAACTTCCAGGCCTTCACTCAGGGCGGAGCGGACTACACCGCGAATAGCTGCGTTCATCCCTGGGGCGTCGCCGCCGCTTGTCAGTACACCGATTTTCTTGATCATGGCTACCTCTGGACTCAATACTTGATGATGAATTCGTTACGCCGGAAAGTTTCGACGCCCGCTCAGTGTCCGATCTTACCGACTCATATTGGCAAATAGTATATCAAAGCCCTGATGCTGAATTGATTCAGGTCAGACTAGTTTCTGGAAAATCTTTCACGCAACCCGGTCTGGCGCTTTGCTCAAAGCCAGGCCGATATTATTTCACAATTTCGTCTATAAAAAACCCTGCGGCTCGGTTCGCGCCACGGAACACGGGTCCTGATGAATGATGATGTCAGAACCAGGGAACTGCTTTAACAGCGCCTGTTCAACCTGCTCGGCAACCCGATGCGCCTGGAATAGCGGCAGGCTGTCATCCAGTTCCAAATGTACCTGAATAAAGCGGGTAGGACCGGACTGACGGGTGCGTAAATCGTGCGCGCCCTGCACGCCGGGCCAGGTAGTGATGATTTGCACGATCTGTTGCCGCTCCGCATCCGGCAGCGCGCGATCGAGCAACGACTGTACGGCATCATAGCCCATACGCAGCGCACTAAACAGAATCCATGCGCCGATAGCTAACGCAAAAAGCGCATCGGCGCGCGCAAAGCCATACCAGCTTAGTGCCAGCGCCAGAAAAATCGCGCCGTTCATCAATACATCGGACTGATAGTGCAGCATATCGGCACGTATCGCCTGGCTCTGCGTCTTACGCACGACCCAACGCTGAAAAGTGACCAGCAGCAACGTGGAGAGCAACGCAATCAACGTCACCGCCATGCCGACCAGCGGCGCATGCAGCGTTTCCGGGCGCGCCAGATGTTGCAGGCCAGTAAGAAACAGGAACAGGGCGGAACCGGAGATAAACATGCTCTGCGCCAGCGCCGCCAGCGACTCCGCTTTGCCGTGGCCGAAGGTATGCTCCGCGTCGGCAGGCTGCAACGAATAGCGCACCACCAGCAGATTCGTTAGCGAAGCGGCGGTATCTACCAGCGAATCCACCAGCGCTGCCAGCACGCTCACCGATCCGGTATACCACCAGGCGAAGATTTTAATCAGCAGCAGCAGCAGCGCCAGTACCGTTGCCGCCAGCGCGGCCCGGTTAACCAGCCGCGCATAGGAAGCCATCATGCGCACCCCACGAAAGGTAAAAGCTAAGTATAAGAGCAGTATGGCAAAAAGGGGTGTCGCGGATCTAACCTAATCGTCGATGGCGTAAGTAAGCTGACGCAACGGAACGCGCTTACCGCAGAAGAAAGGAAAAACAGGCAAAAAAAACCCCCGCATCATGCGGGGGAAGACAGGGATGGTGTCTATGGCAAGGAAAACAGGGATACTATGTTACTGGTTACTGCCGGTACTGCTCGCGTCATGCAGCGATGGAACCTGCTGCAGATTCGTTAGCTTGCGCAACTCATTCATGCGTTGCTCATGCCTTTGCTGCAAAACAGCCTGTTGCTGCGGCGTTAGCAGGTGATACATCTGGTTGCGGATACGGGACATTTCGACCTGCCGCGCAACCTGCGCCTGTGCTAACTTTTCTGCCTGAGCCCTGACGGCTGCTTCATTAAATTCTTCTGCAATCACTAAATTATGCAGTGTCTCTAAGTCTTTCACGTTGACGGGCGGACGCTCATATTGCGTTTGCTGCATCAGATCGCGCATCTGCTGACGCTGCTGTTCCGAAAGCTTAATGCCGTCAAACATATGGCTTTGCGGATTTTGCGCTATGCTGCCAGTCATCGTTTCAACCGGCTGATGCACCCCGTCAATCGTCGTAACGTCTGCTGCCCATGCGCTGGAGTAACTAAAAACCACCGAGGCTGAAGCAAAGACGACGGCGGTTACCTTGCGCATCGTTTACTCCCACATTCGTTTGCGTCATTTGATTTAACGAAGTCCAGACTACAGAGATAGCTGCAAACTAGCGTCAGGGGGTGTAAAACTACGTAAAGCGATGGAATGGGGTGTGCGATCACGCTATTTTGCCTGCGGAGGGCTTAAGAAAATGAATAAAATCCTGTTGGTAGATGATGACCGCGAATTAACTTCGCTGCTTAAAGAACTGCTTGAAATGGAAGGGTTTAATATTGTCGTTGCCTCTGATGGCGAACAGGCTTTGAACCTGCTTGACGACTCGATCGACCTGTTATTGCTCGATGTGATGATGCCGAAGAAAAATGGTATCGATACCTTAAAAGAGCTGCGCCAGCAGTACCAAACGCCCGTCATTATGCTGACCGCGCGCGGCAGCGAATTAGACCGCGTGCTGGGCCTGGAACTGGGCGCGGACGACTACCTGCCGAAACCTTTCAATGACCGTGAACTGGTGGCGCGCATCCGCGCGATTTTGCGTCGTTCCAGCTGGAGCGAACAGCAGCAGCAGCATGACAACAGTTCCCCCACGCTGGAAGTTGACTGCCTGCGTCTGAATCCAGGGCGTCAGGAGGCCAGTTTCGATAACGTGACGCTGGACCTGACCGGCACCGAATTCACCCTGCTCTACCTGCTGGCTCAGCACCTGGGACAGGTGGTATCCCGTGAGCATCTGAGCCAGGAAGTGCTGGGCAAACGCCTGACGCCCTTCGACCGCGCTATTGATATGCATATCTCCAATCTGCGTCGTAAACTGCCTGAGCGCCGCGACGGCCACCCCTGGTTTAAAACGCTGCGCGGCCGTGGATACCTGATGGTTTCCGCATCATGATAAGCAGTTTGACCACCCGCATCTTCGCCATCTTCTGGTTAACCCTGGCGCTGGTATTGATGCTGGTGCTGATGCTTCCTAAGCTCGACTCGCGTCAGCTTACGTCGCTGCTGGAAAGCGAGCAGCGACAGGGCACCATGATTGAGCAGCACGTTGAAGCGGAACTGATGCAGGATCCGCCAAACGATCTGATGTGGTGGCGTCGGCTGTTTCGCGCCATCGATAAGTGGGCGCCGCCGGGGCAGCGTCTGCTGCTGGTCACCAGCGAAGGGCGCGTGATCGGCGCGCAGCACAATGAAATGCAGATTATCCGTAACTTTATCGGACAGTCTGACAATGCCGACCACCCGCAGAAAAAGAAATATGGCCGCGTCGAGCTGGTCGGTCCGTTCGCCGTGCGTGACGGCGAGGATAACTATCAACTCTACCTGATGCGTCCAGCCAGCAGTTCGCAGCTCGACTTTATCAACTTGCTGTTTGACCGTCCGCTGCTGCTGTTGATTGTCACCATGCTGATCAGTTCTCCGCTGCTGTTGTGGCTGGCGTGGAGCCTGGCGAAGCCGGCGCGTAAGCTCAAATACGCGGCGGATGAGGTGGCGAGCGGCAACCTGCGTCAACATCCAGAGCTGGAGGCGGGACCGCAAGAGTTTCTTGCCGCCGGTTCCAGCTTCAACCAGATGGTCAGCGCGCTGGAACGGATGATGACGGCGCAGCAGCGTCTGCTGTCCGATATCTCGCACGAGCTGCGCACGCCGCTGACGCGCCTGCAGCTGGCGACGGCGCTCATGCGGCGCCGTTATGGGGAAGGCAAAGAGCTGGAGCGCATCGAGCTGGAGGCGCAGCGTCTCGACGGCATGATCAACGATCTGCTGGTGCTGTCGCGCACTCAGCATAAAAATGCGCTGGTCAGCGAAGCGATGAAGGCCAACCATCTCTGGAACGGCGTGCTGGAAGACGCGAAATTCGAAGCGGAGCAGATGGGAAAAATGCTGGAAGTGCCCTATCCTCCGGGGCCCTGGCCGCTGTACGGCAACCCGCATGCGTTGGAAAGCGCGCTGGAGAATATCGTCCGCAACGCGCTGCGCTATTCGCACTCCCGTATCTCGGTCAGCTTCTCCGTTGATAATCAGGGCATTACGGCGCATGTGGATGATGATGGTCCGGGCGTCAGCGCGGAAGATCGCGAGCAGATTTTCCGTCCCTTCTACCGTACCGATGAAGCGCGCGACCGCGAATCAGGCGGGACCGGTCTGGGCCTGGCAATTGTGGAAACCGCCATTCAACAGCATCGCGGCTGGGTAAAAGCGGATGACAGCCCGCTCGGGGGCCTGCGCCTGACTATCTGGCTGCCGCTGTACTCTGTGCGCTAATTTGGTATGCTTCGGCCCTCGTTATCGGGGCCTTATGCTGAATATCGTCTTATTTGAACCTGAAATACCGCCTAACACCGGCAACATCATCCGCCTGTGCGCCAATACCGGCTTCCAGCTGCATCTGATTGAGCCGCTGGGCTTCGCCTGGGATGATAAACGTCTGCGCCGCGCCGGACTGGATTACCATGAATTTACTGCGATTAAACGCCACGCCAGCTTCGAGGATTTCTGCCTCAATGAGAAGCCGGAACGTCTGTTTGCGCTAACCACCAAAGGCACGCCCGCCCACAGCGCGGTCAGCTACCAGGTGGGCGACTATCTTCTGTTTGGCCCGGAGAGCCGCGGCCTCCCGGACACCATTCTGGGCGCCCTGCCGCCGCAGCAAAAAATCCGTATTCCAATGCTGGCACAGAGCCGCAGCATGAATTTGTCGAATGCGGTTTCCGTGGTGGTATACGAAGCATGGCGGCAGCTGGACTATAGCGGCGCGCTGTTAAAAAGCTGACAGCGCGTTCTGAGTCGATTAGATGCCATCGCCGAATTCAAATCCCGGCACGGTGCCGTTAAAGTGCTGATCCATATCCATTGAGGGCTTTTCACTGGCAGGTTTGCCGACAATACGCGCCGGCACGCCAGCGGCGGTGGTATGAGGCGGCACCGGCTGCAACACCACCGAACCGGCGCCGATTTTCGCGCCGCGTCCGACTTCAATATTGCCCAGAATCTTCGCGCCCGCGCCGATCATGACACCTTCACGAATCTTCGGATGACGATCGCCGCTGGTTTTGCCGGTTCCGCCCAGCGTTACCGACTGCAAAATGGAGACGTCGTTTTCTACTACCGCCGTTTCGCCAATAACGATGCCGGTGGCATGATCGAGCATAATGCCGCAGCCAATGCGCGCCGCAGGATGAATATCCACGGCGAAAGAGACAGAAATTTCGTTTTGCAGGTAGACCGCCAGCGCCCGACGGCCTTCATTCCACAGCCAATGGCCGATGCGATAGGCCTGTAGAGCGTGGAAGCCTTTCAGGTAAAGCAGCGGCGTAGAATATTTATCAATCGCCGGGTCGCGCAGCAGCACGGCCTGAATATCGCGCGCGGCGGCGGCGATCATGGAAGGGTCCTGACGGTAAGCCTCTTCAACGATTTCGCGGATGGCGATGGCTGGCATAATGGCGTTAGCCAGCTTGTTCGCCAGCATATAGCTCAGCGCGCCTTCCAGATTTTCATGCTTGAGCAAAGTCGCATGGAAAAAGCTGGCCAACATCGGTTCACAATCCGCAAGGGCTCGCCCTTCTGCTTTGATGTTATTCCAGACCATGTTCAGTTCATCATCCGACATTGCTCTCTCCCGATAAAAAAATAGCGTCCGGTTAGCCCGGAACGCCACAGGTACGACAGCCGGGACTCCGCCTCAGCGACTGCTGTTTTCATCCTTACGGGCACGCCCCAGCAAACTCAATGCTGCCTCGCGCGGTGATTTTTCGCAATACAATACCTGATAAATTTGCTCGGTTATTGGCATTTCGACGCCGTAGCGCGCCGCCAGCGCTTTCACCTCTTTGGTGTTGCGATAGCCTTCGACCACCTGTCCGATCTGCGCCTGCGCGCTTTCCACATCAACGCCCTGGCCCAACATCATGCCGAAACGACGATTGCGCGACTGGTTATCAGTGCAGGTCAGCACCAGATCGCCCAGCCCCGCCATGCCCATAAAGGTGGTAGGATCGGCGCCCAGCGCCTCGCCAAGACGGCTCATCTCCGCCAGACCACGCGTAATCAGCGCGGTGCGGGCATTGGCGCCGAAGCCGATGCCGTCTGAGATGCCAGCGCCGATAGCGATAACGTTTTTCACCGCCCCGCCCAGCTGTACGCCGATAAAATCAGGGTTGTTGTAAACGCGGAAACTTTTGCCACAGTGCAGCAGCTGTTGCAGATCGTCGGCGAACTGCGGATCGGTGGCGGCCAGCGCAATGGCGGTCGGCAGGCCAGCGGCCAGTTCCTTAGCGAAGGTGGGACCGGAAATGACCGCCAGCGGCAGCGCATCGCCCACGATTTCGCGCGCAACATCCTGCAGCAGGCGACCGGTTTCACGCTCAAGCCCTTTCGTAGCCCAAACGATGCGCGAATCGGGACGCAGATGCGGCTTAATCTGGGCCAGCACCTCGCCAAATACATGGCTTGGCACCACAATCAACAGATCGCGGCTGGCGGCGACGGCGTCGGCCAGATCGGGGTCAGTCGAAAGGGTATCGGGGAAAGGCACATCCGGCAGAAAAGCGGCGTTGCAGCGATCGGCTTCCAGCTGCGCTAAATGTTGAGGATTATGACCCCACAACAGCACCTGATGGCCGTTGCGGGCTAAGGTAATGGCCAATGCGGTGCCGTAAGATCCGGCACCCAGCACGGTAACTGACGCGTTACGCTTATTCATCAGGCATCCTGACGAGGTTCGCCGCCTTCTTGCTGCTGCAGGTAGTTCATAAACAGCGCATCGAAGTTGACCGGCGCAAGGTTAAGCTGCGGGAAGGTGCCGCGAGAAACCAGACTGGTGATGCACTCACGGGCGTACGGGAACAAAATGTTCGGGCAATAGGCGCCGAGGCAGTGCGCCATCTGGGTGCCTTCAATACCGGAGATAGTGAAGATACCCGCCTGCTGCACTTCGCACAGGAAAGCGGTGTCGGTGCCGACGGACGCCGTCACGGTCACGCGCAGCACAACTTCAAAGACGCCTTCGGCCAGCTGGCTGGATGCGGTATCCAGATCCAGTTTCACTTCCGGCTCCCACTCTTTCTGGAAAACCTGCGGCGCGTTAGGCGCTTCAAAAGAAATATCTTTCGTATAGATACGCTGGATCTGGAATGACATTTCGCTGGTGTTTTGTTCTGACATTATTATTGAGTCCTGTTAGTTAAAAAAATCCATCGGTACGCCAGTGGCCATTACTTCAGCAGAGGATCAAGCCCTCCGCGGCTGTCCAGCGCGTAAAGATCGTCGCAGCCGCCAATGTGCTGCGCATCGATAAAAATCTGCGGTACGGTGGTACGGCCGCTGCGCTTGATCATCTCTTCGCGCTTGTTCGCATCGCCGTCAATCGGGATTTCCTCGAAAGCGACGCCTTTCTGGGTCAGCAGCGCTTTTGCCCGGTGGCAATAAGGGCAGGTTGCTTTGGTATAAATCTCTACGTTAGCCATATTCAGCACCTTATGAAGTTATTTGCCGCGCACCAGCGGCAGATTTTCACTGCTCCAGCCTGCGACGCCGTCTTTCAGCACGCTGACCTGTTCAAAACCCGCCGCACTCAGCTGAGCCGCGGATTCGAATGCGGAATTACCCGTCGCGCAAACTACAATTATGGGCTGGGCTTTATGCTTTTCCAGTTCGCTGAAGCTGCCCTTTTTAATATCCGCCGCCAGAATATTATGCGCGCCGGAAATGTGACCTTTACGAAACTCATCGCGGGAGCGGATATCGACGACAACCGCATCTTCCTTGTTAATCAGGCGTGTGGCTTCCCCACGGCTGATGGTTTTAACTTTGGAAAACATGCCTTTAAAGGTGGTCACGATTACCAAAACCAGCAACACGACCCATGCCATACACAGAATGGGGTGATTGCTTGCGAATTGCATAATTTCTTGCATGAGGGGTAACAACTCCCGACAGGGTTAATAAGCGAAAATGAGGTTTCTGAGTATACCTGCGCCACTTCTCATGTACAGTCGTGAAGCGGGCAGAGTGTCGTTTTCTGCGGCATAAAGAGGAAAAAAATTGCCGTGGCGCAAACCGGAAGGAAACCAAACGCGCAAAAGAGGCGGCAGAGCACATAATTATCCGCTAAGGTCCTTTTGACAGAACGAACGGCCTGTTTTTAACAGATATTGCGTGGTTAAAGCGCCAGCTTTGACATGAACAGAAACGGAAAAGCGCGGCCGATTGCTGGCAAGCCGCTATTCATCGTGGAATAATCGGTTCCTTATGAGGGAAAAAGCATCAGTTTCACACACATGGACTCCAGGTAACTTTATGCCCTGTTACGCGCCGTTACGCAGCAGTTTGTCCGCGCTTTCCGTCAGCCTGTTATGTGCTGGCGCGCTGCTGTTGCCGCTTTATGCTGGCGCGGCGGACGACAGCAAATCCCAGCTGAAATCTATTCAGCAGGACATTGCGGAAAAAGAAAAAAGCGTCCGTCTACAGAAGGAGCAGCGCAGCAGGCTGCTGGATCAGCTGCAAAGCCAGGAAAAAGTCATTGCCGAAGCCAGCCGCAAGCTGCGCCAGACGCAGCAGCAGCTGACGCGCCTGAACAAAGATATCGACGCCCTTACCCGCTCTATTGAGCGGCTGCAAAAGCAGCAGGCTCAGCAGGAAAAGCTGCTGGCGCAGCAGCTTGACGCCGCTTTCCGCCAGGGTAAGCACAGCGGCTTACAGCTGCTGCTGAGCGGCGAAGAGAGCCAACGCAACGAACGCATCCTTTCCTATTTCGGCTACCTTAACGAGGCGCGCCAGAAAACCATCGGCCAATTACAGCAAACGCGCAGCGATCTTGCGGCGCAGAAGGCCGATCTACTGAATAAGCAGAACCAGCAAAAGTCGTTGCTTAGCGAGCAGCAAACCCAGCAGGCGCGTCTGGAAGAGGCGCGCGCCGCGCGCAAGAAAACCCTGGCTACGCTGGAAAACGCGCTGGAGAAAGACCAGGCCGACCTGGTAGAAATGCGCCAGAACGAAAGTCGGCTACAGGACAAAATCGCCCGCGCCGAGCGCGAAGCCAAAGCGCGCGCCGAACGTGAAGCGCGCGAGGCGGAACAGGTGCGTAAACGTCAGGCGCAGGCGAAAGCGAAAGGCTCCACCTATAAACCGACCGAAAGCGAACGCTCGCTGATGTCGCGCACCGGCGGCTTAGGACGTCCTGGCGGACAGGCATTCTGGCCGGTGCGTGGCCGTATCGAACATCGCTTCGGCGAAACGCTGCAGGGCGAGCTACGCTGGAAAGGCCTGGTGATCGACGCGCCCGAAGGCGCAGAAGTCAAAGCGATCGCCGACGGCCGCGTGCTGATGGCCGACTGGCTGCAGGGATACGGGCTGGTCGTCGTGGTCGAGCATGGTAAAGGCGATATGAGTCTTTATGGCTATAACCAGAGCGCGCTGGTCAGCACCGGCGATCAGGTAAGAGCCGGGCAGCCGATTGCACTGGTCGGCACCAGCGGCGGACGCGGTACGCCGTCGCTTTATTTTGAAATCCGTCGTCAGGGACAGGCGGTCAACCCACTCCCGTGGTTAGGAAGATAGTTTTGTTCTCAGTAAAAAAAATTGCCGCCGCGCTGGGCGGCCTGCTGCTGGCCGCTTCGGCAAACGCCGGCAAACTGGCGATCGTGATTGATGATTTCGGCTACCGCCCGCAGCAGGAAAACCAGGTGCTGCAAATGTCTAACGCCATTTCGGTCGCGGTGCTGCCGACCGCCCCGCACGCGCATGAAATGGCCACCAAAGCCCACCAGCGCGGCCACGAGGTGCTAATCCACCTTCCGATGGCGCCGCTTAGCAAGCAGCCGCTGGAGCGCGATACGCTGCAACCGGAAATGAGCCAGGAGGAAATCGCGCGCATTATCCGCAGCGCGGTGGCGAACGTGCCCGGCGCCGTGGGCATGAATAACCATATGGGCAGCAAAATGACCTCCAGCCTGCCGGGCATGGTGAAAGTCATGCAGGTGCTGGATCACTACAATCTCTACTTTCTCGACAGCATGACGATCGGCAACAGCCAGGCGACGCGCGCGGCGGCGGGCACCCAGGTGAAGGTGATCAAGCGCCGCGTTTTCCTTGACGATAATCAGAACGAAGCGGAGATCCGCAAGCAGTTTAATCGCGCGGTGCATCTGGCGCAGCGCAACGGTTCCGCGATCGCTATCGGCCATCCTCATCCCACTACCGTGCGCGTGTTACAGCAAATGCTGCCGAACCTGCCCGCGGATATTACGCTGGTGCGTCCCAGCCAGCTGCTGAACGAGCCGCAAATCGATCGCCCTGCGCCTGCGCCGTCAACCCCCACGACGCCGAAGCCGAAGCCGCGTAATCCGTTCCGCGGCCTGGCCGTTTGTCAGACGCCGCAACCGGTCGCGCCGGTGCCGGCAACGCGCGCGCTGTCGGTCATCGCCGACAGTATTCAGCAGAGCGCGCTGGTGAAAAAAATAGGCAGCCTGTTCTGATCGGTTGCCCATCGTCAGGGCGGCCGTAAATCACTATAATGCCGCCCTGATATTTCACCTTCCGTGAGCGTAAGGACAGAGCGCGATGACGCAACCTCGACAAAAAATCCTGTTACTGGATAACGGCAGAGAATGGGGCGGCGGCACGAACAGCATGCTGGAGCTGCTCAGGCGCATCGATCGCGACCGTTTCGATATTACCTGCTGCTTTTATTACAACTATCAGCGCGGCGAAGGTGAAACTATTGAGTCGGTGCTGACGGAGCTTGGCATTCCGGTCATCTTTATTCCGCAACGCAAGCAGCCGCTTTCTGCCAAGCTGCAGAAAGAGCTGCTGCGTTCGCTGCTGTTTTTCAGCCGTCCGCTAAAAAAACGCGCCACGGATGCAGTTGATCGTCGCTGGCGCGTGGAGCCGAATGCCCGCAGTCTGCGCGCGCTGCTGCAACAGGGCGGCTATCACACGCTTTATATGAACAACCAGCCCAGCACCAACGTTGAAGGCTATCTGGCGGTAAAAGATCTGCCTGTTGGACTGGTGCAGCATTGCCGTATCGAACCGCAGCTGAATCCCGCGCTGGTGAAGATGATCAACCAGCGCGTCGACGCCATTATCGCCGTTTCTCACGGCGTCAATCAGACGCTGCGCGCTAACGGCGTCGATGCCGCACGCTGCTTTACGGTATCCAACGCGATTGATATTTATCAGCCGCTGCCCGATCGCGTGACCGTGCGTGCCCGGCTTGGCCTGCCGACCGACAGCTTCCTGTTTGGCAGTATCGGCTCGCTAATCGCGCGCAAGGCGACGCATCACACGTTACAGGCGCTCAGCGCCTTCCGTCGCGCCTGTCCGCAGATAAACTGGCATATGGTGGTGGTCGGCGCCGGTCCGGAACGGGAAAATCTGCAACTGCTGGCGGCGCGGGAAGGCATCGCCGATCGCGTAATCTTCACCGGCTTTCGTAATAATGCGCTTGATTACCTGGCGGCGATGGATGTCTTTGTGCTGGCGTCACGCAGCGAAGGCCTACCGCGCGTCGTGCTGGAAGCGATGCTGGTTAATACCGCCGTTATCGGCTCGCGCGTCGTGGGCACCGCCGAACTGATTGATGACGGACGCACTGGCCTGCTGTTTGACTATGGCGATACGGCGCGTCTCTGTGCGCATATGCAGGCGCTGTGTCAGAATAACGCGCTGCGCCAGCAGCTGATTTCACAGGCGAATGCCAACGTTAAAGCCCATTACGCTATCGAACATTATGTCGCAGGCGTCGAAGCGCTCCTGCAGAGCGTGGCAAAGGAACCCCTACCGCATGTTTAACTTTCTTAATCCGCAATACCGTTACATTACTTCTCGCCATAATATCCCTTACGCCCAGGCGGATGTGCAGGGCGAGGTGCCGGTTACCTCTGTGGTCATTCCCTGTACCGGCGCAGATTTTATTGAAGAAGCGGAACTGAGCGCGCTGTTCGCCGCTCGCTACGCCACGCAGGCTGAAGAGATCGTGATCGTCAGCGACCAGCCCGCCGAGCTGTTCCGTCAATTGCCGGAAAAAACCCGTGTGGTCACGCTGGATGTGCCGCAGCGTGAAGAAAATTACCGCTATAAGCAAATCTACCGCAGCCGCCTGATTAAGCTACAGGCGCCGTTGCAGGCACAGACTGACGGCATTTTGATGATCGATTCCGATCTGAATCTGCTGCAGATGCCTGATATCCGCATGAAAGAAGGCCACATTTACTCCAGCTTCCGTCAGGGGAAAATGATCGCCAAACTGGATAAGGCCGCGCCGGAAAAGCGCCCTGCTTACTATGCGCGCACTATCCGTCCTTTCCTGGTCGATCACGTTAACGGCGCATTTTTGGCAGCCACGCGCCAGACATGGAAACGCATTTGCCCGCTCTGGCTGACGCTGTTTCAGGATACATGGGAACTGATGGATGATTCACAGCCGCCGACCGATCAGCTGCCGCTGGCCGCCCTGCTGGATATGCTGGATATCAAAACCATCAACCTTGGCGAATGGATGAACTGGCCGGTTTCCAAACGGATTGGCGGCCAGGAGGCGGTGATTCCAAAAGAGGTGGTCGGCGCTCATGGCGGCTTTCCGCTATCGGAGTGGCAGAAATACCTCCAGTCCGCTGATGCTCCGCTGCTGTTTAAAGGCCAGGACTACACGCGTAAAGTGCGGTACCTGACCGACGCCGAGAAGAAAAAGCAGTAAACGTTCTACAGCCCGCAACGTCCGTTGCGTTGCGGGTAAAAATACAGCAGAGTTAATCCCAGCTCAGTACGACCTTGCCTGAACGGCCGGACCGCATCTCGTCGAAGCCCTGCTGAAACGCATCGATATGATAGCGATGAGTAATGATCGGCGTCAGGTCGAGCCCTGACTGAATCAGCGCCGCCATCTTATACCAGGTTTCAAACATCTCTCGTCCATAGATCCCTTTGATAAACAGACCCTTGAAAATTACCTGATTCCAGTCAATCGCCATATCTGACGGCGGAATGCCCAGCAGCGCAATGCGGCCGCCGTGATTCATCGCCTCCAGCATCGCGCGGAACGCCGGCGGCGCGCCCGACATTTCCAGACCGACATCAAAGCCTTCGGTCATGCCCAACTCGCTCATCACCTGTGACAGCGATTCACGACTGACGTCGACGGCACGCGTTACGCCCATCTGACGCGCCAGCTCAAGGCGGTAAGCATTCACATCGGTAATCACCACGTGGCGTGCGCCTACATGTTTACAGACCGCCGCGGCCATAATACCGATCGGCCCCGCGCCGGTAATCAGCACATCTTCACCGACCAGATCGAACGAGAGCGCGGTATGCACCGCGTTGCCGAAGGGATCGAAAATGGCCGCCAGCTCATCAGAGATATTTTCCGGGATCTTAAAGGCGTTAAAGGCAGGGATAACCAGATATTCGGCGAAGCAACCCTGTCGGTTTACACCGACGCCGACAGTATTGCGACAAAGATGGGTGCGTCCGGCACGACAATTACGACAGTGGCCGCAGGTGATATGCCCTTCGCCGGAGACGCGATCGCCGACAGAGAAGCCCTTCACCTCCTGCCCCATCGCCACCACTTCGCCCACATATTCATGGCCGACAATCATCGGAACCGGGATGGTTTTCCGCGACCACTCATCCCAATTGTAAATATGAATATCGGTGCCGCAGATAGCGGTTTTACGGATTTTAATCAGTAAATCGTTATGGCCAGGTTCAGGGATCGGCGCATCCGTTACCATCCAGATGCCTTCCGTCGCCTTGAGTTTTGCAAGTGCTTTCATGACCGTACCCCTCAGGCAATCACGCCCAGCTGTTTGCCAATACGCGTAAACGCATCCACCGCCCGTTCAAGCTGCTGATGCGTATGCCCCGCTGAAATTTGCGTGCGGATGCGCGCTTGCCCTTTCGGCACCACCGGATAAAAAAAGCCGGTGACGTAAATGCCTTCGTTCTGCAATAAACGCGCAAACTCCTGCGCCACCTTCGCTTCTCCCAACATCACCGGAATAATGGCGTGATCGGCGCCGGCCAGCGTAAAGCCCGCCTTTGTCATCGCCTCGCGGAAATAACGTGCGTTCTCCCACAGGCGCTGCCGCAGCCCGTCGCCTTCGCTCAGCAGATCCAGCACCCGCAGCGACGCGCTGACGATAGCGGGCGCCAGCGAGTTAGAGAACAGATAAGGACGGGAACGCTGACGCAGCCACTCCACCACCTCTTTTTTCGCCGCCGTATAGCCGCCGGAGGCGCCGCCCAGCGCCTTGCCCAGCGTGCCGGTAATGATGTCGACGCGCCCCATCACGCCGCAGTATTCATGAGTGCCGCGCCCACCGGCGCCGACGAAACCGACCGCATGGGAATCATCCACCATCACCAGCGCGTCAAACTCGTCAGCCAAATCGCAAATGCCCTGCAAATTGGCGATCACGCCATCCATAGAAAAGACGCCGTCGGTAGCGATAAGGATATGACGCGCATCGGCCGCGCGCGCCTCTTCCAGCCGCGCACGCAGCTCCGCCATATCGTTATTGGCGTAGCGGTAACGGCGCGCCTTGCAAAGGCGAACGCCGTCAATGATGGAGGCGTGATTCAACGCATCGGAAATGACCGCATCCTCCGGCCCCAGCAGCGTTTCAAACAGGCCGCCATTGGCGTCGAAGCAGGAAGAATAGAGAATGGCGTCTTCCATGCCGAGAAAATCGGCCAGGCGCTGCTCCAGCTGTTTATGGATATCCTGCGTGCCGCAGATAAAACGCACCGAAGCCATGCCGAAACCGTGGCTATCCATGCCCTGCTTCGCCGCCAGCACCAGCGCCGGATGGTTGGCCAGTCCCAGGTAGTTATTGGCGCAGAAGTTGATCACGTCCTGGCCCGCGCCGATGCGGATATCGGCCTGTTGCGCCGAGGTGATGATACGTTCCTGTTTAAACAGGCCTTCCTGCTGCGTCACTGCCAGCTGTTCATTGATTTGACGATAAAAATCTGCAGGCATTTTTATTCTCCGTTACCGTCTTAGAGTCGGCACATCATACTGAACGGCCGCCGGTCAAACGATAATCGGCGCAACAGAATGTCAATTTTGCAGCATATATCACGCCTGCCTGGTTAGTTACATTCCGTTACGGACTCCTCTGGCTGCCTGCACGCCGATGAAATGTTATGATAATGGGTAATTAGGCGCGGAACCCCCTGTTCCGCCTCACTGTTTAAGGTTAAGCACATGATTATTGTGACTGGCGGCGCCGGCATGATCGGCAGCAATATTGTCAAAGCTCTGAATGAACAAGGCATTACCGATATCCTGGTGGTGGACAACCTGAAAGATGGCACCAAGTTCGTCAATCTGGTCGATCTCGACATCACCGATTACATGGATAAAGAAGACTTCATCGCCAGCGTGATGGCGGGCGACGATCTGGGCGATATTGAAGCGGTGTTTCATGAAGGCGCCTGCTCCGCAACGACGGAGTGGGACGGCAAGTACATGATGGACAATAACTATCAGTACTCCAAAGAGCTGCTGCATTTCTGCCTTGAGCGCGAAATCCCGTTCCTGTACGCCTCTTCCGCCGCCACCTACGGCGGACGCAACGATAACTTCATCGAAGAACGCGCCTACGAGCAGCCGCTGAACGTTTACGGCTACTCAAAAATGCTGTTCGATCACTATGTGCGTCAGATACTGCCGGAAGCGAACTCGCAGGTGTGCGGCTTCCGCTATTTCAACGTTTATGGACCGCGGGAAGGTCATAAAGGCAGCATGGCGAGCGTCGCTTTCCATCTGAACACGCAGCTGAATAACGGCGAGAACCCTAAGCTATTTGAAGGCAGCGATAACTTCAAACGCGACTTCATCCACGTCAGCGACGTCGCGGCGGTCAACCTGTGGTTCTGGAAAAACGGCGTTTCCGGCATCTTCAACTGCGGCACCGGCCGTGCGGAATCTTTCCAGGCGGTAGCGGATGCGGCGCTGGCTTATCATCAGAAAGGTCAGATCGAATACATTCCGTTCCCGGATAAGCTGAAAGGCCGCTACCAGGCTTATACCAAAGCGGATCTCACCAAACTGCGCGCCGCAGGCTACGACAAACCGTTTAAAACCGTGGCCGAAGGCGTGGCTGATTATATGGCCTGGCTGAACCGCGACGCATAACGAAAAGGAAGACGTACCGGCATGAAGATACTGGTAATCGGCCCTTCCTGGGTCGGCGATATGATGATGTCGCAAAGTCTCTATCGCACGCTGAAGGCCGAGCATCCTGATGCCGTGATTGATGTGATGGCACCAGCCTGGTGCCGCCCTCTGTTGTCGCGCATGCCGGAAGTCAACGAAGCGCTGGCGATGCCGCTGGGACACGGCGCGCTGGCATTGGGCGAACGTTATCGCCTGGGAAAAGCGCTGCGTCAGAAAAACTATCAGCGGGCCTGGGTGTTGCCCGGCTCGTTTAAATCGGCGCTGGTACCCTTCTTTGCCGGCATTCCACTGCGTACCGGCTGGCGCGGCGAGATGCGCTACGGCCTGCTGAACGATCTGCGCGTGCTGGATAAACCCGCTTTTCCCCTGATGGTCGAGCGCTATGTGGCGCTGGCATACGACAAAACGCGCATCCGCAGCGCGCGCGATCTGCCGCAACCCTTACTGTGGCCACGTTTGCAGGTTGAGGAACAGGAAAAAATCGATACCGCTGCGCAGTTCGCGCTGACCGCCGACCGACCGCTTATCGGCTTCTGTCCCGGTGCGGAGTTCGGCCCGGCCAAGCGCTGGCCGCACTATCACTATGCGACGCTGGCGCAGCAGTTGATCGCGGCGGGTTATCAGGTGGTGCTGTTTGGCTCCGCTAAAGATCATGCTACCGGCGAAGAAATTCGCCAGACGCTGAGCGAGACGGACCGCCTCCACTGCCGCAATCTGGCGGGCGAAACCCAACTGGAACAGGCGGTGATTCTGTTAGCGCACTGCGACGCGGTAGTCACCAACGATTCCGGCCTGATGCATATCGCTGCCGCGCTCGATCGGCCGCTGGTCGCGCTTTACGGCCCCAGCAGTCCTGACTTCACCCCGCCGCTGTCACAGCGTGCGCGCGTTATTCGCCTGATTACCGGCTACCATAAAGTGCGTAAAGGGGATGCGGAGCAGGGTTATCATCAAAGCCTGATCGATATTCAGCCAACGCGCGTAATGGAAGAACTGCACGCCCTGCTGGGCCAGCGGGAGCATATATGAAGGTATTGATCGTAAAAACGTCCTCCATGGGCGATGTCCTTCATACACTGCCGGCTTTAACCGACGCAATGCGCGCGATCCCCACGATTCGCTTCGACTGGGTGGTTGAAGAAAACTTTGCGCAAATCCCGTCGTGGCATCCGGCGGTGGATCGCGTTCTGCCGGTGGCGATTCGTCGCTGGCGCAAGCACTGGTTTGGCAGTCAGCAGCGTGAAGAGCGTCTGCGTTTCAAACAGGCTTTGCAGTCACGTGAATATGATGTGGTGATCGACGCGCAGGGGCTGATTAAAAGCGCCGCGCTGGTGACACGCCTGGCTAAGGGCGTTAAACATGGTCAGGATAGCCGCAGCGCGCGCGAGCCGTTCGCCAGCTGGTGGTATGACAAACGTCATGAGATCAATAAACAGCAACATGCGGTAGAACGTACCCGTGAGCTGTTTGCCAAAAGCCTGGGCTATCAGAAGCCGCAAACGCAGGGCGATTACGCCATCGCGTCGCATTTTCTCGCCCGTCCGCCTGCGGACGCCGGTCGCTACCTCGTTTTCCTGCATGCCACGACGCGCGACAACAAGCACTGGCCGGAAAGTCACTGGCGCGAGCTGATTTCGCTGCTTGAACCTGGCGGCCTGCGCATTAAACTTCCCTGGGGCGCAGAACATGAGCATCAGCGCGCCCAGCGTTTGGCGGCCGGTTTCACTCACGTTGATGTCCTGCCAAAACTGACGCTGGAGCAGGTCGCCCAAACGCTGGCGGGCGCGAAAGCAGTAGTCTCAGTGGATACCGGCCTGAGCCACCTGACCGCAGCGCTCGACCGGCCAAACATTACGCTTTACGGCCCAACCGATCCCGGTTTGATTGGCGGCTATGGGTTGAATCAGCAGGCGCTGCGCGCGTCGGAAAAGGGTGATATGGCAACCATCAGCGCAGCTCAGGTCAATGCTGTGTTACAGCTATTATTAAGCACGGAAGCGTAATAATGATGCCGCCTCGTCTGAGTATTATTGTTACCGCTCATAACTGCGCAACCTGGTTACAGGATACGCTCGACAGCATCGTCGCCTCGGCAGGTAACACATTATCCAGCTGCGAGATCATTCTTGTTAACGATGCTTCAGAAGATGATACGCAGGCGATTATTGAGCGTTTCGCCGCCGTTTATCCCCAGACCCGACATCAACAAACCTGGCTGCGCAATATTGGTCAGGTTCGCAACCACGCCGTTGCGCAGGCGCGGGGGATTATATTTTAATGGTCGATGGCGATGACAAAGTGTTACCTGGCGCTATAGCCGATCATCTGCCTCAGCTGGAAGCACAGAGACCGGATATCTATTTAAGCAAAATTATCGAAAAACGCAGCGCTGATATGAACCCTGTCCCCCCCTGGCATGCTGGAACGCCTGTCGTTTTAGCGCGGGATGAGGCGATTACGCGTTTTTTGATCCATCGTGATTTCCAGGCGCATTTTATCGGTCAATACTTCCGTCGCCATTTGCTGCAGGAAAACCCCTTCCCCTCTTTCATCTGCTACGAGGATGCCTGGCTTTTTCCGTTACTGCTGACCAAAAGCGAAAAAATCCTTTATTCAACCTGCGGCTTTTATCTCTACAGAAAGCATGCTGCCAGTCTCTCAACCACTATGCAGCCCGAAAAAATTGTCTGCTTGCTGGCTGCGACACAGCATATGGATGAGGTATTGCCGACACGTTTTCAGGCTCTGATTACCTGCCACTGGCTGGATATCGTTAATCGGCATAGCACCGAACTGAAAAAGCAGGGGGTATGGGAACAGGTTAAAAAGCGTATCCACCAGCAGAGCCTGTGGGCATTCCTGCTTAATGGGAAGATACGGGTCAGCTATAAACGTAAGATGCTGAAGCTAAGGCGGCTAAACTAGCCGCCTGTAAACTATTATGGCTGAGGCGAAGACGCCGCGACAGGGCTTTTCCACATCACACATAAGATCAGCAGAAGCGAAATACAGATAGTGATTTCACGGCTGATAAATAACACGTCTGTCAGGCCGCTTACCACGGTCACCAGCATAACGGAAAGCAGCAACGCATTATTTTTACGCAGCGCTCTGAGTATTAGCGCTAAATAAAATGCCAACACGATCACCATTCCTGGAATGCCCTGTAGCGTTGCGCTGTCGAGCAATTCATTGTGCAAATGAATCGAAACAAACTCTAAGGCGCTGGCGTCACGGTGGTTTTCCTTCACATAATGCTTAAACCAAGCCGTTCGCTGCTCCATATTCATTCCCAACGGATTCGCTGCGAAGCAGGCGGCGCCAATATTCCACATCGCCAGCCGGCTGGTCAACGAACCGCTTTTATTCCCCTCCGCCTGTTCATATCGCGTGAGCTCCGCCATTGAAGCATCGATTCTGGGCTTAATCATCGGTTTATAGCACGCGGCGATTAATAAAACGATAGCGGTTAAAATGCCCAGCGCAGCTTTCCAGCCTAAATGACGAAAGCGTAGCAGCCCAACGAAAAAGATAATTAAGGGAAACGCGGCGATCATATTGCGAGTGCCCGTCTGGATGATAATAAACCAGGCGATGACAAATACGCCAAGGCATAACAACAGCTGGCTGGCGCTATGTCTTTTTGCTGCCAGCATAAACAGCGTTGCCGCAGCCAACATCGCATAACCATAGGCGGAAAGCGTAGCGCGATCGAGCGCAAACTCAACGCGCCGGGCACCATTTGTATATTGGTAAAAACCGTAGACCGTTGCGCCGACAAACGCGACAATCAATCCCCATTCAACCATACGGCGAGTTAGCTGAGGCAATCTTTCCTGCTGACTAAACAGGTAATAACCGATTACGGCCGCGATTAGCAGACGTTTACCCGCGTTCAGATAATCATTATAAGGGTCAAAATGGGGTTGTCCCAGATAATCCCAGTAAAACCAAACGACTTTACTACAGCCCAGTAACGCCAACCATCCTGCCAGCCAAAAATGGCGACGATTAACAGGACGCAAGTGGGTAATAATCCCTAAAAGGGAAAAATAAAAAGCCCAGTAAAAAGCAACCTTCGCCGTCTTTTCATGGATAAAGGTAAACATAACGGCCAGCAATACCGCCGTCAGCGCTAAAAGATAAAGCGCGTTGCGCCAATGAGTTTTGATCAGCGCGCTATTCATCCAGCCTGGGTAAGAGATATCCCTGTTCATTTTTATCGTGCCTGAAAGTATTGATAATATTCCGCCAGCGTCATGCCCTGCGTACGTGTTTGCAGCCAGCTAAACAGCGCCTCTAAATCCTGGTACAGTCTTTCAATATCCGCTTCGTTTTTAAAGGTCGGGCTGCCGTCCGGCATAAATTCTGAGGAGTGAAGCATAAACTCGACATAATCATTGCCTTCCGCCAGGCTCATCTCCGCCACGCGCTTCATCGCAGCCAGGTTGCCGCCTGAAGGCCGTAGCCAGTGAACGGAAGGCCCGCGTTTTTTACCGCGCAGGCGATCGTAGCCCTGCTTCAGGCGATTCATCAATGCGGTGTGCTTGTACTGAATGCTCATCGGTACTTCCAGCAATCCCGAATCGCCGCTGCGCGAGATATCTTTTGGATCAAGAAAATAGGCGTGATGCGGGAAATGCGTATAGTCTGTTCCGCCCTTTCCCTGCGGCGCGCCAGGCGAATTGCGCCAGCTTACCCGCGGCGTCACCGAGCAATCGACCTGATAGCCCAGCTCGCGCAGCACCGTCGCGTAACGCTCATCAAAGGCCCAGCGTCCGGCACGATGGCTCAGCATTTTCGTCTGGAAGGTTTCCTCCAGGAGATCGGTCATAAATTTAACTTTTTCACGCAGCAGATTATCTGGGTATTCAATCAGATAAGGCTGCCAGCGCCAGTCATCATCCGTCAGCGGCGCTTCCGGCGGGCTGTTCCAGGCGTGCAGATGCATGCCAACCTCCCCTGACCGCGTGCAATAACATCTCGAGCGAACTCGACATAGGCAGGATCGCTGGCCATCTCATAGTTAGTCAACCAGGTCGGTTTAAAGCCATATTTTTCACAGAGCGCCTGAAAACGCGGCAAAAAAAGCGTATTGCGGGTAGTGATGGTACGGCGATTGCGCCACAGATTGTCGCCTTCAGTATCAATTGTGATGAGAAAAGCCGGTTTATTCATCTTCTTTCCAACGCTCCACTGGATGTCGCCGGTATGTTACGCAGGCGCTTTCTTAAGGGCAAAATAATTTCATTCCGATAAATCTCCTTCTTTTACTTTTCATGGCAAACTAAGCTTCGCTTGATTAAGCTCTTATACAGGCGTTGCCCGTTTCGTTTACCGGATGTCGTGAAGCGCGACGCCGATGAAAAAGGAAAGGTCCGGCACACAGCCTTATCGATATTAAAAGCGATAAAAAACTTAATTCCCAACAAAATAGCTTTTACACTTTTGCCAGTGGCCTTGCTGCACACATAAGGATTTAAACATTGTCCAGGCGTATCTTGATGATCATTGATGGCTTACCTGGAGGCGGCGCAGAAAAGGTAGTGCTGACGCTGGCGAAGGGGCTGTTGTCGCTGGGGCATCGCGTTTCGCTGTTCTCATTACGCAGCGTATGCGATTACCCACTTCCGGCAGGGCTGGACTATCAGGTGCTTCAGGATCGCTGCCGCAAACCGTGGCGTAAGCTCACAGAGCTACAGCGTCGCGCGTGTCAGTTGGATCGCGCCATTATCAAAGCCGAGCAGCAGAGCGGCGCGTTTGATTTAATCATTTCCCATCTGCATAAAACGGACCGAATCGTGAGTCGCTGTCGACATCTCGACCCGGCAAAAACCTGGTACTGCCTGCACGGCGTTTTCTCCGCGTCTTATCTGGCGCGACGCAAAGGCTTTTCCCGCTGGCTGAAGATTCAAAAAACCCGCCGGGTTTACCAAAATCGCAACGTTATCGGGGTGTCGCAGTTCGTTATTGACGATTTGAAGCAGCACTACAGCATCCAGCCGGCGCGCGAAGCGGTCATCTTCAATCCGTTCGACGCTGAACTGATTTTACAGCAGGCCAGCGAAGCGTGTGAGCTGTCTGGTCAGGACTATCTGTTGCACGTAGGCCGTTTCCATCCAACCAAGCGCCACGATCGCCTGCTCCAGGCCTATGCACGCAGCGGATTGCAAGCGCCGCTGGTGCTGATAGGCCAGGGCGATGCCGCGCGTATCGCCGCGCTGAAAGCGTTAGCTGACGAACTGGGCATTGCCGACCGCGTAATTTTCAAAGGTTTTACCCATAATCCCTATGCATGGATAAACCATGCACGTATGCTGATCGTCAGCTCAGACAGCGAAGGCTTTGGGAACGTACTGGTTGAAGCATTGTTCTGCCAGACGCCGGTGGTCAGCACTCGCTGTCCCGGCGGCCCGGAAACGATTCTACAAGGTGAACTGGCGCGCGGACTGGCGGAAATGTCCAGTGAATCACTGGCGGAAAAAATAAAGGACATTTATCATCAGCCCCCCGAACTTCATCAGCTCGATCTTTCGGCCTACCATATTGAGGCCATCTGTCAGCGCTACCTCGCGTTGATTGAGCGCTGATTACCATGCGCAACAATGGAATAATACTTTTTGCAGGGGATGGTTATGCTTTGCCCCGTTGCCAGACCGCTGAGGAAACGGTGTGAACTATATTTTTATTTTTATCTTACTACTGCCGCTAAAGTGGGTAAGAAAGCTTTTCCGTAAGAAGGAAGGGCGCAACCTGGTGATCCAGACCGCCAAGATCGGCGATTTTATTAATATCACGCCGCTGCTGGCGCATTTGCAACGCAGCGATGCGCTGCTGAGCCGTACCGTCGCGCCGCTGGCACGGCATGACGATACGCTGCAACACATCTGGTATATCGAAGATTATAAATCCGGCCTGCTGGCGAAAATTCGTCTTGCGCTGCAGCTGATGAACCGCTACGACAACGTCTACCTACTGCATCCTAATAACGTCAATTTGTTCTATGCGGCCTGCTGTAACGCCAGCAATAAGCAGTTCCTTTCCAACTACCGCCGCAAGTGGTATCAGGCGCTGTTCTACTGGACGGCCAGCGGCGTTGTGCAGCATGAGAAGAATACACTGACGCTGGAAAATTACCTCAAGCTGGCGGATCCGCAGCTGACCAAAGAGAGTTACCCAAAGCACGCCACCCGTCCGCTTTATCCCCTGGCCCCCGTTCCCGCCGCACTACAACGCCAGGATGGGATTAAGATCGGTTTAAGCATCTCCGCAGGTAATCAGGCGAAAACCATTCCCCCAGCCATCTGGAAAGATCTGTTTGATCGGCTGGCCGACCTGCCCTGTCTGTTTTATGTATTTGGCGCGCCTTCGGAAATGGATCGCTTGCAGGATCTGTATAAACTCACAGGGGAACGTGAAAATATTATCAGTATGATTGGCAACATTCCGCTGGAAGGCTTGCCGCATGCTATCAGCATGATGGATTTTTACGTTGCTTCCGATTCCGGCAACGTTTATATCGCCGACGCTGTCGGCGTACCGGTTATTTTAATTTACGGCCCCTGCTGTGTTGAAGAACAACGGCCTCTAGGTGATGTGCTGTTGATTGGACCGGACCATATTGCGCCTTCATCGTTTGTATTCGCCGCGCTTTATCAGTTCCATCATCCCGCAGAGCAGCTTTACGCACTGGATAGCCGCAAACTCGACGATATTCACGATTTTATTGCCGCACGCCAGCCGGAACGGCTGCGCCAAACCAAGCCCCATTAACATGACACAACACGCTGACACCGCTTCTCCTTTACTGAGCGTTATCATTCCGATGTATAACGCCGGCAGTATGTTCGATACGTTTATGGCGTCGCTTCTGGCGCAAACTTTTACCGATCTTGAAGTCATTATCGTTAACGATGGCTCGACGGACGGCAGCGCCGAGCGCGCGGCGGACTATGCCGCGCGTTACGCGCATATCAGCGTCATCAACCAGCAGAACGGCGGCGTTTCACGGGCGCGCAATGCAGGCCTGACGGTCGCGCGCGGCAAATATGTCACCTTCCCGGACGCCGACGATACGCTGTCGCCTGAGATCTATCAGACGCTGGTCGGGATGGCGGAACAGGACGATCTCGATGCGGCCCAGTGCAACGCGGAATGTTTTTATACCGGCAGCCAGCGCGTCAGAACGCTGATCCCGCACGACAGGCTGACCTCAACCGGCGTGCTGGACGGCGCCGCCTGGCTGAGCAAGGCGCTGGCGACCCGGCGCTATCTGCATGTCGTCTGGATGGGCATTTACCGTTTATCCGTGATCAAATCTCACGAACTGATGTTTGAACCGGGCCTGCATCATCAGGATATTCCCTGGACCACCGAATTTATGCTGAACGCGCGCCGGGTGCGCTACACCGACACCCCGCTCTATCGCTATCACGTTCACGATCAATCGATCAGCAACCGTAAACGCACCGGGCAGCGCAACGTAGAGTATCAGCGTCACTACCTGAAAATTGCGCGGATGCTGGAAGAGATAAATCAGCGCTACCGCGGCAAAGTGAAAATCTATCCGCAGTTTCACTATCAGATTACGCACGAGGCGCTTAGCGTCTGTCATGCGGTGCGGCGCGAGCCGGAAGCCGATGCGCGTCAGGCAATTATCGCCGATATCTTCTCGACGCAAACCCATCGTCGTATGCTGCGCAACGCGCGCGGCGTGAAACAGTGGTATCAGCTGCTGCTTTGGCTGAGCCGCCTTTACCGCTGGCGTCAGCGCTAACCGGGCAAAGCCGGGAAGAAGCGGCATGCGACGCTTTTCCCCCTGGCGGCTTTGACCTAAAATCGGCTCACTTCTTTCTGAGACAGGTTTTGTATGGCAAGTCAGATCCCTGCATCTTTTACACCACGCAATATTCTGGTGATCAAACTACGTCATCACGGCGATATGTTGTTGACCACGCCGGTTATCAATGCGCTGCATCAGCGCTATCCCGGCGCCGCGATCGATGTGTTGCTCTATCAGGAAACGCGTCCGATGTTACAGGCGCATCCCGCGATTCGTCGGCTGCATCTGATCGATCGGAAATGGAAAAAGCAGGGCGTCTGGCGTCAGCTAAAGCATGAGCTGGCGCTGGTGAACGCCATTCGGGACAGTCATTACGACCTGGTGATTAATCTGGCCGATCAGTGGCGCAGCGCGCTGATAACTAAACTTACCGGCGCGCCGGAGCGCATCGGTTTCGCCTATAACAAGCGCGACAGCCATTTCTGGCGCGCCTGCCATAATCACCTGGTTTCAACGGCGAATTTTAGTCAGCTGCATACCGTCGAACAAAATCTGCTGGCGCTCTCGCCGCTTGATGTGCCGATGGAGAATGCGCCCGTTACGATGTATTACGCGAATGAAGACTGGCTGGCCGCCGAACAACAGCTTCAGAAGCAAGGCGTTACCGGCCCTTATATTGTGATTCAGCCCACCTCGCGCTGGACATTTAAATGCTGGGACGACGATAAGGTCGCCGCCTTAATCGATCGGCTTAATCAGCCCGGCCAGCATATCGTGCTAACCGCCGCCCCGGACCGTAAAGAGCTGGCGATGATTGAGCATATTCTTTCGCTCTGTAGTAACCCGCAGGTTGCCACTATTGCCGGGCAGCTCAGCCTGACGCAGCTGGCGGCGCTTATCGATCATGCGCGGCTGTTTATCGGCGTCGACTCGGCGCCGATGCATATGGCAGCGGCGCTGCAAACGCCCTGCGTGGCGCTGTTCGGCCCGACCAAACTACAGCAGTGGCGTCCGTGGGGCGCCCGTAACCGGGTCATTTGGGCAGGCGATTACGGCCCGCTGCCGACGCCCGATTCTATCGATACGAAAACCGAGCAGCGCTATTTAAGCGCCATCCCGGTTGACGATGTGGCCGCCGCCGCGAGGAGTTATCTGGATGCGTAATATCCGCCTGGCGATTGTGCGCCAAAAATACCGTCCCGACGGCGGGGCCGAGCGCTTTATTTCACGCGCGCTGGAAGCGCTGAACAACGAGCGGCTCGATCTGAATATCATCACCCGCAGCTGGCAGGGCACGCCGAAACCAGACTGGCATCTGCATATCTGCAACCCGCCAAAATGGAGCCGCGTGTCGCGCGAGCGCGGGTTTGCCGCGGCGGCGCGCGCCTGCTGGGAGCGCGAGAAATTCGACATCGTTCAGAGCCATGAACGCATCGCCGGCTGCGATATTTTTCGCGCCGGCGACGGCGTACATCGCGTCTGGCTGGAGCAACGCGCGCGCATCGTTTCACCGATGCAGCGTCTCAGCGCCTCGCTCAGCCCCTGGCATCGCTATGTACTGCGGGCGGAAGAGGAGATGTTTCACTCCGCCGCGCTAAAGAAAGTGATCTGTAATTCGGAGATGGTGAAGCAGGATATTATCCGCTGCTTCAATCTGGCGGATGATCGCATCACCGTGATCTATAACGCTATCGATTCACAACGCTTCCAGCCAGCGACAGAAGCCACGCGCCATGCGACGCGGCGGCAGCTCGCGATACCGGAGCAGGCGGTCGCGCTGATTTACGTCGGTTCAGGCTTTGAGCGTAAAGGTCTGAAGGCGGCGATTCAGGCGATCGCTAATAGCGATCGCTATCTGATCGTGGTGGGTCAGGATAAACATCAGTCGCGTTATCAGCAGCTGGCCAATCAGCTTAACTGCCTCGATCGTCTACGTTTCGTGGGCGTACAGCAGGATGTGCAGCCGTTTTATCACGCCGCCGACGGCTTAATTCTGCCAACGCTATACGATCCCTTCCCAACGTGGTGCTGGAGGCGATGGCTTGCGGCCTGCCGGTGATCACCAGCACCGGCTGCGGCGGCGCGGAATTTATTGTGGAGGGGCAGCAGGGGTTTGTCTGCGATGCGCTGGATATCAAGGCGTTGCATGAAGCAGTGCAGAACATTCCCGCTAAAGTGCAGGAGTCGTCGATGGGCGAGGCGGCGCGCGCCAGAATTATGCCTTATACCCCGCAGCGGCTGGGCGCGGAGTTACATTCCCTTTATCAACAGCTACTTTCAGGCGCGGCGGAAGATAGATGAGTGCAGGAGAGTTATCTGCTAACATGCCGCATTCCGCATATTTTGCTTAGGTTTGACGCATAAGTGTCGTAAAGATCGGTATGACGACGATTTACACCGCCCTGCTTTACCTTATACAGCCTCTGATTTGGCTGCGCCTCTGGCTGCGCGGCCGCAAAGCGCCTGCCTATCGTAAGCGCTGGGCGGAACGCTACGGTTTTTGCGTCGGCAAAGTAAGCCCAGGCGGAATCCTGCTGCATTCGGTTTCCGTTGGGGAAACGCTGGCGGCGGTGCCGCTGGTGCGGGCGTTACGTCACCGCTATCCTACGCTGCCAATCACCGTCACCACCATGACGCCGACCGGATCGGAGCGCGCCCAGTCCGCTTTCGGCAAAGATGTGCATCACGTCTACCTGCCCTACGACCTGCCCGATGCCATTAACCGTTTTCTGAATACGGTCGATCCCAGACTGGTGATCATTATGGAAACCGAGCTGTGGCCCAACTTCATCAAAGCGCTGCACGATCGGCAGGTGCCGCTGGTTATCGCCAACGCGCGGCTGTCGGCGCGCTCGGCGAAAGGCTATAAAAAGCTGGGTAAATTTATGCGTCAGCTGTTGCAGCGCATCACGCTTATCGCCGCGCAGAATGAGGAGGATGGCGCGCGCTTCGTCGAGCTGGGCCTGAAGCGCTCCCAGCTGGCGATCACCGGCAGCCTGAAATTCGATATTTCCGTGACGCCTGAGCTGGCGGCGCGCGCGGTAACGCTGCGTCGTCAGTGGGCGCCGCGCCGCCCGGTCTGGATCGCCACCAGCACCCATGAAGGCGAAGAGAGCATTATGCTGGAGGCGCATCGCCGTCTGCTGGCGCACTTCCCCGACCTGCTGCTGATTCTGGTGCCGCGCCATCCTGAACGTTTTGAAGACGCCCGTGAAATGACGCAGAAAAGCGGCTTCAGCTATACGCTGCGCAGCAGCGGCGAAATTCCATCCAGCAGCACCCAGGTAGTGATCGGCGATACCATGGGCGAACTGATGCTGCTCTACGGCATCGCCGATCTGGCGTTCGTCGGCGGCAGTCTGGTGGAGCGCGGCGGTCATAATCCGCTGGAGCCGGCCGCGCACGCGATTCCGGTGCTGATGGGCCCGCATACCTTCAACTTCAAAGATATCTGCAGCAAACTGAAGCAGGCCGACGGCCTGATTACCGTGACGGACACTGCCTCGCTGGTGCATGAAATCGGTAACCTGCTGGTGGATGATGACTATCGACGCTATCACGGCCGCCACGCCGTTGAGGTGCTTCATCAGAACCAGGGCGCGTTGCAACGTCTGCTTCAGCTGCTTGAACCTTACCTTCCGCCACGGAATCATTAAATGACCGAACGCCAACGTCTGTCAGTCGTGATGATCGCCAGGAATGAAGCTGAGCTGTTGCCCGACTGCCTGGACTCCGTCAGCTGGGCCGACGAGATTATTCTGCTCGATTCCGGCAGTGAGGACGCCACGCTCTCCATTGCGCAGCGATATGGCGCGAAAGTGTTTCAGTCTCACTCCTGGCCGGGCTATGGCAAACAGCGCCAGCAGGCCCAGGCGCATGCCAGCGGCGATATGATTTTGATGATCGATGCGGACGAGCGGGTCACGCCGGAACTTCGCGCCGCGATTGAGCAGGTGCTGAACGGCACGCCGCAGGCGGATAAGGTTTACAGCCTGGGACGGCTCAATCTGTTTCTCGGCCGCTTTATGCGGCACAGCGGTTGGTACCCGGATCGCGTGGTGCGTCTCTATCCGCATACCTACCGCTATAACGATAATCAGGTGCATGAATCGCTGGAAACCGGCACGGCGCAGGTGATTGCGCTGCCGGGCCATCTTCAACACCTCACCTGTCGCGATTTCTCCGCTTTTCAGCGCAAGCAACTCGCCTATGCCGAAGCCTGGGCGCAGCAGCGCCATCAGCAGGGTAAACGCTGCGGCGTTTTCTCCATCTTCAGCCATACGCTGGGCGCGTTCTGCAAAACGCTGCTGCTGCGCGCTGGCTTTCTTGACGGCCGACAGGGCTGGATACTGGCGATGGTGAATGCGCAATATACTTTTAATAAGTACGCGGCGCTGTGGGCGCTCGGTCAGTCAGCTACCGGAGGCAAATCATGAGTACCAGAGCTATCTACCCCGGCACCTTCGATCCGCTGACCAACGGTCATCTGGATATTTTAAGCCGCGCCGCGGTGATGTTTGACGAAGTGATTCTGGCTATCGCCGCCAGCCCAGGTAAGAAGCCGATGTTCAGCCTGAACGAGCGCGTGGCGCTGGCGCAGCAGGCGACGGCGCATTTAGCCAATGTGGAAGTGGTCGGTTTTAGCGATCTGATGGCTAATTTCGCCCGCGATCGTCAGGCGAACGTGCTGGTTCGCGGTCTGCGCGCGGTATCAGATTTCGAGTATGAGCTACAGTTGGCGCACATGAACCGGCACTTGCTCCCCTCGCTGGAAAGCGTGTTCTTAATGCCTGCGGAAAAGTATTCCTTTGTTTCTTCTTCGCTGGTGAAAGAGGTGGCGCGCCATGGGGGAGAAGTAGAAGCTTTCCTGCCTGAGCCTATTTACCAGGCGCTGCTGGCGAAGCTGTCCGCATAAAGCGCAGCCTCAGAAAGGCACGTATTCTGAGGCTATAGACGAAGCCAATTTAATCGCTACTTCTGGCAACTGCGGCAAAAAAAGGTGCTGCGCTGTCCATGCTTCGCGCTTTCAATCGGCGCGCCGCACGCGCGACAGGGCTCTCCGGCGCGACCATACACCTGCAGCTCCTGAGCAAAATAGCCCGGCTTGCCGTCGCTTTGCAGAAAGTCTCGCAGCGTCGTACCGCCCTGCTCAATAGAGCGCAGCAGCACCGCCTTGATGGTTTTCACCAACAGCGCAGCCTCTTCATGCGTCAGCGACATCGCCGGACGATCGGGCAGGATCCCAGCGGCGAAAAGCGACTCGCTGGCGTAGATATTGCCCACGCCAACCACCAGCTTATTATCCATCAGCCAGGGTTTTACGGCGGTACGCTTGCCGCGCGATTTTTCAAACAGATAATCCGTATTAAACTGCTCGCTAAGCGGCTCCGGCCCAAGATGCGCCAGCACATTGCTGCCCTGCAGGTCGCTGCTCCATAGCCAGGCGCCGAAACGACGCGGATCGGTGTAGCGCAGCACTTTGCCGTTGCTCATCACCAGATCGACATGATCGTGTTTCGCCGCCGGGATCTCTTCCGACAGTACGCGCAGGCTGCCTGACATGCCCAGATGAATGATGATCCACCCCTTCGGCAGCTCCAGCAGCAGATATTTCGCGCGCCGCTGGACGCTCAGCACCGGCTGATCGCTCAGGGCGTGAATCTCCTGAGAAACGGGCCAGCGCAGGCGCGGATTACGTACCACCGCGTGCAGAATCGTCTCTCCCACCAGGTGCGGTTCAATGCCGCGACGGCTGGTTTCTACCTCAGGTAATTCAGGCATGGCAGCTCCTCACGTTTTACGGTTTCATAAAAAACAAAAAACCCGGCCGGAGCCGGGTTTTTCATGGAAGCCGCAATTATTTAATTTTAGCTTCTTTGTACATCACATGCTGACGCACAACCGGATCGAACTTTTTCAGTTCCAGTTTTTCCGGCTTAGTACGTTTGTTCTTCGTGGTGGTATAGAAGTGACCTGTACCAGCAGAGGAAACCAGCTTGATCTTCTCACGAATACCTTTAGCCATGATTCAGTTCCTTAGTACTTCTCACCACGGGCACGCAGATCGGCCAGAACCGTATCAATGCCCTTCTTGTCAATTACACGCATACCTTTAGCAGATACGCGCAGAGTAACGAAACGCTTCTCGCTCTCAACCCAGAAACGGTGAGAGTGCAGGTTCGGCAGGAAACGGCGTTTCGTCGCGTTCATTGCGTGGGAACGGTTGTTACCGGTCACCGGACGCTTGCCAGTTACTTGGCAGACTCGTGACATGTCAATTCTCCAAAAATCAAATCAGCTCGAGCTTTAAAAATTAGGTTTTGGCCGCCTCGTCAGGCTTGTAGCCCATCCAGGCGAGTTCCATGCGAACCCGCTGAGCAGGCCTAAACGCCAAACCCGAGATTCTCAAAGGTGGCGTAGTATACGCCTTGTCGCGCCAGCGCTCAAGTCCCGAACAGATAAAGATCCCAGGGGATCGCTGAAACTGTACAGAAAAGAGCCGTTTTTCTTCTTACAGCCAGCCTCTTTCGGCAAAAGAAACGTATTCGCCCTTTCCAATGACCAGATGGTCAAGCAGACGAATGTTCATCAGCTGGCAGGCCTGGCGGATCTGCTGGGTAATATCGCGGTCGGCGGCGCTCGGCTCGGCGCAGCCGGAGGGGTGATTATGCGCCAGGATCAGCGCCGCCGCATTAAGCTTAAGCGCCGCGCGCACGATTTCACGCGGATGCACCTCCACGCTGGCGATGCTGCCGGAAAACATCTGCTGCGCCTCTAATACACGGTGCTGATTATCGAGAAAAAGGGCCATAAAGATTTCCCGCTCCTGATGAGCCAGCACGCTTTGCAAATAACGCCGTGTCACCTGCGGGCTTTCCAGCGCGTTTTCCAGCATCATCTGCGCGCTGAAAAAACGGCGCGCCAGTTCCGCCACCGCATGCAGCTGCGCCAGCTTGGCGTCGCCTACGCCTTTTATCACGCTGAACGCGCTTTTATCAGCGCTCATTAAGTGATAAAGCGAACCGAACGCCTGCAGCAGCTCATCCGCCAACGCCATTACCGGTTTGCCGCAGGCGCCGGTGCGTAGAAAAATCGCCAGCAGCTCGGCGTCGCTTAGCGCCGACGCGCCCAGCTTATGCAGCTTTTCGCGAGGTTTTAACACGTTCGTCTCCGCTCGGCATGTTAGTTTGCCAGGTCGCCACTTTGCGCCGGTCAGGGTAAAAGACGCTACCAAACGTGCTTAACTTTTCGGGACGGCTCGCAAAGGTGGCGGGATGCTAAACGGCGCCACGGGAAGAGTGTGGTAAAATCGCCGGATGATGTCACCGCCTGGCATGGCCAAAGGCGATTAAGGGCAGGAGTAAAAAATGATGGGATTAACCGGGAAACATATCGTATTAGGCGTAAGCGGCGGTATTGCGGCGTACAAAACGCCAGAGCTGGTGCGGCGTTTACGCGATCGCGGCGCGGAAGTGCGCGTAGTGATGACGGAGGCCGCCAAAGCCTTTATTACGCCGCTGACCTTACAGGCCGTTTCCGGCTACCCGGTCTATGACGACCTGCTCGACCCAGCGGCGGAAGCGGCGATGGGGCATATCGAACTGGGCAAATGGGCCGACCTGGTGATTCTCGCGCCCGCCACCGCAGACCTTATCGCCCGCGTAGCGGCGGGCATGGCCAACGATCTGGTGACGACGCTCTGTCTGGCGACCGCCGCGCCGCTGGCTGTGGTGCCGGCGATGAACCAACAGATGTATCGCGCGCTTCCAACCCAGGAAAACCTACAACGTCTCGCCGGACGCGGCGTCATGCTCTGGGGGCCGGACAGCGGCAGCCAGGCGTGCGGCGATGTCGGGCCTGGACGGATGCTCGACCCACTGGAGATTGTCGATCGCGCTGTCGCCTGGTCAATGCCGGTCAACGATTTGCAACATCTGAATATTATGATCACAGCTGGTCCGACGCGCGAAGCGCTTGATCCGGTGCGCTATGTTACGAATCACAGCTCCGGCAAAATGGGCTTTGCGATTGCCGCCGCCGCCGCCGCCCGCGGCGCGAACGTCACGCTGGTCGCTGGCCCGGTTTCGCTGCCGACGCCTGCCGGAGTGACGCGTATTGACGTCACCAGCGCGCTGGAGATGGAAAAAGCGGTCATGGCGCAAATTACGCGGCAGAACATTTTTATTGGCAGCGCAGCCGTGGCAGACTACCGCGCGGTGGAAATTGCGGCGGAAAAAATCAAAAAACAGGGTGATGAAATCACACTAAAGATGATAAAAAACCCTGATATCGTCGCCGGCGTAGGCGCCATGCGCGAACAACGCCCTTACGTCGTAGGGTTTGCCGCTGAAACCCGTAATGTGGAAGAATACGCCCAACAAAAACGTGTGCGGAAAAATCTGGACCTAATCTGCGCCAACGATGTTTCTAAATCCGGGCAAGGTTTCAACAGCGATACCAATGCTCTTCACCTTTTCTGGCAGGAGGGAGAGAAAGTTTTGCCGCTTGCGGACAAAACGCTCCTTGGCCAGCAGTTATTAGACGAGATTGTCAGCCGTTATGATGAAAAAAATCGACGTTAAGATTCTTGATGCGCGCGTCGGCAAAGATTTTCCGCTGCCGACGTACGCTACCTCTGGTTCCGCAGGTCTGGATTTACGCGCCTGCCTTGATGCGCCGCAGGAGCTGGCGTCGGGCGCAACGACGCTGCTGCCGACCGGCCTGGCTATTCATATCGCCGACCCTTCGCTGGCCGCGGTGATTTTGCCGCGCTCCGGTCTCGGCCATAAGCACGGCATCGTACTGGGCAATCTGGTTGGCCTGATTGATTCTGATTATCAGGGCCAGCTGATGGTTTCCGTGTGGAATCGCAGTCAGGAGAGTTTTACGATTCAGCCTGGCGAGCGCATCGCCCAACTGGTTTTTGTGCCGGTGGTGCAGGCGGAATTCAACCTGGTTGAGGATTTCGACGCCAGCACGCGCGGCGAAGGCGGTTTCGGTCACTCCGGTCGGAATTAAACGCACAGCGAACACCCTCCACAACCCGAATTTTTTATTTTTCAGCACCGTGAGTCGCCTTCTCACGGATGTTGCGTGGGCCTTTGCCCGTTTATGGTAAATCTCAGGGGTTTATAACGTCATGGCAGAAAAAAAGAGCGCGAAAAGGAATCGTCGCGATGAAATCCTGCAGGCTCTGGCGCAGATGCTGGAATCCAGCGACGGCAGTCAACGCATCACCACCGCCAAGCTGGCCGCCACCGTAGGCGTTTCAGAAGCGGCGCTCTACCGCCATTTTCCCAGCAAAACGCGCATGTTTGACAGCCTAATCGAGTTTATTGAAGACAGCCTTATTACCCGCATCAACGCTATTCTGAAAGATGAAAAAGAGACCATGACGCGCCTGCGGCTGATCGTGCAGCTCATTCTGGGCTTCGGCGAACGCAATCCTGGCCTGACGCGTATTCTGACCGGCCATGCGTTGATGTTTGAGCAGGATCGCTTACAGGGCCGCATTAATCAGCTATTTGAACGTATTGAGGCGCAGCTGAGACAGGTGATGCGCGAAAGAAAAATGCGCGAGGGCGAAGGCTTTGTCACTGATGAAACCCTGCTGGCCAGCCAGCTGCTGGCGTTCTGCGAAGGGTTGCTGTCACGCTTTGTACGTTCCGAGTTCCGCTATCAGCCAACGCAGGAGTTTGAAGCGCGCTGGCCGCTGCTGGCGGCGCAGCTGGTCTAACTGTGCAGAAAACGCCGGGCGGCGATTTTGCCCGGCGTCCTGACTTTACATCAGATGCCGTAGTTTTTACGGTAGGCGCGCACCGCCGCCAGATGGTCAGCCATTTCCGGTTTTTCTTCCAGATATTCAATCAGATCGCTTAGCGTAATAATCGCAGTGACGTGACACTGGTAATCGCGCTCCACTTCCTGAATCGCTGAAATCTCGCCGCGTCCGCGCTCCTGACGATCAAGTGAAATCAGCACGCCAGCCAGACGCGCGCCGTTGGCGGCGATAATTTCCATCGATTCACGGATGGCGGTGCCAGCGGTAATCACATCGTCGACCAGCATCACGCGCCCTTCCAGCGGGCTGCCGACCAGCAGGCCGCCTTCGCCGTGATCCTTCGCTTCCTTACGGTTAAAGCAGTAAGGCACGTCGCGCTGGTGGTGGTCAGCAAGCGCAACGGCGGTAGTAGTGGCGATCGGAATGCCTTTATACGCCGGGCCGAACAGCAAATCGAAGTCAACGCCGGAATCAACCAGCGCCTGTGCGTAAAAGCGCCCCAGCAACGCCAGGTCGCGCCCGGTGTTAAACAGGCCTGCATTGAAGAAATAAGGGCTTTTGCGCCCCGACTTCAGAGTAAATTCGCCAAATTTCAGTACCTGCTTGTTTAAAGCAAACTCAATAAAATCACGCTGCCAGGCTTTCATCTTTGCTCTCCTCAAAAATCAGATATAAAAAAGGCGACTCTCTGGTCGCCTGAAATAATCAGTTGTTCAGCGCCGCTTTCTGCGCCTGGATCAGGGTATCAATGCCGCCTCGCGCCAACGCCAGCAGCGTTAACAGTTCTTCGTGGCTGAACGGCTCGCCTTCTGCGGTGCCCTGCACTTCGATCATGCGGCCATCCTCCAGCATCACCACATTCATATCCGTTTCGGCAGCGGAATCTTCTACATATTCCAGATCGCATACCGCTTCGCCGTTAACGATGCCGACGGAAATCGCCGCGACCATGCCCTTCATCGGATTTTTAGCCAGCTTGCCTGCTGCGACCAGCGCATTAAGCGCATCCGCCAGCGCCACGCACGCGCCGGTAATCGAAGCGGTACGGGTGCCGCCATCGGCCTGTAATACATCGCAATCCAGCGTAATGGTGAATTCGCCCAGCGCCTTCAGGTCAACCGCCGCGCGCAGCGAACGTGCGATCAGGCGCTGGATTTCCAGCGTGCGGCCGCCCTGCTTGCCTTTTGCGGCTTCACGCGCGTTGCGGCTGTGAGTAGAGCGCGGCAGCATGCCATATTCGGCGGTAATCCAGCCCTGTCCCTGACCTTTCAGGAAGCGCGGCACGCCCTCTTCTACGGTGGCGGTGCAAAGCACTTTGGTATCGCCGAATTCAACCAGGACAGAACCTTCTGCATGTTTGGTGTAGTGACGGGTCAGGGTGACGGGACGCACCTGCTGTGTGAGACGGCCTGCTGGACGCATGGTTTTTCTCCGGCTTGCTAATATTGGCTGCGCATTATACGGTCTTCAGCCTGCTCTGCCTACCGGCCCTTTCCCCGCTTTGTCTCAGAAAAACCGGGGACGCGGCATTAGTCCAGCGTTTTACGGTAGGAAGCGAGCGCCACCGTCATCACTATTACCGCCAGGCCGCCCAGCGGCAGCAGATCGGGCAACAGCTCCGCAAACGTATAGCCTTTCAGCATAATGCCTTTAATCAGACGGATAAAGTAGGTTAGCGGCAGGCAGGAGCCCAACCACTGGGCCCAGACGGGCATGCTGATAAACGGGCTGATAAAACCGGAAAGCATGACGGAAGGAATAAAATAGAAAGAAGACATTTGCAGCGCCTGCAGCTGATTCTGCGCCACGCTTGAAATAGTGATGCCAATTGATAAGCAGAGAAAAACGTAAACCATCAGCACGCTAAAAAGCAGAAAAACGTTGCCCAATAACGGGATGTGAAACAGAAACACTGCGCAAAGCAGGATCAGGACAGACTGAAAAATGCCGATTAATACATAGGGAATAATCTTGCCGGTAATCACTTCCAGACTGGTCAGCGGGGAAATCAGCAGATTTTCTATCGCGCCGCTTTCCCGCTCCCGGGTAATGGCAAGCGCGGTCATAAGGATCAATGTGGTGCTGAGTATCGAGCCGATAATACCCGGTATGGTATTGTACTGCGTAATCCCCTCGGGATTAAACATACGATGGATCACCAACTCAAAATCGTCCGCGCTTATCTCGCTGCGCAGCGCTGGCGGCAGCGCATGCTGAAACAGGGTTTTTGACGCCTGTGTAATGGCGCTCAGCGCGTTGCCTATGGTTAAGGGATCGATAGCATCGCCTTGTAGCAGGATCTGCGGCTTTTCGCCGCGCAACATTTTTTGCGTAAACCCTTGCGGAATGGTCACGATAAAAATGACTTCGCCGCGTACAAACGCGGACCGCGCCTCTTTTTCCGAAGCCACAGGCATCATTGAAAAGTAGCCGGTATTTTGCGCTGCCGAGACAAAAACCTGACTTAAACGCTCGGTATCGTAGTTAATCAGCGCGGCAGGAATATTGCGCGCATCCATATTGACGGCATAGCCAAGTATGGTGAGCTGCAGCAGCGGCGTTACCACCACCATAGCGATGCTGATCCTGTCCCGACGCAGTTCGTGAATTTCTTTTATCACTACGCCAAGCCAGCGTAACAGGGAAAAGTTAACGCGTATTTTCTTTAGCATTGTTTTTCATCAGCCAGGTAAAGGCGTCTTCCAGGTTGGTTTCAACTCTGCAAACGTGATAGTCGGAAGGAACATGCTTCGAGACGATAGCGCTTAACAGGCTTTCGTCATTTGAGGTAACAAACAGGCTATTGCCGAATATTACCGTCTGTTCAATACCGGGAAGATTCAACAGCTCACTTTCCAACGCAGTCAGCCTGCTGCCGCTTATTTTGAAGGTGATAAGCTGCTGCGCCTCGATAATCGACCGCACGCTTCCGCTGGCCAGCAGGTTGCCGTAAGAGAGGTAGGCGACCCGGTGGCAGCGCTCAGCCTCATCCATATAGTGGGTACTGACCAGAATCGATATGCCCTGATCAGACAGCTGGTGCAGTACCTGCCAAAACTCACGACGCGCTTTAGGGTCAACGCCGGCGGTCGGCTCATCCAGAAAAAGCAGGGAAGGTTGATGCAGCATACAGGCCGCCAGCGCCATACGCTGTTTCCATCCGCCGGAAAGAAACTTCGCCAGCTGATGCTGACGGGAGATCAGGCCCAGCTCTGCCAGGGTGCGGTCAACGCGCTGTCGATATCGGTCCAGGTTATAAATACGTGCGATAAACAACAGGTTTTCGCGGATGGAGAGGCTGCCCCACATTGAAAAATGCTGCGTCATATAGCCTATATGTTTTTTAATCTTTTCGCGCTGCGTAAAGATATCCATATTCAGGCAGTGGCCGCTGCCGGAGTCGGGCGTAATTAAACCGCACATCATACGAATCGACGTCGTTTTTCCGCTGCCGTTCGGTCCAAGAAAACCGTAAATCTCCCCTTTTCTCACAGTAAGAGAAAAGTCTTTTACGACATGGTTTTCGCCGAAGCGTTTATTGAGCTTACAGACTTCGATACAGTTTTCATTCATCAGCAACGAGCTCAACGTTAACGGGCTGTCCTGTTTTAAGGAAGGGCGCATCCGCTTTTACCGGTACCGCCTCCGCCATAAACAGCAGCTTTTCCCGTCGCCGGGTGCTGTAGATCACCGGCGGAGAAAACTCTGCCTGCGGGCTGATATAGCGAACGTGACCGGAAAGCGCGCGTTTGCAGCCGTCACAGATTATGTTAACCCGGGTTCCGTGGCGGATCTCACCCAGCCGTTTTTGCGGCACGTAAAAACGTACTTTGATATTCTCCGGCGCAAGCAGGCTGATAATCGGCTTGCTGGCCGCAGGCATTTCGCCGGGCTGATATAAAATGTCATACACCACGCCGTCCAGCGGCGCCGTCAATAGCCTTTGCTGCAGCTCCCAGGCGGCTTTATCACGCTGAAGCGTTGCCGCCTGAACACGGGAACGTTGATGAGTAATTTCCGCCTGTCGCGCTGGCAGCCTTTTCAACGCCAGCTGATGCTGTAGCTCTTTTACCTGCGCATTTTTCTGCGCATACTCCCCTTTCGTAGCCTCCCACTCCGCAACTGAAATCATTTTTTCGCTATACAGGCGCTTTTTCCTGTCAAGCTGACTTTTCGCCACGCTGGCGGCCGATTTTGCCCGTTCAAGCTGCGCCTCGATCATCTCAATGCCCTCAGGCCGCTCTCCCCTTTGTAAATTTCGCAGCAGCGCCCGCTCCGCCTGAACATTCTCCTCAGCGACCCGTAGCGCGTTCTCCGCTAAAAAAGTCTCCATCTGCGCCAGCTTTTGCCCCTTTTTTACAGACTCACCTTTAGCGACAAACAACTGTTCGACTTTGTCCGTAAAAGGCCGCGACAGATAGGTAAATTCTCCGTAGGTATAGCCTGGCAGCGTAAAAGAGCCGGAGCCGTCACAGCCTGAGAGGCCCATTATTATCGCCAATAAATATAAACTTCTGGCTATCAGCATTATTCATATATCCCAAACACGATGCGCGCACCGTCGAAAGTCATTAACACTTAACTTATTTCTGTTAATACATTACAGGATTCTATATCTGCTCCACAGGCAGTATCTTTTGGGGTAAATAACGCCGACAGTACATTTTATTTAGCTTATTGATTTCGCAAAAATTCAGGCCGGCAATGGAATTAAACGTGCTATCTTCAACGAAGGCTATTATTTTAGACCCGCCTTCGCTGTACCATTTAACCGCCTGCTTATAGGGCCACGGCAGTTCATAACCCTTATCACGCAGCAGGTGGTTCAGCCTGCACCAGTCTTGCTGAAAATTATCGCCGCTAAAAAAATGCAGAATCTCGTTCTTATTTACCCCATATCTTTTCTCGGGCGCGCATAAGATTTCATCTGAGGAGAGGTAGGCCTGATAAAACCCAACCATCAGCTTTTGCACGTAGGGTGAATAACTTCGGGGAATGGTTAAAACGCCAATAAGGTATTTGTAAGCCTTATGCCTTAGCGCAACGTGAAAAATTCCCTTCCAGAGTTCGTCCAGCGCATGGGTTTTTTGATACTGTTTTTGTATAAATCCGCGTCCAATCTCAATACTTTGGCTGATAACGGCCAGCGCCTCAGGTTGATAACGGAACAGGCTATGGCTGTAAAGCCCTTCCAGGCCATGCCTGCCAATTTGTTCGCCAGCAAAGACAAATCGATAGGCGCCGGCAATTTCAAGCCGGGCGGGATCCCATAAAATAATGTGGTAATAATCATCATCGTAGCGGTCGTTATCATATTTCTTGCCCGTTCCTGCGCCTATCGCCCGAAAAGATATCTCTCGCAGGCGGCCAAGCTCACGCAGCACCGGCGAATAACCTTCGCCATGATAGCGATAAAGCAGCACGCTTTTCCCGTCAGCAAGTTGCTTTAATCGTTCGCACTGGCTTAGCGCGGCATTCAACAAGCTGCGGTTTTCCGGCGGTGCCAGCGGCGCGGCGAGTGGTAATACAGGCGGCTTATCTGTTGCCATTTGCTGTACATGCTGCTGAAAAGATGCGGCAACAACGGCTAACTGTTTTTTTTCACAGTCGATTCTGGCGAGGTCAATCTGCCGACCAATTTTAATGTGCAGCTTTCCCCCACGATGCCGAAGACATTCGCGCAGTATCATCAGATTAGAGAGAGGACGCCAGACAATGGCGGTGAGATAATAACGTAAGCTGTTAAATCCTCTGATATATACCGGCACCAGAGTAGCATGCGTTTTTTTAGCTAATTGCAGAAATCCAGGATGCCAGGGAAACTCTTTTAACCCGACAGGATTGATGCCAGCCAGCTTTCCCGCCGGAAAAATAATCAGCACGCCGCCGCTTTCCAGATGCTTGCTCATCTCTTTATACTGACTTACCGCTATTTTCCCTTGCATATTTCTGATGCCGATAGTCAGCGCTTCAATTTGAGGCAACAATAATGGAATAACATGATTAGCCACTACCTTGATATCTTTCCTGACTTTTGCCACTGACGAAATCAAGGCGATGCCGTCAATAACGGTAGGATGATTTGAGAAGAGAATAGTCGGACCCTGCGCCGGTATATTGTCATAGTCGTCGCAGTGGACATTGAAGCGAAACGCAAGTATTTCTGTAAAATTTTCAATCCAATCAATACCCTGCTTGTCTGATACCCTATCCGTATAAGCATCAATCTTATCTTTTCCTATTGCCCACCTGAATAAGCTTTTCTGCCATCCAGGTATTTTCTTATCCGGAAAGAACTCTACTAACAACTTATTAACAACATCCATGTCATCACCTTAGCTTTCTTGTGAGTTTTTTAATAGTCATCCTGTGCAGATGCGGCTCTCACATTAAAAACCGTCTGTTCCCTACTGCCAGAACAGACGACTGCCCCAGCCGAAGCGAGAGAATATCTTTCCTCTTTAATAAATCAACATACCGGCCAGATAAAATTATCGTATCCGCCGACACTGCCTATGTTACTGACTAGCCAGCAACATCACAGTTAATCAGGAGTTATTATCGATGCAGAGGAAAGTCTGCTTACTTCGACTGTATGATGGTTGCTATTTAAGATACTATTAATTTTTTCCTTTAATAGGCAACCACAAAAAATTAATAACTCCTTTTTTCTGGCGAAATGAATACAGCTTGCCCGGCGAATAAATGGCGGCGCCAATTTTTACTTAACGTTCACGTTTTTAGGCAATATCGTCGGATAGCACCGGCTATAGCCAGGCCTTCATCGGTGAATGCGCCCCATTCGGGCAACCTGCAATTGCCTGTCTGGCTAAATAAGCATGACGAAAAATAAGCTTGTCCATCGACAACGCCTCATTTCCGCCGTTTGCCTAATAAGATGTTTCTAATGCTATCAAAACCTGATAGCAGCTTAATAATTTCCGCCATAAACCGCTTTTCATGTCCCTGGCGCAATCGACGCTTAAACCTGTTAACGGAGAGGCGGCATCGCTATAATCTCCCCATCTTTCCTGAATACGGGTACGCACAATGATCCGCAGCATGACCGCCTACGCCCGGCGTGAAACCAAAGGCGAATGGGGCAGCGCAGCCTGGGAGCTACGTTCCGTGAACCAGCGCTATCTTGAAACTTACATCCGCCTGCCGGAGCAATTCCGCAGTCTGGAACCGGTTATTCGTGAACGTCTGCGTAATCGCCTGACGCGCGGAAAGATTGAATGTAACTTACGTTTTGACGCCGATCCGGGCGCGCAAAGCGCGTTGATCCTTAATCAACCGCTGGCGAAGCAGCTGCTGGAAGCCGCGCAGTGGGTGAAGCAGCAAAACGCGAATGGCGAAATCGATCCGGTTGATATTTTACGCTGGCCGGGCGTGATGTCCGCGCAGGAGCAGGATCTGGACGCTATCAACGTCGAGCTGCTGGCCGCGCTGGAACTGGCGATCGATGATTTCATCACCGCGCGTGAAAGCGAAGGCGCCGCATTGAAAACCATGATTGAACAGCGCCTTGAAGGCGTCAGCGCCGAAGTGCAGAAGGTTCGCGCCTGGATGCCGGAAGTCCTGAAATGGCAGCGCGAGCGGCTGGTGACCAGGCTTGAAGAGGCGGAGATACAGCTGGACAATAATCGTGTCGAACAGGAATTGTTGATGATGGCGCAACGCATCGACGTTGCCGAGGAGCTCGATCGCCTGGAAGCGCATGTTAAAGAGACGTACAACATCCTGAAGAAGAAGGAGGCCGTTGGCCGCCGTCTCGACTTTATGATGCAAGAATTCAACCGTGAATCGAACACGCTGGCATCGAAATCGATCAATGCAGATATCACCGCCTCGGCGATTGAGCTAAAGGTGCTGATTGAGCAGATGCGCGAGCAGATTCAGAATATTGAATAACCGCGCATGGCCTTACCGCAAGCGTAAACCTGTGCAGCCCGCCTCTGGCGGGCTTTTTTATAATGTCCTTCTCCGGCGCCTTCCCCTCTCTTTCTTGCAATTTTTAACGCGTCGGCGTTGTTATATCCATGACGACAACGCCGCCAGCGTACCTTGCCGTTAACGCAACGGTTGAAAAACGTCAGTCTTGTCTGCCCCTTTCCCACGGGCGTTGTACACTGCTTAAGGCACTGAAGTTTCTTAACGGAGGGAATATGTTGCCGTCACACACGCTCAGTTTGACCATTATGCGTCACTGGTTAGATCTTTATGAAACTGTCTGGAAACCAGAGTTTTTCACGAAATGGGTATCGGCAATTGGCGAATCACCTCTTCAGCCAGAAGGCAGCATCTGGAAAGCTCAGGGACCAGACGGCGCAATCAAGGTTCGTTTTACTGAACATAATGCGTTTGGAGTAATGGACCACTGGCTGGATAACGGTTTCGGTAAAGAGATATATATGCCGATGCGCATTGTGCCTAATCAGGAAGGCGCGCAGGTACTGCTTACGCTTTTCCGTCAGCCCTTTACCACAGACGAAAAATTCCAGCAGGAGCTGTCGTTAATCGAGCAGGACCTGCAGAAACTGCATCGGTTAGTGACAAGCTGACAGTAAGCTTTGTTGCGGAGGGGAAAAGAACCTTATCGGCATCTCTCCCCCGCAGCTTTTTCACGCTAACGCAAATTTCGTTGGCTCTGTGAAAAATAATCCTGCTTTATCGCCCTCCTCTTTAATTAACTCTCTATGCGTTACGGCACCATAAACCTGCAAAGATGTTAATCTGTTCTTTCCGGGAAAAATCTTAAGCACCTAACGAAAAAACACCTTTAAAACAATAAGATACTCAATAAATCTATTCTGATAACTCATTCCCACCAAATGAAACTTTAAAGGTAACGATGTTTTGATTGGTTTCTTAATGAAACCAATTCAGATTTATACAACCATTTATTTCTCGAACATTAATTTCAGATATTTCTTATGGTGTTTCTTTCATCAAAAAAAGCTATAAATCTCCCTGCACACAGCAATTTCTAATAATCAGACATTCCAGGAACATTCTATGGAACGCACATCTCTGCAAGAATTTACTGAGCAAGAATTTACTGAGTTTGCAAGTAAAATATTGATTGCTGATTTTGAAACAACCGAAGGGTTGTTAAAAGCAGCAATGGAATTTGTTTTATTAGCGGGTCATCCTGCGGGTACCGATCTTATCTGTTACCCGCAGGATTTTAATATTACCACTCCGCAAAGCATGGTCGATGTGATCAAAAGCTGGCGTGAGCAACATGGCCTCCCTGGTTTTCGAAATCAAAAAGCCTCACTTTCAATATAATAAAAAACCCATAAACCATAATAATAAAAATATGGGTTTTTATAACCTATTCAATGGCATTTACCATTAAGAGCACATTATGAGTTTAAGGCAGAAGGCGCTCAATGGCGCTAAATGGTCAGCCGTTTCGTCAGTTATGACGATTGGCCTTGGCATTTTACAACTGGCCTTGCTTGCCAGAATGATTGATCCAAAAGAATTTGGATTATTGACTATTTCTCTGGTTATTTTGACGTTGGTAGATACGCTTTCTGATTTTGGTTTATCCAATTCAGTCATACAACGTAAAGATATGTCGGAGACAGAACTTTCCACTTTATACTGGTTGAATATTATTATTGGCGCAGTAATTTTCCTGCTGGTTTATTGCAGCAGCGATTTTATTAGTGCTTTATTACATCAACCGCAACTGAGCGAACTTATTCAGGCGCTTTCCGTGGCCTTTATTATCATTCCTCAGGGTCAACAGTTTCGTGCTTTATTGCAGAAAGAGCTCGCCTTTACTCAGATTGGCCGAACGGAAGTGATAGCGGCGCTGGCAGGCTTTGCCGTTACGCTGCTTTCAGCGCTGTTTTATCCCTCTGCGCTTTGCGCTATCTGGGGTTATCTCACAATGATCTCTGTGCGTATGCTGCTGTTTTGCTATTACGGCCGTGAGATCTATCGGCCACAGTTTGTCTTTGAACTGAAAAGCGTGAGCAGCAACTTACGCTACGGCGGTTATCTTACCGCAGACAGCTTGATCAATCAGCTCAGCATGAATATGCCCACTATGCTGCTTTCCCGGCTATTGGGCGCGGTAGCCACCGGCGGTTATAACCTGGCGTTCAACCTGGCCGTCATGCCGCCCGCTAAAATCAACCCTATTTTGACGCGCGTCTTGTTTCCGGCGTTCGCTCAGATGCAGGATGACCGGCCGCGTTTACGTCATAACTTTTATAAAATGCTGTCTATCATGAGCCTGCTGAACTTCGTTGCGCTGCTGGGCATGATTGGCGTCGCGCATAATCTGGTATTGAGTGTTTTTGGCGAACGCTGGTTGTTTATTACACCGGTGCTACAAATCTTATGCGTTGCCGGCATTATGCGCGCCATTAACAACCCTGTCGGCGCTCTGGTCATGGCAAAAGGCACCGTGGATATCAGTTCCAGACTGAATGCGATCCGCCTGATACTCTCAGTACCGGCTGTCTGGCTGGGCGCGGAATGGGGCGGGCTGATGGGCGCGACTATCGGTTTCACCGCCTTGCAGGCCTTAACGGTATTAATGAACTACTTTGTGCTGATTCGCCCTATCCTGGGCGCGAGCGGCAAAGAATACATTGTCAGCCAATGGATGCCGCTGCGTATGGCATTGCCGACACTCTGGATTAGCTACGCGCTTGGCTTTGTGTTGGAAGATGTGATGCCCGCTTCCGCAGCGTTGGCGATACAAATTTCTGCCGGCGCGCTGGTGTGGGGGTTAATGATGCTTAGCAGCCGCGAACCTTTAGTGCTGGAGTTAAAGCAGATCGTACAAAGCAAAGCGCGTCCGAAAGTGACGCTGGAAAGCGAAAATACATTGATATAATAATAAAGCTGTTTATGGGTGGAAAAGTACCCGTACCAGGGTATTTTATTAAGCGTGCTGCTACAGCACGCTTTTTTTATGCTCTCTTTTTACTGGATTATCACCGCTTCGCATAAAAAGAACTAATCCGTAAGCGGATGCCTTAGAAATTTTCACTCGTCTACATTCAGGGAAGCGCTGTAGGCTTGCCACCGTTTTCCTGGAGCTAGCTATGTTACTGACTGTACTCTATATCATAGGCATTACTGCCGAAGCGATGACCGGCGCGCTCGCGGCTGGCCGACGTAAAATGGATCTGTTTGGCGTCATTATTATCGCCTCGGTAACGGCCATCGGCGGCGGCTCGGTGCGCGATATGCTACTAGGACACTATCCGCTCGGTTGGGTAAAACATCCTGAGTACATTATGATCGTTGCCGCGGCAGCGGTCATTACCACCGTTGTCGCTCCTCTGATGACCCATCTGCGCAAAGTCTTCCTGGTGCTGGATGCGCTGGGCCTGGTGGTCTTCTCTATTATTGGCGCTCAGGTCGCGCTGGATATGGGACATGCTGCTGTTATCGCGGCGATCAGCGCGGTCATCACCGGTGTCTTCGGCGGCGTTCTGCGCGATATGTTCTGCAACCGCATTCCGCTGGTATTTCAGAAAGAGCTGTACGCCGGTATCGCTTTTGCCGCGGGCTGGCTCTATATCCTGCTGCTAAAAACACCGCTCTCCCATGAAACGGTCATCATAATTACATTGCTGTTTGGCTTTTTATCGCGCCTGCTGGCGCTGCGTTTTCGGCTTGGGCTGCCCATTTTCAATTATCCGCATCCAGAACATTAATTGCAGGCTGTACGGCGGGGCGTGTGGTTGTCGGGGTATTTATAGCCGAACCGGACGCCGCCTGCTGCTGCTGAATAAATGCAATCAGTTCTCTGACCTCTTTATCCCGCAGCCAGTTTTCGATTCTCTCCGCTAACGTGACGCCAATGCCCGGCAGTTGTTGCCAGTCGTGAGCATCACGCGCCAGCAACGCCGTCCAACTGCTATCCGGCAAGGCCAACAGCGCCGCTTCCGGTATCGGCGCGCCCAGCGCCTTTACCCAGCGTCGCAGAGGCTGGCGCTGCGCCAGATTAAAATGATGAACGATCTGCTGCGCACGCTGCGGCGTGATCCCCGTGATTGTGGAAAGCCGATCGGCGCTCATCGTCATCCATGAAAAAATATGCGTGAAGCCGGGCTGCTGGAGCAGGCGCAGCCATGTGCTGCGTTGAATGCCGGGCAAATCAAGTACGTTTTTTCGACTCATCCAGCTTAAACGGGAGATAAACTGTTTGCGGCAATCCGTGCTGTAATAGAAGCAGCTCAGGCTGTGGTATTGCTGCGGATCGGGCGCTACGGGCCGATCGCGCTGAACCACCCGCCAGACCACGTGTTCAAAGCGGGGAATGCCCTGTCCCGCCAACCCAATAGCCACCTGATCGCCGGGCACGATATCCAGCGCCTGCCAGCGCGCCAAAGACCCCAGACTGACCCGCCGCACGGTTTTATCATCCAGCTGTACCGGGGCGACGTTAAGCACTACGGCAATTTTACCTGTACGGCCTACTGGAAATTCAACGGACTGCACTTCGCTGCTGATAACCGGCGGCGTATATTTCCAGGCTGCGCTCTCTTCACTGCTGCCCGGCAGCCACTGTTTACCCGTTGAGCGTTTGTCCTGATGAATCACCACCCCATCCGTAACAAAAGGCAAGGGGGAGCGAAACCAATGGTTACGCCAGCGAGCGACATCCTCTTCATCTGATACCGGCCGCGTCCAGTCGCCGGATAAGCCAAACCCCAGCCGCTTAAGCGCCTTTTGCCGCATCGCCATTGTTTCCGGGCCATCCGGCCACGCCCAGATGAAAATGCCCAACTGAGACAGGATCGGCGAGGGCAACTGGCGCATTAACGCGCCGGCAACCTGCGCGCGCGCATTCTTACTCCCATGTAGCGATTGCTGATGATCGTTCACCGCCAAAAACAGTTCGCCCTGCAAAATCAGCTGCGGCCGTTTATCGTCAATCTCCTGCGGCAGCGCGGGAATATAAGGCGCTTTATTCAACCAGTTCTGCCCTTTCGCGCCGTCGCCGCGGCTGATCAGCGCAGCCAACTTTCCCTGACGGTAAACCAGCGTCACCGCGACGCCGTCTACTTTCGGTTGCAGCCATAAAGACTTTTTCCCCTGCATCCAGTAAGCCACCGCCAGTTTATCCGGCAATTTTTTTACGCCGGTATGCGCGACGGGATGATCCATAACGCCGCTGCGCGTCCAGACCGATCTATCCGGCTCAGCGGCAGGCTGGAAACAGTGTTGCCACCGTTGCAGGCGGCGCTGCAGGCCGTCATAAAGCGCATCATCAATCAGCGTTTCGCCATCATTGTAATAAGCGCTATCCCAGCTGCGCAGCTGCTGCTGTAAATGCGCCATCTCTTCCGCTGCGCGAGCGGGCGCCCAGCGCGGACAAAGCGCCTGAGCCGCGCCTGCGAACAGCCACAGCAGCCATAGAGCTTCCCTTCCTGACATAACGCCTCCTTGTTTTCAGCACTGTCAGTAAACGCTATTGCCTGGCGACCGGCGAGCAGGAATGCGGCGAACGGGAAAGCGTCACGCAAATTTTTAGTGCAAACGATGCAAGGCAGTGCATCTTATGCGGCATTTTTTCCTGAAAAGAAGAAAAACCGCAGCGTAACGGCGCAAACGCTGCATGGCGGCGGCAAGCCGTGTATACTGTGCAGGAAACAGACTCCGCTCTTTTACACACTTCAAGAACTATCATGGCTCAAGGCACGCTTTATATTATTTCCGCTCCCAGCGGCGCAGGTAAATCCAGCCTGATTCAGGCTATGCTGAAAACGCAGCCGTTATACGATACGCAGGTATCCATTTCGCATACGACACGCGGCGTGCGCCCAGGCGAACAGCACGGCGAGCATTATTATTTCGTTTCAAAACAAGAATTTGAATCGATGATTGAGCAGGATGCTTTCCTTGAGCATGCTGAAGTGTTCGGCAACTATTACGGCACCTCTCGCGCGGCGATTGAACAGGTGCTGGCTACCGGCGTCGACGTGTTTCTGGACATTGACTGGCAGGGCGCGCAGCAGATTCGGCAAAAAATGCCCAGCGCGCGCAGCATCTTCGTCCTGCCGCCCTCGAAAGAGGAACTGGACCGCCGCCTGCGCGGCCGCGGCCAGGACAGCGAAGAGGTCATTGCCCGTCGTATGGCTCAGGCCGTCGCGGAGATGAGCCACTACGCCGAGTACGATTATTTAATTGTGAATGATGATTTCGACCTGGCGCTGTCCGATCTGAAAACCATCATTCGCGCCGAGCGTCTGCGTATGGGCCGTCAAAAAGCCCGCCATGATGCTTTAATCAGCAAACTATTGGCAGACTGAAGTCACATTCAGTATCATGCCCAGTCATTTCTTCACCTGTGGAGTAACACATTTATGGCACGCGTAACCGTTCAGGACGCAGTAGAGAAAATTGGTAACCGTTTTGACCTGGTTCTGGTCGCTGCACGTCGCGCACGTCAGATGCAGGTGAACGGTAAAGATCCGCTGGTACCGGAAGAGAACGACAAACCGACCGTTATCGCCCTGCGTGAGATCGAAGAAGGCCTGATCACCAATCAGATCCTCGATGTACGTGAGCGTCAGGAACAGCAGGAGCAGGAAGCCGCCGAATTGCAGGCCGTGACCGCTATCGCTGAAGGCCGTCGTTAATTAGCCGGAAGGCTCGCCCTTGTATCTTTTCGAAAGTCTCAATCAGTTGATTGTTAAATACTTGCCTGAGGAGCAGATTAAGCGCCTCAAGCAAGCTTATCTTGTCGCACGTGATGCCCACGAGGGACAGACACGTTCCAGCGGCGAGCCTTATATCACGCATCCCGTCGCCGTCGCTTGTATTCTGGCGGAAATGAAGCTCGACTATGAAACCCTCATGGCCGCGCTGCTGCATGATGTGATCGAAGACACGCCCGCCACCTATCAGGACATGGAACAGCTGTTCGGCAAAAGCGTCGCCGAGCTGGTTGAAGGCGTATCCAAACTGGATAAGCTGAAGTTTCGTGACAAGAAAGAGGCGCAGGCGGAAAACTTCCGCAAAATGATCATGGCGATGGTGCAGGACATTCGCGTCATCCTGATCAAGCTTGCCGACCGTACGCACAACATGCGCACGCTGGGTTCGCTGCGGCCGGATAAACGGCGGCGCATCGCGCGCGAAACGCTGGAAATCTACAGTCCGCTGGCGCACCGTCTCGGCATCCATCATTTGAAAACCGAGCTGGAAGAGCTGGGTTTTGAAGCGCTCTATCCCAACCGTTATCGCGTTATTAAAGAAGTGGTGAAAGCCGCGCGCGGTAACCGTAAGGAGATGATCCAAAAAATTCTCGCGGAGATTGAAGGTCGTTTGCAGGAAGCGGGGATTCCCTGTCGCGTTTTCGGGCGCGAAAAGCACCTCTATTCCATTTACTGCAAAATGCACCTCAAAGAGCAGCGTTTCCACTCGATTATGGATATCTACGCTTTTCGCGTGATCGTCCGCGATGTAGATACCTGCTATCGCGTTCTTGGCCAGATGCACAGCCTCTATAAGCCGCGTCCGGGCCGGGTAAAGGATTATATCGCTATCCCGAAAGCGAACGGCTATCAGTCGCTTCACACTTCGATGATCGGTCCGCACGGCGTGCCGGTCGAGGTGCAGATCCGTACCGAAGATATGGATCAGATGGCGGAGATGGGCGTCGCGGCGCACTGGGCTTATAAAGAACAGGGCGAAAGCGGCACCACGGCGCAGATCCGCGCCCAGCGCTGGCTGCAAAGCCTGCTGGAACTGCAACAAAGCGCCGGCAGCTCCTTTGAATTTATTGAAAGCGTAAAATCCGATCTGTTCCCGGATGAGATTTACGTTTTTACACCGGAAGGGCGTATTGTCGAACTGCCGGCTGGCGCTACGCCGGTCGATTTCGCCTATGCGGTGCATACCGATATCGGTCATGCCTGCGTCGGCGCGCGCGTTGACCGTCAGCCGTATCCTCTGTCGCAGCCATTGGCCAGCGGCCAGACGGTGGAAATTATCACCGCGCCGGGCGCGCGGCCTAACGCCGCCTGGCTGAACTTTGTCGTCAGCTCGAAGGCGCGCGCCAAAATTCGTCAGCTGTTGAAAAACCTCAAGCGCGAAGATTCGGTTAGCCTGGGCCGTCGTCTGCTTAATCATGCGCTCGGCGGCAGCCGCAAGCTGGCGGAAATTCCGCAGGCGAGCATTGAGCAAGAGCTGGATCGCATGAAGCTGGCGTCGCTGGACGATCTGCTGGCGGAAATCGGTCTTGGCAACGCCATGAGCGTGGTCGTCGCGAAAAACCTGCTACAGGATATGGCGGGAGGCACATCCGCCAGCGCCGCTTCGCGCAGCAAGCTGCCGATTAAAGGCGCCGATGGCGTGTTGATTACCTTTGCGAAATGTTGCCGTCCTATTCCAGGCGACCCGATTGTGGCGCACGTCAGTCCCGGCAAAGGGTTGGTGGTGCATCACGAATCCTGTCGTAATATCCGTGGCTACCAGAAAGAGCCTGAGAAATTTATGGCGGTGGAATGGGATAAAGTGACCGAGCAGGAGTTCGTCGCCGAGATCAAGGTGGATATGTTTAATCATCAGGGTGCGCTGGCTAACCTGACCGCCGCGATCAATACCGCCGGTTCCAATATCCAGAGTCTGAACACCGAAGAGCGTGACGGTCGCGTTTACAGCACCTTTATTCGTCTGACGGCGCGCGACCGCATCCATCTGGCGAATATTATGCGCAAAATTCGCATCATGCCGGATGTGATCAAAGTTCACCGTAACCGAAATTAACGCATGAATGCTCAACGTTTTGCTCGTATACGCGAGATGCTGGCCGCGCGCCAGCATGATTTAACCGTGTGTATGGAGCAGGTACACAAGCCCCACAACGTTTCCGCCATTATCCGTACGGCGGACGCGGTGGGCGTCCATGAAGTCCATGCGGTCTGGCCCGCCAGCCGCATGCGTACCGCCGTCTCGTCCGCCGCCGGCAGCAACAGCTGGGTGCAGGTGAAAACCCACCGCACCATTACCGATGCGGTAACGCACCTGAAGCAGCTGGATATGCAAATCCTCGCGACCCATCTTTCCGCCAAAGCGGTCGATTTTCGCGAGATTGATTACACGCGTCCGACCTGCATTCTGATGGGGCAGGAAAAATTCGGCATCACGCAGGAAGCGCTGGCGCTGGCTGACCAGGACATCATTATTCCGATGGTCGGCATGGTGCAGTCACTCAACGTCTCCGTCGCCTCCGCGCTGATCCTGTATGAAGCACAGCGTCAGCGACAGAACGCCGGCATGTACAAACGTGAAAGCAGCACGCTGGCTTATGCTGAACAACAGCGCCTGCTGTTTGAAGGCGGGTATCCCGTACTGGCGCGCGTCGCGAAACAGAAAAAGCTGCCCTACCCTGAAATCGATGATGACGGCGAAGTCATTGCCGACGACGACTGGTGGGCCGCCATGCAGGCGACGGGGAAGCGATGAAGGGCCGCCTGCTGGATGCCGTTCCGTTAAGCACGCTTTCCGGCGTTGGCGCAAGCCAGGCAGGGAAGCTGGCAAAGATTGGACTGCATACCGTGCAGGATTTGCTGTTGCATCTGCCGTTGCGTTATGAAGATCGCACCCAGCTTTATCCTATCAACGATCTGCTGCCCGGCATCTGGGCGACCATCGAAGGCGAAGTACTGCACACCGACGTCACCTTTGGCCGTCGTCGCATGCTGGTAAGCCAGATCAGCGATGGTACAGGTGTGGCGACGCTGCGTTTCTTCAACTTCAACGCCGGCATGAAAAACGGCCTGGCGCCCGGCGCGCGCGTTACCGCCTACGGTGAAATCAAGCGTGGGCAGCGCGGCGCGGAAATCATCCATCCTGAATACCGTATTCAGGGCGAGCACAGCGTCACTGAATTGCAGGAAACCCTGACGCCGGTTTATCCCACCACGGAAGGCATCCGTCAGGCGACGCTGCGCAATCTTACCGATCAGGCGCTGAAGCTGCTTGATAGCTGCCCGATTGCCGAACTGCTTCCCGACGAACTGCGCGGCGGCCTGCTTAGCCTGCCTGACGCGTTACGGACGCTGCATCGTCCGCCGCCGGATATGCAGCTGGCGGATCTGGAGAGCGGACGTCATCCGGCACAGCGACGATTGATTCTGGAAGAACTGCTGGCGCATAACCTGAGTATGCTGGCGGTACGCGCTGGCGCCCAGCGTTATCATGCGCTGCCGATGCCGCCACGCCACCAGCTTAGCGACAAGCTGCTGGCAGCGCTGCCGTTTAAGCCTACCGCCGCGCAACAGCGGGTAGTGAAAGAGATCGAACAGGATCTCGCCAATGATTACCCGATGATGCGTCTGGTACAGGGCGACGTCGGGTCAGGCAAAACGCTGGTTGCGGCGCTGGCGGCGCTGCATGTTATCGCCCACGGCAAGCAGGTTGCGCTGATGGCGCCGACCGAACTGCTGGCCGAGCAGCATGCCAATAATTTCCGTCAGTGGTTTGCGCCGCTGGGACTGGAAGTCGGCTGGCTGGCCGGTAAGCAGAAAGGCAAGGCGCGCCTGGCGCAGCAGGAAGCGATCGCCAGCGGTCAGGTGTCAATGGTCGTCGGCACGCACGCCATTTTTCAGGAACAGGTGCAGTTTAACGGCCTGGCGCTGGTGATTATTGATGAACAGCACCGCTTCGGCGTTCATCAACGGCTGGCGCTGTGGGAAAAAGGCGAGGAGCAAGGGTTTCATCCGCACCAGCTCATTATGACCGCGACGCCGATCCCGCGTACGCTGGCGATGACCGCCTATGCCGATCTCGACACCTCTGTAATTGACGAATTGCCGCCGGGACGTACGCCGGTAACGACCGTTGCCATACCCGATACGCGCCGGGCGGAGATTATCGAGCGCGTTAAGCGCGCCTGTCAAACAGAAGGCCGTCAGGCCTACTGGGTATGCACCCTGATTGAAGAGTCCGATCTGCTGGAAGCGCAGGCGGCGGAAGCAACCTGGGAAGAACTCAAGCTGGCGCTGCCCGATCTGCGGGTCGGCCTGGTGCATGGCCGAATGAAACCGCAGGAAAAACAGGATGTCATGCAGGCCTTTAAACAGGGCGAATTGCAGCTGCTGGTGGCGACCACCGTTATTGAAGTCGGCGTGGATGTGCCAAACGCCAGCCTGATGATTATCGAGAACCCGGAACGTCTTGGCCTGGCCCAGCTTCACCAGCTGCGCGGACGTGTAGGGCGCGGCGCCGTCGCCTCGCACTGCGTATTGCTCTATAAATCGCCGCTGAGCAAAACGGCTCAGAAACGTTTACAGGTGCTGCGTGACAGCAACGACGGTTTCGTTATCGCCCAGTGCGATCTGGAAATCCGCGGCCCTGGCGAACTGCTCGGTACCCGGCAAACCGGCAACGCGGAATTTAAGGTCGCCGATCTGCTGCGTGATCAGGCGCTTATCCCCGATGTGCAGCGAATTGCACGCCATATCCACCAGCACTATCCAGAACAGGCGCAGGCGCTGATTGAACGCTGGCTGCCGGAAACCGACCGCTATACTAACGCCTGATACCGGGCCGTTCCTCTTTTCTGATCCAGAATAAATAAAGCGGCTAAAGCGCCTTTGCGTTTTAGCAAACGATTGCTTTTGCCTGGCAGTGAATTACAATCGCCACTTTGTTTCTCAGGGAACCTTAACCATGTCCGTCAGCCCAAATGAAATCGCCTCGTCCGCCAATGCCGCGACGCCAAAGAGCGAACTGATTTACCGTCTGGAAGACCGCCCGCCGCTGCCGCAAACGCTGTTTGCCGCCTGCCAGCATCTGCTGGCGATGTTCGTTGCGGTCATCACGCCCGCCTTACTGATCTGTCAGGCGCTCGGCCTGCCCGCGCAGGATACGCAGCACATCATCAGCATGTCGCTGTTCGCTTCCGGCGTCGCCTCTATCTTGCAGATTAAAACCTGGGGGCCGGTCGGCTCAGGCCTGCTCTCCATTCAGGGCACCAGCTTTAACTTTGTTACGCCGCTGATTATGGGCGGCATGGCATTGAAAAACGGTGGCGCTGACGTTCCAACGATGATGGCGGCGCTGTTCGGCACGCTAATGGTCGCTTCCTGTACCGAAATGGTGTTGTCGCGCGTGCTGCATCTGGCGCGTCGCATTATTACCCCGCTGGTCTCCGGCATTGTAGTAATGATTATCGGGCTGTCGCTGATTCAGGTAGGTCTGACTTCGATAGGCGGCGGCTACGCGGCGATGAGCGATCACACCTTCGGCGCGCCGAAAAACCTGCTGCTGGCGGGCGTGGTGCTGGCGGTGATTATTCTGTTGAACCGCCAGCGCAATCCTTACCTGCGCGTCGCCTCGCTGGTGATTGCGATGGCGGTCGGCTATCTGCTGGCCTGGGCGCTGGGTATGCTGCCGGAAAGCGCCGGCACGACGCAAAGCGCGCTGGTCGCGGTGCCGATGCCGCTCTATTACGGTCTGGGCTTTGACTGGAATCTGCTGATTCCGCTGATGCTGGTATTTATGGTGACCTCGCTGGAAACGATCGGCGATATTACCGCCACCTCCGATGTCTCAGAGCAGCCGGTTACCGGTCCGATCTATATGAAGCGTCTGAAAGGCGGCGTGCTGGCGAACGGTCTGAACTCGTTTGTTTCTGCGCTGTTTAATACCTTTCCCAACTCCTGTTTCGGCCAGAATAACGGCGTAATCCAGCTGACCGGCGTCGCCAGCCGCTATGTCGGCTTCGTGGTGTCCCTGATGCTTATCGTGCTGGGCCTGTTTCCGGCGGTCAGCGGTTTTGTACAGCATATCCCGGAACCGGTGCTGGGCGGCGCCACCATCGTGATGTTCGGCACCATCGCCGCTTCCGGCGTGCGCATTGTGTCCCGCGAGCCGTTAAACCGCCGCGCGATTATGATTATCGCTCTGTCGCTGGCGGTCGGGCTGGGCGTATCTCAGCAGCCGCTGATCCTGCAATTTGCGCCGGACTGGCTGAAAACGCTACTCTCTTCCGGCATCGCCGCTGGCGGCATCACGGCGATTGTGCTGAACCTGATCTTTCCACAAGAGAAGTAAATCCTGTCGGGCGAGCGGCTGCTCGTCCGCCTTCCTCCGCTTTTGTTTCCAGCTTTACAACCGCGCTGTTGAGGTATGCCGGTAATTCAGGCATAACAGGCGATACCGGAAATTCATACGGAAGGATGCAAATGAAATTTGTCGGAAAGTTAATTCTTTCATTGTTGTTACTGCTGTTGCTGGTGGCCGTGGTCTGTTATTTTCTGCTGCAAACCCGCTGGGGCGCAGAATGGGCCAGCAGACGGATCAGCGACGACACGGCGTATCACCTTTCCATCGCCAAAATAGAGCATAACTTTTCCGATCCTTCCCTGTTGAGCTTACATAACGTCAGCTTTGGTCATGATGGCCAGCCTGCTGTCATGGTGGCGAAAACCGTCAACCTCGGCCTTTCCCTTTCCCTGTTTAACCAGCCGTTGCGATTCGCCAGCATTGAACTGCGCGACGGCACGCTGGATGCCGCCAATATGCCGGGCAATATGGCATGGCCGTTACAGGCCGACCGCCTGCAGTTGCGTAATATGGCGGTCAATACGCCCCGCCTTGCCATCAGCGCCAAGGCCCTGAACGGCGGCATTATTCCCTGGCAGCCTGCACCCGGCCGTATCGCCGGCGACAACGCCAGCTTCCAGATGAGCGCGGAAAGCATTACGGTCGACGGCCTGACGGCCACCAATGCGCTGATTCAGGGACGTATCAGCGATAAACAGCTTTTCGTGAACAACTTCGGCGCGGATGTGGCGCGCGGCTCCGTGACCGGTAGCGCGCAGCGTGACAGCGCGGGCAACTGGCACGTTCCGGCATTGCGGATGAATGATATTCGCCTGCAAACGGATAAATCACTGGCGGATTTCCTCGCGCCGCTGCGCAATTTGCCTTCCGTGCACTTTTCCCGCGTGGATATGACCGATGCGCGCTTACAGGGGCCGGACTGGGCGGTAACCGATCTTGACCTGCTGGTAAAAGAGCTGACGCTGCGTCAGGGCGACTGGCAGAGCGAGGAAGGCTCGCTGGCGCTGAATGCCGACAGTTTTATCAATGGACAGCTGACGCTGAACGATCCGATTCTGAATCTCGACTTTTCACCGCAGGGCGTCGCCGACGCGCGCTTCAGCTCCCGTTGGGTTAACGGCCTGATACGGGCGCAGGGCAGCTGGCAGCGGCAAACTAAGCGGCTGACGCTGGATGAGCTGGTGCTGGCGGGCCTGGAATACACGCTGCCGGAAAACTGGCGCGACCGCTGGATAGAGACGCTGCCGGGCTGGCTCGACAGCGTGCTGGTGAAAAAGCTAAGCGGCAGCCGCAATCTGCTGATTGATGTTAACCCGGCCTGGCCGTTCCAGGTTACCGCGCTGGATATAAACGGCTCAGATCTGCTGCTGGCGCGTCAGCGGCAATGGGGCGTCTGGCAGGGGAGCCTGAACCTGAATGCAGCGGAGGCGACCTTCAACCGTACCGATATCCGTCGCCCTTCCCTCGCGTTAAATGCCGATAGCGGACAGATTAACGTGACGGAGATGAGCGCCTTTGTTGATAAAGGCATGCTGGAAGGCCAGGCGACGCTGGATCAAACGCCAGCGCGTCATCTGTCGTTAACGCTGGATGGCCGTTCAGTGCCGGCGGATGTGCTGCAAAACTGGGGCTGGCCCGCGCCGCCGCTGTCGGGCCCGGCGACATTGCAGCTGAAGCTGAATGCGCGTCTGGCAGCGGATACGCCTCTGAAAGGCAGCGCTAACGGCACGCTAACCATTAACGCAGCGGAACGCACCCTGGAGCAAACCATGACGCAGGGCGCGGTGACGACTCAGCCGTGAGGTTCCAGCGGCCCGTCGGGATCGGCGGGCAGCACGATGTAGACACCGTTGAAGACCGCGCCGCACACCTCGTTGCCGAACAGCTCTACCTCCAGCTGAACGCGCGCTTTACGCCCGCGCGCCAGGCGATCGAGATCGCCGCTCAGCGAGCCAAGATCGGCCGTAGCGCTCGGCTTGCCGCTAATAGGCTGACTGTAGCGAATATGCGCGTCGGCCAGAATAATCGTACCGCCAAGGTGACGTTCGCGCAGCAGCAGCCAGATCAGGCCCCAGCCGGTCAGCGTCGCCAGTGAAAACAGGCTGCCTGCAAACAAGGTATGATGCGGATTCTGGTTGCCGGTCTCCGGCATGGTGGTCATAAATTTCTGGCCGGTATACTGTGAAATGCGCACGCCCATCTTTTCGCTTAATGGAATATGCTCATACCACGCCTGCTGTAATTGCCCGCACCAGTCGGCGCGGTGCAAAATATCATCCAGCGTCACCACCGGCTTGATCATCAGAAAATGGCGCACCGGCGTGGTCTGCGGCGCGGTGATCTCTCCCTCGTTGAGGTAGCCCAGCTTGGCGAAGAACTCGACCGCATCTTCGCGGGCGCTACAGACGACGCGCTTAACGCCTTCCTGACGCGCCACCGACTCCAGCGTCATCGCCACCAGCGTGCCCAGCCCTTTTCCCTGTACCGTCGGATGGACGGCCAGGAAACGAATCGAGGCTTCATTATCGGCGTTGATATAGAGCCGTCCCGCGGCAACGGGCTTGCCCTGCTCATCCACCACCATCTGATGATGCGCCAGGGCGTCCCAGGCGTCCCGCTCCGACCCCTGCGGCTGACGCAGTGGTTTACGTAACATCTCCCAGCGGAACTGATAATACATTTCCAGCTCTTCGGCAGTTTCCGGCACTCGTAGGTGATACATAAAAGGATTCTCTCGTTCGGCTTAAGGGCGGCGGTTCTGGCATTCTGCGGCGACTGACGTTACACCTGCAGCCAAAAGGTGACCGGACCATCATTGACCAATGCGACCTGCATATCTGCGGCAAAGCGCCCGTTTTCAACGGCAATCCCCTGCTGACGGCATCGGTCGCTAAAATAGTGATAGAGACGTTCCGCCTCCTGCGGCTCGGCGCCGCGTGAAAAGCTGGGACGCATTCCCTTTTGCGTATCGGCCGCCAGCGTAAACTGCGACACCACTAACAGGCTGCCGCCAGCCTGCTGAACGTTCAGGTTCATCTTGCCGTTTTCATCGCTAAAAATACGGTAGCCCAGCACCCGCTCACTCAGCCGCTGCGCTTTTTGTTCGTTATCTTCCTGTTCCACGCCCAGCAACACCAGCAGGCCGGCGCCGATTTCGCCGACCGTTTCATCCGCCACCGTTACGCTGGCGCGTCGGACTCGCTGAATTAATGCAATCATGCTTCCTCATTACTCTTTTGTTTTTGTTGTTGATGGCGGAATTCTCCCAACGTGACGGTGATTTCCGCGCCTAACAGAACGATACACCATGTCCAGTAAACCCACAGGAACAGGATAGGGATCACGGCCAGCACGCCGTAAATAAGCTGATACGAAGGGAACGTAGTGATATAAAGCGCGAACGCTTTTTTTCCCAGCTCAAACAGCAGCCCCGCCACCAGCGCGCCGATCAGAGCGTCGCGCGGCGGCACGCGCGTCGTCGGCACCAGGCTGTAAAGCAGCCAGAACGCGAGCCATGAAAACAGCAGCGGGAAAATGCGCAGCGTCTGATCGATAAGTCCGGTGACGCCGCTGACCGTCACCCATTTCAACGACAGCAGCCAGGTGCTTATCGCCAGGCTGGCGCCAGCCAACAGCGGGCCAAGCGTCAGGATCATCCAGTAAACGGCAAAGGAAAACACCAGCGGCCGCTTTTTCTGGCTGCGCCAGATGGCGTTCAACGCGCTGTCGATAGAGTGCATCAGCAGCAGCGCGGTGACGATCAGCCCGACGGCGCCGACAACGGTCATTTTATTGACGTTGGCGACGAACTGATCGAGATAGTCCTGCACCACATTGCCCGCCGCCGGAACGAAGTTATTAAAAATAAAATGCTTTAGCTGAACGCTGATATCAGCGAAGACCGGAAACGCAGCGAACAGCGAAAAGACCACCGCCACCAGCGGCACAAGCGCCAGCAGCGACACGAAAGCGAGATTGCCCGCTTCGGTGGTCATACCGTCATGATTGACGCGCTGCCACAGCAGCTTTAGCCAGGCGCCTGTTGTGCGGACGCGCGGGCCTAAGTGAAGCCGCTTCATTACTCAACCATGGCTGGCGAACCAGTCTGGCACCGTCTGCGCGTCGGTGACATGCACCACGGTAATGCCAAGCTGCCGGGCCGCTTCGATATTTTCAGGGTTGTCGTCAAAGAAAACGGCCTGATCCGCGCTAAAGCCCTCTTCTTCCAGTACCCGCTGAAAAATACGCGCCTCCGGCTTACGCATGCCCATATCCTGAGAAAGATAGAGTTTGTCGGCCGCCTGCTGTACCTCAGGGTATTGCGACGGCCAGTAGTCGCAGTGCAACCGGTTAGTGTTGGAGAGGATAACCACGCGTTCTCCACGGTTGCGCAGCTGTTGCATCAGCGCGATAACCTCAGGCCTTACGCCGATAAACACTGCCTGCCAGCCTGCGACAAACTGCTCATAGCTCAGCGCGATATCAAGTTCAGCGCAAAGATTCGCGGCGAACTGCTCATCGCTGATTTCGCCACGTTCATGACGCTCGAAGTTTTCGCCCATCTGAAAGCGGCTTTTTAACAGCGCTAACGGGACACGGCCAAGATCGCTCCAGACGCCCAGCACCCGGTTGAAATCGATATCAACAATGACATTACCTAAATCAAAGATATACAGCATGGCCATCTCCTGTTGTCCCGTCGAGCTATTCACTCTAGCGATAAAAGCGGATGCTGAACAGGGCATGACGCAAAGGATGGCGGAAATCAGAGCGCGCTATTTCCGCGAAAAGGCGCGGGCAGGAAGGCGAGGCAAAAAAAAGGCCCCTTACGGGGCCCTTTAACAACTTCTGTTCACACAATAGCGTGACGTTATACGTCTTTGCTGCCGCGTGAAGCACGCTTACGATCGTTTTCCGTCAGGTGACGTTTACGAATACGTACGGAGGTCGGCGTGACTTCAACCAGTTCGTCATCATCGATAAACTCGATCGCCTGCTCAAGGGTCATCTTGATCGGCGGAACCAGCGTCGTCGCTTCATCAGTACCTGATGCGCGCATGTTCGTCAGTTTCTTACCGGTCAGGCAGTTGACGGTCAGGTCGTTAGAACGGCTGTGAATGCCGATGATCTGGCCTTCGTAAACTTCCGCGCCGTGGCCCAGGAACAGTTTGCCGCGATCCTGCAGACCGAACAGTGCGAAGGCGACCGCCTTGCCCTGGCCGTTAGAGATCAACACGCCGTTCTGACGCTGGCCTACTTCGCCCGGACGCACGTCGTCGTAGTGGCTGAAAGTAGAGTAAAGCAGACCGGTGCCGGAGGTCATGGTCATGAATTCGTTACGGAAACCGATCAAACCACGGCTCGGAATAACGTAGTCGAGACGCACGCGGCCTTTGCCGTCCGGGTCCATGTTTTTCATGTCGCCTTTACGCTCGCCCATGGCCTGCATGACCGCGCCCTGATGCTGTTCTTCGATATCCAGCGTCACGTTTTCGAACGGCTCTTGTTTACGGCCATCAACTTCGCGGAAGATAACTTTCGGACGGGATACCGCCAGTTCGAAACCTTCACGACGCATGTTTTCGATCAGCACGGAGAGGTGCAGTTCGCCACGACCGGATACGCGGAAAGCGTCCGCATCTTCGGTTTCTTCTACGCGCAGCGCCACGTTGTGCACCAGCTCTTTCTTCAGACGATCCAGGATCTGACGTGAAGTAACGTATTTACCCTCTTTACCGCAGAACGGCGAGGTGTTGACGTTAAAGAACATGGTTACAGTCGGCTCATCAACGCTCAGCGCAGGCAGCGCTTCGACATTCTGCGGATCGCAGATGGTGTCGGAGATGTTCAGCTCGCCCAGACCGGTGATTGCGATGATGTCGCCTGCTTCCGCCAGGTCGGTATCAATACGCTCCAGACCCAGGTGGCCCAGCACTTTGCCCACTTTCGCGTTGCGGGTTTTGCCTTCGCTGTCGACAACCGTAACCTGCTGGTTCGGCTTAACTTTGCCGCGCTTGATGCGGCCGATGCCGATCACGCCCAGGTAGTTGTTATAGTCCAGCTGAGAGATTTGCATCTGCAGCGGGCCGTCCAGATCGACGTTTGGCGCCGGTACGTGGTCGACGATCGCCTGGTACAGCGGGGTCATGTCGTCAGCCATATCGGTATGGTCGACGCCAGCGATACCCTGCAGCGCAGAGGCGTAAATAATCGGGAAATCGAGCTGCTCGTCGGTCGCGTCAAGGTTAACGAACAGGTCGAACACCTGATCGACAACCCAGTCAGGACGCGCGCCCGGGCGGTCAATTTTGTTGATGACCACGATCGGCTTCAGGCCGTGGGCAAATGCTTTTTTGGTCACGAAACGCGTCTGCGGCATTGGGCCGTCCATCGCGTCGACAACCAGCAGCACTGAATCAACCATGGACATAACGCGCTCAACTTCTCCACCGAAGTCGGCGTGTCCCGGAGTATCAACGATGTTGATACGATAGTCGTTCCATTTGATGGCGGTATTTTTCGCGAGGATGGTAATCCCACGCTCTTTCTCCAAATCGTTGGAGTCCATTACACGCTCGGTTGCTTCAGTACGGGCATCAAAAGTACCGGACTGTTGCAGCAGTTTGTCGACCAGGGTGGTTTTCCCATGGTCAACGTGCGCAATAATGGCGATGTTACGCAAATTTTCGATCACAGCTTTGCCTCAGGCATTAGAAATAGCGCGCTATTGTACACGGATTAATCGAAGGACTGAACAGGATCACAAATATCAAAGAAAGAATGCTCCAGGGCTTGCCTTATAACACCACTTTCAGTGCAAAAAATGCACCTGATTGACCAGCTGCACCATTATGGTGCCCAAAATTAACTCAAATGCACTATAATGGTGCGCGATATCCATCATGGTGCATCCCTCGTTTGTCGAGAGCGCGCATAATAGCGCTTTTTGGCCAGAATAAAAAAGTTGGCACAGAATTCGCTTTATTTTATTCAAGCCAAAACGACAGTTTCCACAACGGTTGATAGCTTGTCCGAGTACTTTGTTGCCAGCTGTACGCTCGACTTTACGCGCCTGGCAGGATGAAGTTCTCTTACCACGACGACAATGACAATTACCAGGAGAGTTGAGTATGTCCGCTGAACACGTTCTTTCTATGATGAATGAACACGAAGTTAAGTTTGTTGACCTGCGCTTCACCGATACCAAAGGTAAAGAGCAGCACGTAACCATCCCTGCGCATCAGGTCAACGCAGACTTCTTCGAAGAAGGCAAAATGTTTGACGGCTCCTCTATCGGCGGCTGGAAAGGCATTAACGAATCTGACATGGTGCTGATGCCGGACGCGACTACCGCCGTGCTGGATCCGTTCTACGAAGATTCCACGCTGATCATCCGTTGTGACATCCTTGAGCCGGGCACCATGCAGGGCTACGATCGCGACCCGCGCTCTATCGCTAAACGTGCGGAAGATTTCCTGCGTTCATCCGGCATCGCGGATACCGTGCTGTTCGGACCGGAGCCGGAATTCTTCCTGTTCGACGACATCCGTTTCGGCAGCAGCACCTCCGGTTCGCATGTGGCTATCGACGATATCGAAGCGGCCTGGAACACCGGTAAAGAATATGAAGGCGGCAACAAAGGCCACCGTCCGGGCCTGAAAGGCGGCTACTTCCCGGTTCCGCCGGTTGACTCCTCACAGGACATCCGTTCCGCCATGTGTCTGACCATGGAGCAGATGGGTCTGGTCGTTGAAGCGCATCACCATGAAGTCGCCACCGCTGGTCAGAACGAAGTGGCCACCCGTTTCAACACCATGGTGAAAAAAGCGGACGAAATTCAGATCTACAAATATGTCGTGCACAACGTTGCGCACGCCTACGGCAAAACCGCCACCTTTATGCCAAAACCGATGTTCGGCGATAATGGCTCCGGCATGCACTGCCATATGTCCCTGTCTAAAGGCGGCACCAACCTGTTCGCCGGCGACAAATACGGCGGCCTGTCTGAAATGGCGCTGTTCTACATCGGCGGCGTGATCAAACACGCGAAAGCGATCAACGCCCTGGCAAACCCGACCACCAACTCCTACAAGCGTCTGGTGCCGGGCTACGAAGCGCCGGTTATGCTGGCCTACTCTGCGCGTAACCGCTCTGCTTCCATCCGTATCCCGGTGGTCGCCAGTCCGAAAGCGCGTCGTATCGAAGCGCGTTTCCCGGATCCGGCTGCTAACCCGTACCTGGCCTTCGCTGCGCTGCTGATGGCGGGTCTGGATGGCATCATCAACAAGATCCACCCTGGCGATGCGATGGACAAGAACCTGTATGACCTGCCGCCGGAAGAAGAGGCCGAGATTCCAAAAGTTGCAGGCTCGCTGGAAGAAGCGCTGAACGCGCTGAACGAAGACCGCGAGTTCCTGACCCGTGGCGGTGTATTCACCGACGACGCTATCGACGCCTATATCGACCTGCGTAAATCTGAAATGGATCGCGTGCGCATGACGCCGCACCCGGTCGAGTTCGAGCTTTACTACAGCGTTTAATTGGTTTGAGTTTTTGTTGCCGTGGAAACTTTCAGCCCATCTTCGGATGGGCTTTTTTCTCCGCGTCTTCAACGGCCGGAATATCGCGTTATCAAACCTGAAACTATAATGCACTAAAACAGTGCAGGAGAACGCTGTATGGCAACTGGCCCCTTGCCCGATGCTGGGCAGATTCTCAATTCCCTGATTAACAGTATCCTGCTGGTCGATAACGAACTGGTGATTCATTACGCCAACCCCGCAGCCCAGCAGCTGTTGGCGCAAAGCTCGCGTAAGCTTTTCGGTACGCCGTTGCCGGAGCTGATGGGCTATTTTTCTCTGAATATCGCCGTAATGCAGGAAAGCCTGGCCGCTGGTCAGGGATTTACCGACAGCGAAGTGACGCTGGTGGTGGACGGCCGCGCCCATATTATGTCGCTCACCGCGCAGCGCCTGCCTGACGGCCTGATCCTGCTGGAAATGGCGCCGATGGATAATCAGCGCCGTCTCAGTCAGGAGCAGATACAGCATGCGCAGCAGGTTGCCGCGCGCGACCTGGTGCGCGGACTGGCGCATGAGATCAAAAACCCGCTCGGCGGACTGCGCGGCGCGGCGCAGCTGCTGGCGAAGGCGCTGCCCGATCCGTCGCTGACGGAATATACCAAAGTGATTATTGAACAGGCCGATCGGCTGCGCAATCTGGTCGACAGGCTGTTAGGGCCGCAGCAGCCGGGCATGCACGTGACGCAAAGCATTCATCAGGTGGCGGAGCGCGTGGTGAATCTGGTCAATATGGAGCTGCCGGAGAATGTCTCGCTGGTGCGTGATTACGACCCCAGCCTGCCGGAACTGCCGCACGATCCCGATCAGATAGAGCAGGTGTTGCTGAATATCGTTCGCAATGCGCTACAGGCGCTGGGCGACGCAGGCGGCACCATTACGCTGCGTACCCGCACCGCGTTTCAGCTGACGCTGCATGGCGCGCGTTATCGTCTGGTAGCGCGTATTGATGTGGAAGATGACGGACCAGGCATTCCGACGCAGCTGCAGGATACGCTGTTTTATCCAATGGTCAGCGGTCGGGAGGGCGGAACCGGACTGGGCCTCTCTATTGCCCGCAGCCTGATCGACCAGCATTCTGGAAAAATAGAATTTAGCAGTTGGCCTGGCCATACCGAATTTTCGATTTACCTGCCTATTCGCCAGTGAGGTTTCTATGCAACGAGGGATAGTTTGGATCGTCGATGACGATAGCTCCATCCGCTGGGTGCTTGAACGCGCACTGACCGGAGCCGGTTTAAGCTGCGCCACGTTTGAAAGCGGCAGCGAAGTGCTGGACGCACTCGCCAGCAAAACCCCAGACGTTTTACTGTCTGATATTCGTATGCCCGGAATGGATGGCCTGGCGTTACTGAAACAGATTAAACAGCGTCATCCGATGCTGCCGGTGATTATCATGACGGCGCATTCAGATCTGGATGCGGCGGTCAGCGCCTATCAGCAGGGCGCGTTTGATTATCTGCCTAAGCCGTTTGATATCGACGAAGCCGTCGCGCTGGTTGAGCGCGCAATCAGTCATTATCAGGAGCAGCAGCAGCCGCGCGACAGGCCAGTGAGCGGGCCGACCACTGACATCATTGGCGAAGCGCCGGCGATGCAGGATGTGTTTCGCATTATCGGTCGTCTTTCGCGCTCTTCAATTAGTGTGCTGATCAACGGCGAATCGGGTACCGGCAAAGAGCTGGTGGCGCATGCGCTGCATCGCCACAGCCCGCGCGCCAAAGCGCCCTTCATTGCGCTGAATATGGCGGCGATCCCGAAAGACCTGATTGAGTCTGAGCTGTTCGGTCATGAGAAAGGCGCGTTTACCGGCGCCAATCAGATTCGCCAGGGGCGTTTTGAGCAGGCGGACGGCGGTACGCTGTTTCTTGATGAAATCGGCGACATGCCGCTGGATGTGCAGACGCGCCTACTGCGCGTGCTGGCCGACGGGCAGTTTTATCGCGTCGGCGGCTATGCGCCGGTAAAAGTGGACGTGCGGATTATCGCGGCAACCCACCAGAATCTTGAGCTGCGCGTGCAGGAAGGCAAGTTCAGGGAAGATCTGTTCCACCGTCTGAATGTGATCCGCGTGCATTTGCCGCCGCTACGCGAGCGCCGCGAGGATATTCCACGGCTGGCGCGCTACTTCCTGCAGGTAGCCGCACGCGAGCTGGGCGTAGAGGCAAAAATCCTGCACCCTGAAACCGAGGCGGCGTTGACGCGGCTGCACTGGTCGGGCAATGTGCGCCAGCTGGAAAATACCTGCCGTTGGCTGACGGTGATGGCTGCCGGACAGGAGGTCCTCATTCAGGATTTGCCGCCGGAGCTGTTTGAAAGCAGCAGCAGCGATCCCGCCGTACAGTCGCTGCCGGACAGCTGGGCCACGCTACTGGCGCAGTGGGCCGATCGGGCATTGCGATCCGGTCATCAAGACCTGTTGTCGGAAGCTCAGCCGGAGATGGAACGCACTCTGCTGACCACCGCGCTGCGCCATACGCAGGGCCATAAGCAGGAAGCGGCGCGGCTGCTGGGCTGGGGACGCAACACCCTTACGCGTAAGCTAAAAGAGCTGGGAATGGAGTAGACGAAAAAAGTGTAAAAAAGATTATTTATTGCGCAATTTTTCGCAGGCACGCTCTTTACACGCCGGTGCCGTTCAGTATCATTCTGAGCGGTTGCCCGGAGGTTTATCATGTTTGAATCACTGATGCATTTGGTCTCGCAGAGCGCTGAAACCGGCGCTGCTATCGGCCATTCGCCGCAGACCGCGCTGGCGGCTGTGCTGTGCGCCGTGATGCTCAATCTGTTTAATTAACAAAAAGGCCGGCGCTCCCGGCCTTTTTGCTTGCTGTGCTAAATAACGCGCGAGAACTGCTGCTGCCGCGCTTTTTGTCGCATATAAACGTCAAAGCACATGCAGATATTGCGGATCAACAGCCGTCCCTTTGGCGTCACCTGTAAGCCTTCCGGCAGCACGTCCACCAGCCCATCCGCCGCCAGCGGCGCCAGCAAAGCCAAATCCTCGGCGAAGTATTCGGTAAATTTCACGCCGCTTTGCTTCTCAATGTCGGCGAAGGAGAGCGCGAAGTTACAGATCAGCGCTTTAATCACATCGCGCCGCAGGCAGTCGTCGGCGCTCAGCGTTAAGCCGCGCCACAGGGCGTTGCCCTGTTGCTCTACGCTGGCGTAGTACGCCTTAAGCTCTTTCTGGTTCTGCGCGTAGCAGTCCCCCAGCATACTGATCGCCGACACGCCCATTCCTAACAGATCGGTGTCGCCGTGAGTGGTGTAACCCTGAAAGTTGCGGTGCAGCTTGCCGGCGCGCTGCGCGACGGCCAATTCATCGTCCGGGCGGGCGAAATGATCCATGCCGATATAGTGATAGCCTTGCGCGGTCAGCGTGGCGATGGTTTGTTGCAGGATCACCAGCTTCTGCGCCGGTCCCGGCAGTTCGTCGTCTTTAATTTTACGCTGGGCGGCGAACAGCGTCGGCAGATGCGCATAATTGAATACGCTTAAGCGATCGGGCCGCAGCTCTGCCACTTTTTGCAGCGTATAATCGAAGCTTTCCGGCGTTTGCATCGGCAGGCCGTAGATCAGGTCGATATTGCTTGAGGTAAAGCCCAGTTCGCGCGCGCGCTTGATCAGCGCGAAAATAAAGGCTTCATCCTGCACGCGGTTGACCCGCTCCTGCACGACTTTATTAAAATCCTGTACGCCCATACTGAGGCGAGTAAAGCCAAGCGCGCGCAGGTGATCGAGTATATCCAGCTCGATTTCGCGCGGATCGACTTCGATAGAAATCTCAGCCGTCGCGCTGAAATTGAAGCATTTCCGCAGCACCGCCATCAGACGACTCATTTGCGCTTTGCTTAGCCACGTCGGCGTGCCGCCGCCCCAGTGCATCTGCGTGACGCTGCGTCCGCCAAACAGCGCCGCCCGCTGACGGATCTCCTGCTCCAGCACATCCAGGTAGCGATCGCCTTTATGCATCTGGCGCGTGACCTGCTTGTTGCAGCCGCAGAAATAGCAGAGGCGATGGCAAAAAGGAATGTGGATATAGAGAGAGAGCGGTCGATCGGGATAGCGACGGGCGGCCTGCTGAAATGCCGCCTCGCTCCAGCCTTCGGTAAACTCCAGCGCGGTGGGATAAGAAGTATAACGCGGCCCGGCATAGTTATACTTTTCGATCAGGGCCTGATCCCACTCGGTTAACGGCATTGACATGTTCACTCCTTCCATTTACGACGCCTTACGGGCCGCGTCAATGGCAGGGAGGCCTGGCGCTGCCGGTTAGCGGTAGCACGGCGCAACCGGGATTTCAGCTGCGTCAGGCGGCGTAGTTTAACAAACAGCCAAAACAGATAACACGCCAACAGGAGTGCGATAATTGATCCAGGCCAAAACATAGTGGGATACCTGAATGAGCGGACGAGCGTTTTCGCCAGCGCCCGTCAAATTACGCGGTACGTTTAGCGCTCGCCTTTCAGCAGACGATACATATCTTCATCCGCTTCTTCATCTGCGTCGTCGTCATCCATGCCAATGCCCAGCTGTTCCATCAGCACATCAATGCGGTCCAGCGTTTGATCCAGCCAGGCCTGCTCTTCCGCCGACAGCACTTCGCCATTCTCCAGACGATCCAGCAGCGCATCAAGACGCTCGTCGTTTTCCAGCTTCGCCAGCTCGTCTTCCGGGCTCATCTGCGGCTTCTGCTGAACAGGCGCCTTTTTAATCGGCTTAGCGACCGTCACGCCTTCTTTCAATAACGGCACCGGTTTTTTACTGCCGATACGCGGGTCTTTTTCCTTGTTAGCATTTCCTTTGCCGTTTTGCTGCGCAATGGGGTTCGCGCGGCTGCCTGCCGCATGTCCGCGACGCTTTTTGTCGCGTTTACGATCGCGCGCTTCCTGATTTTGATCTTCGCGCGATTGACGTTTTACTTTTGGCGCCGCGCTGGTTTGTGGCTTACGTGCAGGTTTCATGATCTTTTATCCGGGGGGTTTCTTTAGTATAGAATTGCGGCGGAATCTAGCAGAAAGCGCACAAAGAAAAAAGGCGGCAGGTCACCCTGTCGCCTTTTTTCGTACCTTCCGTAGAAGGATAACCATCCTTTAAATCCGTTTTGCAGTCAACGTCCCGGTTTTTCCCTTTGCTATTCGCTCTCATCCTGAGCGTTTCCTTTTCCCTGACGGCACGTTCCTTAGCGCCCTTTCCCTTTCCCTTTCCCTGCTCTGTGCGTTCCCCGCTTCCCTGAGCGCTTCATCCTGAAGTGAGCCATCCAAACTCTGTGAATTACTTTAGACTAACTGCTCAAAGTGGCAAGATACATAAGCCATTTATTCTTTCTTATTCGGCATCGCTCTATTTAATTTATTGAACTTTATAGAAATTAATAAAATCGAAGTTCTAACAAACGTCAATAACTGGCAATAACTATGGCAAATATCTTACAAAGTTTTTCATAAAGCTGGCCAGGCAGCGCTTTGCCCGCTTTAAGGGTATAATCACGACATTCAACACACCGACCTCTCCAGGAGTCTCTATTTTGTCAGGCTGGAATTATCACGTCACACACTTCGTTACCAGCGCCCCCGATATTCGTCACCTTCCGGCTGATGAAGGTATCGAAGTGGCATTTGCAGGCCGTTCTAATGCGGGTAAATCCAGTGCCCTCAATACATTGACCAACCAAAAAAGCCTGGCGCGCACCAGTAAAACGCCTGGCCGCACTCAGCTGATCAACCTGTTTCAGGTGGCGGAAGGCGCGCGGCTGGTCGACTTGCCGGGCTATGGCTACGCTGAAGTGCCTGAAGAGATGAAACGCAAATGGCAGCGAGCGCTGGGCGAATATCTGCAAAAGCGGGAATGCCTTAAGGGGCTGGTTGTCCTGATGGATGTTCGTCATCCGATGAAAGATCTCGATCAGCAGATGATTGAATGGGCGGTGCAGAGTCAAATTCCGGTGCTGGTGCTGCTGACCAAGGCGGATAAGCTCGCCTCAGGCGCGCGTAAGAGCCAGCTCAATATGGTGCGCGAAGCATCGATGGCGTTTATGGGCGATGTGCAGGTCGAACTCTTTTCTTCCCTGAAGAAAATGGGCGTCGATAAACTGCGCGATAAGCTGGATAGCTGGTTTAGCCCGCTCAAAGACGAGCCGGCGGAATAAGGAAGGAGGGTGCGCTGCATCCCGTCTGGCAGGCGCCCAATAAAAAACGCCCCAGTCACAGAATGACTGGGGCGGCTAATATTCAGCCAAATCCGATTACGTGAAGTAAAAGGTCTGAAAGATAGAACATCTTACCTCTGTACCCTACGCCGTAAACTTTACCCGATTTTTTCTGACCGACAAAGCATTTTTTGTAGTTAATTTTCATAAAACTGCTGTTTTTTCTTAACAGCCGTCACATAAACAGTGAATCCCTGTAGCTTAATTACTAAAAAAATGTTTGAGCGTCATGATGCCAGCACAGGCTTATTTCTTCAGAAAAATCAGGCGTTCCTGACGGCATGTCGCGGAAGCGCGCTGCCGCCAGGCTGGTCTTTACGGCATCAGTGCGCCTGATCCCAGTTATCGCCTACGCCGACATCTACCCGCAGCGGTACATCCAGCTTCACGCTGTTTTCCATCAGCTGCTGGATTTTCGCGCTGGCGGATTTAACGTCTTCTTCCCGCACTTCAAATACCAGTTCATCGTGAACCTGCATAATCATTGTGACCTGCGGCGCGTCCGGCTGGCGCAGCCAGGCATCGACGTCAATCATTGCACGCTTGATAATGTCCGCCGCGGTTCCCTGCATCGGCGCGTTGATTGCCGCGCGCTCCGCCGCCTTACGTCGAATGGCGTTAGCGGATTTGATATCAGGCAGCCACAGGCGACGGCCATCCAACGTAGAAACATAACCTTGCTCGGACGCCTGCTGACGCGTGGTTTCCATATAGGTCAGCACGCCCGGATAGCGTTCAAAATAGCGATCCATATAGATTTTCGCTTCGCCCGCGTTGATATTCAGCTGACGCGACAGACCAAATGCGCTCATACCATAGATCAGACCGAAGTTAATCGCTTTCGCGCTGCGGCGCTGTTCGTTGGTTACCTTATCAACGCTGACGCCGAAAACTTCCGCCGCCGTCGCGCGGTGGATATCCTGACCTTCGGCAAAAGCGGCAAGCAGCCCTTTATCCTGCGACAAATGCGCCATAATGCGCAGCTCGATCTGCGAGTAATCCGCCGCGACGATGCGGCAACCTTTCGGTGCGATAAATGCCTGGCGGATACGGCGCCCTTCTTCATTACGCACCGGGATGTTTTGCAGGTTAGGATCGGTCGACGAGAGACGCCCTGTCGCCGTGACCGCCTGTTGATAAGAGGTGTGCACCCGGCCGGTACGCGGGTTAATCATCTGTGGCAGCTTATCGGTATAGGTCGATTTGAGCTTGGACAGGCCGCGATGCTCCAGAATCACTTTCGGCAGCGGATAGTCGAGCGCCAGCTCGGCCAGCACTTCTTCGCTGGTAGAAGGCGCGCCGCCCGGCGTTTTTTTCGTGGGCTTGATCCCCTGCTTTTCAAACAGAATAGTTTGCAGCTGTTTAGTTGATGAAAGATTAAACGGCTCGCCCGCCAGCTCATGCGCTTTTTCTTCAAGTTCTTTCAGGCGCGTGGTCAGCTCCTGAGAATGCTTCGCCAGAATGTTCTGGTCGATTAAAACGCCGTTGCGTTCGATGCGTGAAATCACTGCCAGCAGCGGCATTTCGATCTCTTCAAACACCTTTTTCGGGCCAGCCTCTTTCTCCAGCTCCGGCCACATTTTTAGGTGCAATTGCAGCGTGACGTCTGCATCTTCCGCAGCGTAATGCGCCGCCTGCTCCAGCGCGATCTGGTTAAAGGTCAGCTGGTTTTTGCCTTTGCCCGCGATTTCGGTGAAGGTGACCGTTTTATGGTTCAGCCAGCGTGACGCCAGGCTGTCCATATCATGCTTACCGACCACGCTGTTCAGCATATAGGATTCAAGCATGGTGTCGAATTTAATGCCGCCCAGCTCGATATCGTAGTTTTTCAGCACGCTACGGTCGAACTTGAGGTTCTGACCCACTTTCAGGCATTTTTCATCTTCCAGCAGCGGCTTGAGCCGCGCCAGCACGGCGTTGCGATCCAGCTGATCGGGCGCATCCAGGTAATCATGCGCCACCGGCAGATAGGCCGCCTCGCCCGGCGCGACGGCAAAGGAGAGGCCGATAATGTTGGCGGTAAGAGTGTCCAGCGAATCGGTTTCCAGATCGAAAGCGAACAGCTCGCTCTGCTGAAGTTTCTTTAGCCAGCTGTCGAAAGTCGCTTCATCCAGGATAGTGACGTAGCCGTCAGAAGAAAGCACGCTGACGCTTTCTGGCTGCGGCGCTGGCTCCTCTTCCGCCAGCTTTTTCTGTGCGCCGACATTGCTCTTGCGTCCCTGAAGCCATTTGCCCTCTTCCAGATCGGTCAGCCAGCGGCGGAATTCATAATGACGGAACAGACCCAGCAGCGTCTCGACATCCGGCTCATTGACCGTCAGCTGCTCGCAGTCTACATCCAGCGCCACATCGGTTTTAATGGTAGCCAGCTGATAAGAGAGCAGCGCCACTTCTTTATTCTGCTCCAGCTTCGCCGCCATGGTTTTTGCGCCACGGAAGCTGAGATCGGCGATCTTATCCAGATTTTCATAGAGAGTGGTAATGCCGCCCAAGCCCTGTAACAGCGCCTGCGCGGTTTTCTCGCCCACGCCAGGCACGCCGGGAATATTATCGGAGGCATCGCCCATCAGCGCGAGGAAGTCGATAATCAGTTCAGGCGGGATGCCATATTTTTCCTTAACCTCGTCCGGACCAAGGATGGCGTTGTTCATGGTATTGATAAGCGTGATGTTCGGCGTAACCAGCTGGGCCATATCTTTGTCGCCGGTGCTGATCAGCACCGCGCGCCCCTGCTGTTCCGCCTGCAGAGCCAGCGTGCCGATCACGTCATCCGCTTCTACGCCTGATACCGCCAGCAACGGCAGCCCCATCGCGCGCACCATATTATGCAGAGGCTCAATTTGCGCCCGCAGATCATCCGGCATGGGCGGACGGTGGGATTTGTAATGCTCAAACAGTTCGTCACGAAACGTTTTGCCTTTTGCATCAAACACTACGGCGACATGGCTGGGTTTGTACTGTAACAGTAAGCTACGCAGCATATTGAGGACGCCGTACATCGCGCCGGTCGGCTCGCCAGCGCTGTTCGTCAGCGGAGGAAAAGCGTGATAGGCGCGATAAAGGTAGGAAGATCCATCTACCAGAATCAAAGGGTTTTCTGCGATTTGGGCCATAGTTTTCACGTTCCAGGATGATCGTTGGTATGGGCATAAGGATGCCACATCATACGGACAAAAATGAAATAACCTGGACGGAAGTTTAGCGACAGCTCAGGGAAATTGCGCAGGGCCAGTG